>CALNGU010000005.1 GCA_939800445.1 uncultured Bacteroidaceae bacterium | reverse complement strand
GCGTATGCCGCACTGCGGTCCCCCTTGCTGGGGTCTTTGCCCGAGAATGCTCCGCCGCCGTGCGCGCCTTTGCCGCCGTAGGTGTCAACGATGATTTTGCGACCGGTCAAGCCTGTGTCGCCGTGCGGGCCGCCGATGACGAACTTGCCAGTGGGGTTGACGAGGTAGCGGATGTCTGAGTCGAAGAGGCGCAGCACCGCTTCGTTGGTTATCTCGGCCTTGACGCGGGGCATGAGGATTTCTATCACATCGTGGCGTATCTTCTCAAGCATTGCGGCATCGGCCTCGACCTGTGCCTCCTTGGTGTCGTTGGCAGGGAGGATGAACTCGTCGTGTTGCGTCGAGACCACTATGGTGGCGATGCGCACGGGGCGGTTGTTGTCGTCGTATTCGACCGTGACCTGGCTCTTGGAGTCGGGACGGAGGTAGGGCATGAGCTTGCCCTCGCGGCGGATTTCGGACAGTGTCCAGAGGATGCGGTGGGCGAGGTCGAGCGGCAGGGGCATATAGTTCTCGGTCTCATTCGTGGCGTAACCGAACATCATGCCCTGGTCTCCCGCGCCTTGGTCCATGGGATCCTCGCGCTCCACGCCACGGTTGATGTCGGGGCTCTGCTCGTGGATGGCGGAGAGCACGCCGCAGGAGTTGCTTTCAAACATATATTCGCCCTTGGTGTAACCGATGCGTTTGATGACACGTCGGGAGACTTCCTGGAGGTCAACGTAGGCGTCAGATTTCACTTCTCCTGCCACGACCACTTGCCCGGTGGTCACGAGAGTTTCGCAAGCTACTTTCGAGCTGGGGTCATAGGCCAGCAGCTCGTCAAGCACGGCATCCGAGATTTGGTCGGCTACCTTGTCGGGGTGTCCTTCAGACACCGATTCGGATGTGAATAGATATCCCATCAGATAAAACTATTAAATGGTTGGTTGATAAAGTTAATCGAAACGGGTGGGGAGGTTTGCCGCAGGTTGCTTGCGGCGGTGTGCCGTGGCGTTGCCGTTTTAGCATTTTTTAGTGTGGTTGCAATCTGCTCAAATCTTTCCACATCGTTTCGGGCGCAAAGGTAGGCATTTCCCGCAAGTGGCATAGCAAGTGGCGGGCAAATTGTGCATTGCTAACGTTTTTTACACTTCATGTTGATGCGGCAGCCCGTGGAGCTCGTCCCTGAGTTGCAGCATGGTCTTGCCCGTCGGGGGGTGCACCAACGACGGGGCAATCTCGGCCATCGGGTCGATGACGAATGCCCTGAGGTGCATCAACGGGTGCGGCACGGTGAGTGCCGGCGTGCTGATTGATTTGCCCTCGATGATGAGTATGTCGATGTCTATCACCCTGTCGTGGTAGATGCCGCCACGCGACTTGGACGTGCGCCCCATGCCGCGCTCAATGTCCTGGCAAGCGGCAAGGATGACTGATGCCGCCATGTCTGTCTCCACGCACAAGGCGGCGTTGGCAAAGGTGTTTTCGGACACGAAGCCCCACGGCTCGGTGATGAAAAGGGAAGACAGGGAAACCACTTTCCCTATCTTCCCCTCAATCTGGCGGACGGCGCGGGCGATGTTGTCCTGCCTGTCGCCGAGGTTCGTCCCAAGCCCGAGGTAGACACGCCGCACTGCCACGGGTCAATCGTTGAGTATCAACATGGCATCGCCGTAGGTGCCAAACATATAGCCCTCCTTCAACGCCTCGTCATAAGCGTGCATGACAAAGTTGTAGCCGCCGAATGCCGTGACAATCATCAGGAGCGTCGAGAGCGGCAGATGGAAGTTGGAGACCATGGCAGTCGCCACCGAGAACTCATAGGGGGGGAATATAAATTTATTGGTCCAACCTTCGTAGGGTTTGAGATGCCCCTCAGTCCCTGCTGCAGTCTCGGTCGCGCGGATGACCGTCGTGCCTATCGCGCAAACTTGCCTGCCGCTGTCCTTGGCACGGTTCACTATGTCGGCCGCCTCGTCGGTGACAAACATCTGCTCGGAATCCATCTTGTGCTTGGTGAGATCCTCCACATCTATCTCGCGGAAATTGCCCAAGCCAGCATGGAGTGTGATGAAAGCCGGGTCGATGCCCTTTATCTCCATGCGCTTCATCAGTTCTCTACTGAAGTGAAGCCCTGCCGTCGGGGCAGTGACAGCCCCCTCGTTGCGTGCGAAGATGGTTTGGAAACGCTCTTCATCCTCCTGCTCGACGGGACGTTTGATGAATGACGGGAGCGGTGGTTCGCCGAGTGCATACAAAGCACGCTTGAACTCATCGTGCGTGCCGTCGTACAAGAACCTCAACGTCCTGCCTCGCGACGTGGTGTTGTCTATGACCTCGGCGACCATAGAGTCGTCATCACCGAAGTAGAGCTTGTTGCCTATCCTTATCTTGCGTGCCGGGTCAACAAGGACATCCCAGAGACGCAAGTCCTCGTTCAACTCACGCAGGAGGAACACCTCTATGCGTGCCCCGGTCTTTTCCTTGTTGCCATAGAGGCGGGCCGGGAAGACCTTGGTGTCATTAAAGATGAAAACATCCTTCTCATCAAAATAATCAATGATGTCCTTGAAGACCTTGTGCTCGATGCTCTCGCTCTTTTTGTGCAAGACCATGAGCTTCGCCTCGTCGCGGTAGAACGACGGGTGCAAGGCGATGCGGTCTTCGGGCAGCTTGTAGTTGAATTGCGACAGTTTCATGTTTTATGTCTTTTGAGTTGTTTCCTAACTGTTTTCCTGGTTCTCTATTTGCATATAGTCGAGGGCACTGATGAAATCCTCGGGGGTCATGCAGTCATCGAGCGTGACATCGCCCACCTTGGTTCGCTCCAGTGCGACAAGGTGCGCCCCGCTCTGCAAGGCGATGCCGATGTCACGCGCCAAAGCACGGATATAGGTGCCTTTGCTGCACACGACACGCAGTTTGATGTCGGGCATGGAGTAGTCCATCAGCTCCAGTTCGTCTATCGTCAGCGTCTTGGGCTTCAATTCCACGTCCTTTCCCTTGCGGGCAAGCTGGTAGGCACGTTTGCCATCGACCATGCAGGCCGAGAATGCCGGCGGCACTTGCTCTATTGTCCCGACAAACGACTTTAGGACTTCCTCGACCATGGGACGCGTGATGTGGGCGGTCGGATAGGTGGCATCGACCTCATGCTCCAGGTCAAACGAGGGGGTGGTCGCCCCGAGGCGGAGAGTTGCCACGTACTCTTTCGTCCCTGCCTGCAACTCCTCTATGCGTTTGGTCGCCTTGCCCGTGCAGACGATCATAACCCCTGTGGCGAGAGGGTCGAGCGTGCCGGCATGGCCCACCTTGAGTTTCTTCTGGCCAATCCTGCGGCAAATGGCAATGCGCAACTTCCCCACCACGTCAAAGGATGTCCATCGGTAGGGTTTGTTTATGTAGAGAATCTCCCCTGCGTTGAAATCCATCCGCGTTTCAAATGACGTAGTTATAAATTATGGTGGCAGCCCCGACCACGGCGCAGTATATGGCGAAGTATATCAACTTGCCGCGACGCACGATGTTTATCATCCACTTGCAGGCAAGGCAGCCCGAGACGAATGCGGCAACGAAGCCCACGAGCAACGGCATCGGCTCTATGCCGAGCGCGCCAACGCCATTCTTCACCATATCTATTATGTTAAGTACAGCCTCACCCAATATAGGCGGAATCACCATCAGAAATGAGAACTGCGCCATATTGTCCTTTCGGTTGCCGAGGAGCAGCCCCGTGGCTATGGTCGTCCCCGACCGTGACAGGCCGGGCAGGACGGCAACAGCCTGGGACAGCCCGATGATGAAAGCATCAAGCATCGAAATCGACTTTTTCTTCCCCGAAGACCAATAGTAGGACAAGGTCAGCAGCACGGCAGTCAGCAACAACATCAACCCGACGATGAGCAATCCCGAGCCGAACACCTCCTCCACCTTGTCTTTGAAAAAGAGGCCGATGATGCCGACCGGTATCATCGAGACGATGATGTTGAGCGTGTAGCGCGTCCCGTCGTTGAGTCCCTGCGATGGATGTGCGCAGTAATGGCCGAGGTCTTTGAACAGCCAGGCCACTTCCTTCCAAAGTATCACGAGCGTGCTCAGCACCGTGGCGACGTGGACGGCGATTGTGAACGCCATGCTCTCTTCAGCCTCTATGCCGAAGAGTGCCGAGCCGATGGCCAAGTGTCCGGAACTGCTCACCGGCAGATACTCCGTCAGCCCTTGCAACAAACCGAGTATGAGAGCCTGCAAACTGTCCATCACTCAGCCCCTCCCTTGCTTTTAGGAGCGACATCGCTGTCCGCAGGGGAAACATCCTTGGTGCGCGCCATTATGCCGTAGATCACGAAAAGGAAACCAAAGAAGCAAACCGCAGGAGCAACCTTTATCGCCCTCGCGCTGAATATGCTTTCCTCAAAATGGGTCTCGGTGGAAGCCGGCGTTATCATCAACAAAAAGCCGATGATGACGATTGCCATCCCGACAGCTATCAGGATGTAGTTCTTTTTACTAAAAGCCAAATTTCTTTTATCCTTCATTCTATTGAGTGTTGTATTTTATGTTTTGTCAGATATTGTACAGGTCACGGCTCTTCATCCTCAGGAATCCGTTGAGCGACACCGTGGCACAAAGGAACGTGAGCAGGATGCCTGCCGCAAAGACACTCGCCCCCACCACCGCCATCACCTGAGGAGTGACGACCGACACCAGCTGCGGTTCATAGCGCAACAGCATCCAGATGCCCGCACCGAGCAGGGCATTGGCAAAAAACGCCGCCACCACCCCGGCCCACACGTGACGTGCCACGAATGGACGTCGGATGAAGCCCCAACTGGCTCCGACCAGCTTCATCGTGTTTATGATGAAACGGTTGGAATAGATGGACAACCTGATGGTGTTGTTTATCAATGCGAATGAGATGAACGCGAGGAAAGCCGCCAGCACCGTGAGGACGATGCTGATGCGTCCGATGTTGCGGTTGACAGACTCAATGAGGTCTTTTTGGTATAGGATGTCATTGATGTCGCTCTTCTGGCGGAGGGACGACTCAATCTTTGCTATGCTATCGACATTCGCATACGCGGCGTTGAGCCTTATCTCTATCGATGCCGAGAAGGGGTTGTAACCGATGAACTCCGTGGGGTCCATCCCCAATGCCTCGGTCTCCTCGGCAAGGGCCTGCTCCTTGGAGATGTAGACAGTGCTTTTGACAAACGGCTGCGCGTCGAGTTCCTCCTTGAGTTGCATGATGTTTGTCACGTTCATGTCGTCCGACAACAGCACCGAGAACGCGAGGTTCTCACGCACATACACCGAGAGGTTGCGGGCGGACATGACGAAAAACACGACAAGACCGAGCAACAGCAACACCATCATCGTGCTGAAACCCGATGTCACGAATTGCAGCCCCGGCGACAACCGGGACTTGCGCCTATATGTCCTGGACTTGGCCATCGTTCACTTCTTTTTCATCACATAAATCAACGAGCTGCTCCGCTCCTTGTTTGCCAAGGTGCGCATCAAAGCCGCCGTCCCCGCCACAAGACCACGCAGGAACGGGAGACGCGCCCCCCTGCCCTTCTCGCTCATCATCGAGATGTAGAAAGCGTCAAAGTGCATCGGCAGCATCTCTACAAGGCTGAAACCGTGCGCATTGCCCAGACGCAACACGTCGCTGGGTGCAAAGTGCCACAAGTGGCGAGGCACATCCCAGGCAGCCCATGCGTCGCCATAGCGACGGGCATCGTAGGACGTGCGGTTGGGCAACGCCAACACCAGCAGGCCATCGGGCGACAACAGGCGGGCAAAGCAATCCATCTTGTCATGCAGGTCGGCGACGTGCTCGAGCACGTGCCACAACGTCACACAGTCGAAGCTCCCTGGAGCAAAACCCTCCAAATCACCCGGCACACGCATCTTGATGCCGAAATGCGCAAAAGCGAATGCGCGAGCCGAGTCACCCGGCTCGACAGCCTCGACCTCCCAGCCCACCTGCCTCATGCGGTTGGCAAAATAGCCCGTGCCCGCCCCATAGTCGAGCACACGGCCCTGCCGTTTGCCGGTGAAGTGCGACACCAGGCCGCTCTTCTCCCTGAGCATCAGCCACCGCACCAGGTGATAGACCTTGTTGACCAGGCCACGCGACGTGTCGGAATGCGAGATGTAGTCGCACGACTGGTAGTAACGCCCCATCTCATCAGCAGCCGGCACGTCACCGGTGAAGTGAAAACCGCACGATTTGCAGGCGCACACGGGGAAAACCTCCCCCGAGACGAAATGGTCGGTGCATCTCATCGCTACTTCCACCTCCTCCGACCCGCAAAGGGGGCAGCGGCGGCAGACGGAACGTCCCATGTCAATGTCATTGCTTTCGCCTGTCGGCATAGTTTACCCTAATTTTATGCAAATTAGCAAATAAAATGCCGCACGGCTTCACACTGTTAACGTATATTAACCAATAAGAGACTTTATCGCATCGGCGGCAGACATCCGACAGCAGCCACCCACCTCACACCCGGGGCAAAGGGAGCAAAAGGCACGGCACGGACGGGAAACCCTGCGGCTCGCCGAACAAACTTTATTTTTAGACTAAAACTATATAATTTCAGGCTGCAAATATATAGTTGCAGCCTAAGTTTTTATAGATTTAACCTAAAAATAGACTTTTCCCGGCGTGCCGCCGGCAATTTGCAAGGCGACGGCCGCAACATCAGCGCATGGCGGCACGGCACGGCGTGACGGCAAAGGCGGAAGAGACGGACAAACAGTCATTTTTGTCGGCGAATAGTTGCCTATTAGGATTAAAATTCACTAACTTTGGTTTCGTTAACTTTTAAACGGCAAAAGACCATGAGCAACAAAAGAAGAGAGGCAAGAGCCCAACGCGAGGAGGAACGCGCCAACAAGATATTCCGCAACATCATCATAGTCATGGTGGTGCTGGCTGTCATCCTGATTGCCGCTTTCTCAATCTTCCTATGACGGAGATTGAACGCAAGTTCCTCGTCACGGGCGACTACAAACCACTTGCCTACGCACATTTGAGGATAAAGCAAGGATATATCTGTGCCGACCACGGCCGCACGGTGCGTGTCCGCCTGCGTGACGGCGTGGGGACGCTGACGATAAAAGGCCCGTCCGACGACGGGGGCATGAGCCGCTACGAATGGGAAACGGAGCTGAGCCCCGACGATGCCGAGCAGATGCTCAAACTGTGCGACGGAGGGTTCATCGACAAGACGCGCCACCTGGTGCGGAACGGCAAGCACGTGGTGGAAGTGGACGAATTCCACGGCGAAAACGACGGACTTGTCGTCGCCGAGATAGAGCTTGGCAGTGAGGATGAAGCATTCGAGCGTCCGCCGTTCCTCGGTGAAGAGGTGACGGGTGACGCACGCTACTACAACTCAAACCTGATGAAGCACCCCTACTCGACGTGGGGCAATGGCTGAACATCGGGTGAAAAACACGGGGACGTGATATGGAAAAACTGTACGCCTACCTCCCGCAGGATTTTGTGAACTTTGTCCTGGTCGCATTGTTCGCCCTTCTCATCGGATTGTCCCAACGCCGCATCGCGTTGAAAAGGGAGGGCGAGACGACAGTGTTCGGCACGGACCGCACGTTCACGTTCATCGGCATCCTGGGGTACTTGCTCTACATCCTGTCACCTGATGATTTCACCCTTTTCATCGGAGGCGGCGCGATTGTCGGGCTGCTGCTGGCGACAAACTACCTGGTGAAACAGCTGCGGCATGATGTCTACGGGGTCACGTCGATAATCATCGCGCTGATAACCTACTGCCTCGCGCCGATAGTGTACACCCAGCCGTCGTGGCTCTCGGTGACTGTCGTCGTCGCCGTCCTGATGCTGGCCGAGATGAAGCACACCTTCACCGAGCTGGTGCAGAGGATGAACAACGACGAGATGCTGACCCTCGCCAAATTCCTCGCCATCGCCGGCATCGTGCTCCCGATGCTGCCCGACAAACCGTTTGTCGCCGGGGTGTCGCTCACGCCTTACAGCATCTGGCTGGCCACGGTGGTGGTGTCGGGCATATCCTACTTTTCCTACCTCTTGCGGCGGTATGTCTTCAAGGAGGCGGGCATCATGGTGTCGGGATTGCTGGGAGGTCTCTACAGCAGCACGGCGACCATCATCGTGCTGGCACGCAACTGCAAGACGGCAGCCGAGGGTGAGAAGCGTGAATACATCGCAGCCATGCTGATGTCGGTGGCGATGATGTTCCTGCGATTCCTGTTCCTTGCGGCAATCTTCAGCAAGCCTTTGCTCGGGCAACTCTACCCCTACCTGCTCGTGATGTGCGCCGTCACAGCTGCGACATCGGTCGCGATGCACCTGCGCTGGCGGCATCATGCACGTGGCGGGACGGTGTCGAGCGAGGAGACGAGCAATCCGCTGGAGTTCAAGGTGGCACTCATCTTTGCGTTGCTTTTCGTGGTGTTCACATTTGCTACGCACTTCACCTATATGTATTTCGGTGACTCCGGTGTCAACGTGCTGTCCTTCGTGTCGGGGGTAAGCGACATCACGCCTTTTGTGCTCAACCTTTTCGGCAACGTCAACCTTGGCATCGATGACATAGTGCGCTGTTCCTTGCAGGCTATGCTCGCCAATGTGGCGGTCAACATGGTTTATGCCTACCTCTTTTCGGGCAAGTCGCGGCGGACGGCACGCGCTGTTTTCGGTTCTTTCGGGCTGGTCATCGTGCTGGGAGGCGGTGTGTTGGCGGCGGCATGGCTGTTTACGTGAGAGACTGTTTACTAACTTTTATAATTCCAGATTTTATGAGATTCAGACAATTATCAGTGTTCGCGGCCATTGCGGCGTTGGCTTTCGTCGCTTCGTGCCAGAAGAAAAGCGATGACTACCTGCGTTTCATCCCTGATGATGCAGTGGTGGTTGTGGGGACTAACGTCCAATCGCTGCTTGACAAGAGTGATGTCTTGTCGCACCAACAGGTCAAAGATGCCATCATTAGCAGTGCAGAGCAGGAGCTGGGCAGTGCCGGCGTGCAGTTGGTCAAATCCATCGTCGATGACCCCGCCGAGTCCGGCCTTGACTTGAGCAAAGACATCTATTTTTGGATGGAAGACATCAACCGTGGCAATGGTGGATTTGTGATGGCACTCTCGGACAAAGACAAATTCATGAACCTCATCGACGTGACCGACACCAGTGGCGACCCGATGAAATTCACCAGCTACAATGGCTATATGATAGGTGAAGACGACGAGATCGGCGTGGCCATCGGCGACGGATTCGCCTTGATTTATGGGGGAACATCTGCTGCAACATCCCTCGACGCACTGAAAAACAAACTGGAAGAAAAGACGGAAGACAACTTCTCAACCTCCGCCACCTACAAAAAGATGGCATCATTAGGCGCGGACATGACGATGATGTTCTCGCTTGAGGAGCTTGTGGAGGGGAGCGGCTACGCACAAGCCTACGGGTCACTCCCCAAGGATATGCCTCTTGCCGACGTTGACGGGATCGTGGGGTTGACCTTCGAGGCCGGAAAGGTCGTGACGGACTGGTCCTACCATTCGGAGACAGGCGAGTGGGACAAGTGGGTAAAGGAGAATGCAAGCAACGTAGACAAGGTTGACGGCACGATGATGGACTACTTCGGTCAGGACGCGTTGGGTGTTTTGTTCTGCTCCATCGACGGGAAGGCAGTATCCAAGATGCTGGAGCAATATCCCGAGTATGCCAATATGTACGACCAACTCGACCTCCCCTTTGACCTTGACAGACTGCTGTCTACTATCGACGGGCAGATTGGGATAGGTGTAAACTCCTTTAACCTCATTCCCGAAGTGGTCTTGTGCGCCGAGGTCAGCAACGAGGACATAATGAACACGATGACTGCACAGCTTGGTGGCACCGAGGTGGCCGAGGGCAAGTATGTGGCAAACGTCGAGATGTTGTCGATTTATTACGGCATGGAGGACGGCAAGTTCTATGCCTCCCTCTCGCCAAACAGCAGGGAAGGGTTGAAAGCAGCCGACCCATCATTCGCCGACAACAAGCATTCCGGCACGGCACGTGGGAGCTACGGCTACGTCGGGTTCAACATGAAGGCGTTCATGATGCTGCCATTCGCCGAGAACCTCCGCTACGAGGTGGGAACCACGGGGTTCACTTTGCTCAAATCCATTGATTATATCGAGCTTTACGCCACCGACCTGGCCGGCGGGAAGCTGGTTGTCTACACCAACTCCAATGAGAATCCTCTCAAAATAGTCACGGATTTGCTCATCGGTGCTCACTTAGACCGTGGATAAGATAACGTTTGAAAACGTAGTGCCATCAGCACTCAAGGGACGCACGTCCGCCTCAGGCATCTGGGGCGGGCGGCATTCCTTTGTGCGGGGCAGGACATATCTTGTCGAGGCAGCCTCCGGCACGGGCAAATCATCGCTGTGTGCCTACGTCTACGGCTACCGCAACGACTACTCGGGGCGCATCACGTTTGACGGGACGGACATTGCAAAGCTCGGCAAGAGCGCATGGCGACGGCTGCGGCTCACGTCGCTGAGCCTGATGTTCCAGGAACTAAGGCTGTTTGGCGAACTGACCGCCATCGAGAACGTCCGCTTGAAAAACAACCTCACGCACCACAAAAACGACAACGACATCCACACCCTCTTCGACCGCCTCGGCATAGCGGACAAGGAGGACACCCCCGTGTCGCTGATGTCATACGGCCAACAGCAGCGCGTCGCCTTTATCCGCGCCCTGTGCCAACCATTCGATTTCCTGTTTATGGACGAGCCTGTGAGCCATCTCGACGACAGCAACGCCACGATGCTCGCCGACATCCTTGCCGAAGAGCTTGACGCTCGCGGTGCTTGCGCCGTGGTCACGTCGGTGGGACGTAAGATGAAATTTGACTTTGACGAGAGCATAACACTATGAAACTCCTCTGGAAACTGCTCCGCACACACATCAGCACGGGACAAATCATCGGTTTCTCCCTCGCCAATGTCCTGGGGCTGGCGGTCGTGATGACAGCCGTGGTGCTGCGCGGCGACGTACTTCCACTCTTCGAGGGCAGGGACGCACTGGCAGGCAACAGCTATGTCGTCATCTCCAAGCCCGTTGACACGATGGCCTCCGCACTGGGCGGCGGCAAAGTGTTCACCGAGGACGAGATTGATGAGCTCAATGCCCAACCGGCAGTGACGGATGTCGGGCGGTTCACCCCCTCGACCTACGAAGTCTACGCACGCCTCAGCCTCGGCAACGGTGCGGAGATGTCCACCGATATGTTTTTTGAGTCCGTGCCGGATGCGTTTGTCGATGTCGAGAGCGAGCAATGGCGGTTCACCGAAGGCAGCAAGTACCTGCCCATAATACTCCCCCGCAACTACCTCGACCTCTACAATTTCGGCTTCGCCACGGCGAAAGGGCTGCCCAAGCTCTCCGAGGACGTGGCGGGAGTGCTGAACATCAACATCGACATCGCAGGACACGGCAGCCGCGACACCTACCTCGGGTTCATCGCAGGCTTCTCCGACCGCCTCAACACAATCCTTGTCCCGCAATCGTTCATGGACTATGCCAACCGCCTTTATGGCACAATGCCGCACCCGTCATCGTCACGTCTCATCCTTGAGGTGGCAGACCCGTCAGACGAGGCACTGGCATTGATGCTGAGAGACAAAGGCTATGACATCACAGAGGGCGACGATGGCAGCGGCCGCCTCGCATTCTTCCTCCGCGTGGTCGTCGGGCTGGTCATCTCGGTCGGGTTGCTGATAAGCGCGTTGGCGTTCTTCATCTTCGTCCTGAGCGTATATCTCCTGCTGGAAAAGAATATGCAGAAGCTCGAAAACCTGACCCTGCTCGGCTATCCTCCGCACCGTGTCGCCTCGCCCTACCTGATCTTGACATCCGCCCTCGGCGTGTTGCAGACGGGATGCGCCGCCGCACTGGCGATGGCAGCACGCTCAGCCTGCCTCGACAAGCTGTCCCCAATGTTCGGAGACCTTGGGCATGACGGCACAGGCACGCTGGCCACGGCTGCGGCAACGCTGCTCATGCTGCAAATCATCCTCTACCACGCCACAGTCATCCTCAAGGTCAGGCGCATAGCCCGCTGACCGGCAAGCAAAGACAAGCCATGACGGACATCTGGGACAAGACGAAACGCTCGGCAGTGATGGCACGCATCAAGAGCAGGGACACACGCCCCGAGATGATCGTGCGACGCTACCTCTTCGCCCACGGCTACCGCTACCGCAAGAATGTCAAGGGACTGCCCGGCACGCCCGACATCGTGATGCGCAAGTACGGCATAGTCATCTTCATCCACGGATGCTTCTGGCACGGGCACACCGACGGCCACCTGCCCAAGTCAAACCATGAATTCTGGAAATCGAAAATCGAGCGCAACAAGGCACGGGACGAGCGCGACAAACACCAACTGCAAGCGATGGGATGGCGCGTGATGACCATCTGGGAATGCCAGCTCAAGCCGGCGGTGAGGGAACAGACGCTGCGCGAGATGGAATACCTCATCAACCACACCTACCTCCAGCGGCTCAAGCCGCGACAGCCCAAGCCCTACGACCTGACCGGACAGCCGACGGCACTCGCCGCCGAAGACGAGGCCGACTACGGCAAATGACCCCGCACAGCACCTCCACGGTCACATCAAGGCACACCGGCGCGCCAGCATAGGAAGCTGCGGCCATGACACGCCTTGTTAGCGCGACTAACAAGCATTGTTAATGCGACTAACAAGCGTTGTTAGTCGCACTAACAACGCACCCTGCCGCGCAGCGGTGCGGAGGTCAATCGTCGTACATGGAATCTATCACGTCGGCATAGTGCTCGGCAACGACCTGGCGGCGCACCTTGAGCGTGTTGGTCAGTTCGTCCTTGGCCATCGTGAACGGCGACGGGAGCAGCGTGAAGCGTTTGACCTGCTCGTAATGGGCGAACTTCCGTTGCAGGCGGTCGATGCGCCGCGCCATCATGTCCATTATCCGCTGGTCGGACAAGAGAGCCTGGCGGTCGGCAAACGCGATGTCGTGGTCGCGGGCATAGGCCTCAAGGTTGGGGAAATCGGGGACGATGAGCGCAGAGACGTACTTGCGGCGGTCGGCAATCACGCATATCTGGTCGATGAAGCGGTCAACGACGAGCGCGGACTCGATGGACTGCGGGGCTATGTACTTGCCGTTGGATGTCTTGTACAAGTCCTTTATCCTGTCAGTCAGATAGAGTATGCCGCCCTCAAGCCGCCCCGCGTCGCCCGTGCGGAACCATCCGTCGTCGGTGAACGCCTGTCGGTTGGCCTCGGGCTTGTTGTAGTAGCCGGCAGTGACGGTCGCTCCCTTGAGCTGTATCTCACCATCCTCGGCGATGCGCACGCTGACATTGGGCATGACCTCGCCCACCGACCCGATGACATAGTGGTCAAAATCGGTGAAGGAGACAGTCGCCGTCGATTCCGTCAGGCCGTAGCCCACGATGAGCCGTATGCCCACGGCGCGGCAAAACTCGAAAACCTTGTCGGGGACTGCCGCTCCGGCCGTCGGGAAGAAGTTGCCCCGCTCGATGCCTATGATGCGCCTGAGGCGGGAGTAGATGGTGCGCTCGTAAAACCTATATTTCAACGCCAGCAACAATGGGGGACGCTTGCCCTTGCTGAGGTAGTCGATGTTGCAGCGTTTGCCCACGTGCAGCGCGTCAAACATCATCAGCCGCACGATGCCGCGCGAAGCCGACATCTTGCTGCGGACTGCCGTGTAGACCTTCTCCCAAAACCGTGGGACACTGCACATGACAGTGGGGCGCACCTGCGCTATCGCTTCCTGGATGTCCATCGGGTGCGTGTTGACACACACCATCACGCCCTTGTGGAAGCAGAAGTAAGTCCAGGCACGTTCAAAGATATGGGTGAGAGGGAGGAAATCCATGGCCACGTCGTCCGCCGTCAACGGTGTCAGCCGCTGGTCGTGGTTGACGAATGCCTGGGTGTAGTTACTTTGGTGCAGCATCACGCCCTTGGGTTCACCAGTCGTGCCAGACGTGTAGAGAATGTCCACCAAGTCCGTCTCGGCAGACCGCGCCCGCCGCTCGGCGACCAATGAGGCGCAGGGCAGTCCCTTGCCCGTCGCCATGAAGCTGGCCATCGTCATCACTCCCCGCCCCTCAGCCTTGGCATCGGGGTCAAAGACAATCACCGTCTCAAGTGTCGGGCATGAGTCGAGGACTTGCAAGGCCGTCTCCAGCTGGTAATCCTCGCCGACAAAGAGGATGCGTATGGCAGCATCGTTGACTATGTAGGCGACTTGCGCTGCCGAGCTCGTGGCGTACAATGGCACGGCCACGGCACGGTTGGAATAGACCGCGAAGTTGACCGTCAACACCTCAGGCATATTCTGCGAAAAGACGCCGACCCGCTCGCCTTCGGCAACACCAAGCGAGGCAAGGGCACTGGAGCAAGTGTCCACGTCGTCCGCAAATTCATTCCAGGAGATAGGAATCCAGGATGTCTTGTCCTTTGTCCAACGTTTCATGGCAGTTTTCCCGCCGAATACCGAAGCACGCGCCCGTACCAGATTTGACAGAGTGACGTAATCCATAAGGCTGACTTTGTAATTATAGTACAAATATATCTAATAAGATTAAAAAATGTCAGCATTGCCACATAAATATCATTGTAAGCTAACGCCGGAAACGCCCATGCAAGATGCCCGCGCCACACCGGGCCGAAAGATTTTGGAGAGACGGCAGAGGCGGGGCGTTTTGACGTAACCAGACGTATGGCGCACGCCCTTTTGCGTTAAGTGCGCTGAAACATGGAACTATTCGCCGAATTTCGGAAGCATACAACCCTATTTCATAAGCAAAAATCCTTACCTTTGCGAAAAATTCAAATTATTGTTTTTAAAGACACAAACAGAGCTATGAGATTAAAAAACTACGCAATCGCTTTGGCATTTGTCAGTGTCGGCGGCAGCACGCTGGCCCAGACACCGGACAATTGGCTTGAGTTCAACGGAGAAGACCAGTATGTGACCGTGCCGTCGCACGCTGACTTCGACATCAACCTTGACGAGGACCTCAGCATCACTTGCTGGGTCAACATGGACCAATTGATCAACGGACAACGGTTTGTCGCACGCCGCCACATGAACCAGACTGGCGAGCAGACCACCGGTTATGAGATGTGGGGAGGCGGCTCGTCGTCGCAGTACTTCGCCGCCAACACGCCCAAAGTAGGCGGAAGCAATGTCTTCTCCGACTGGTGCAAGACCGGTTCCGGCTCGACTGGCACATGGATGCACCTGGCGATGGTCATCAGCCACACCGAGGGTTACGTCGCACTGTACCGTGACGGCGCAGAAGGCAACATCAAGTACACCAGCGACCTCGACAGCTGGAGCGTCAGCAACGGACTTGAGCTGACGATGGGCGCAACAAGGAGCGGCGAGACGGGCTATGCTTACTTCTTCGACGGCAAACTTGCAGACGTGCGTGTCTGGAAGAAAGCTCTCACGCAAGCAGAGGTCGAGGCCGACATGACGGCAGAAGTAGGCGCGGACACCGAGGGGCTTGTCGCCGCCTATGACTTCTCCGGCATCCATGGCACGACGCTGCCCGACATCAGCGGCAATGGCCACGACGGCACACTGCACGGCTACGCGCCAGTCTCAACGGGTGACGCACAATTATACTCAGTGTCGGCCAGCGGGGACACCAACTACACCGGCCGCGGGAACGACAACGAGGTCGCGGTCAACGCCACTGTGGCAATCACGGGTGAAGGCAGCTACGACTTCCAATCACTGAAACTCGACCTGACGGGGACTACCTCGCTCACGGACATCGATGCCGTGAAAGTCTACACGACGACTTCCAGCAAATTCGACGCACGTGACTTGTCGGAGGCAACGCTCCTCGGGACATTTGAAAACATCGAAGAGACGATGACTTGCACCCTTGACGGTTCGGCAAACGCAGGGACAGTCTACTTGTGGGTGACTTTCGACGTGGCAGACGACGCGACAGAAGGCAATGCAATCAGTGTCAAGCTGACAGAACTCGACGGCATGGCTGTGGAGATGGATGCCACTTCTCGCGAAGTGCTGCTCGGACGCACATTGGTCTTCGCCCCGGGCGATTACGGGTCGATGTACTACCGCATACCTGGCGTTGTCACAGCCAAGGACGGCTCACTTGTCGCCGTGACAGATGCACGCAAGTATGACCAAGGCGACCTGCCGGGCGACATAGATGTGACCGTGCGCCGCAGCACTGACGGTGGCAAGACTTGGAGCGAGCCTGTCATCATCGCAAAGGGACAGGGACAGAATCGCGGATACGGCGACGCAGCCCTCGTGCAAACGACGGAAGAGAACGGACTGCTCTGCATCTTCGCCGGGGCTAACGGCCTCTGGGCTTCCACCCCGTATGATCCAATCCGCACCTACTACTCCAAGAGCACAGACAACGGCGTGACCTGGAGCGAGCCGGTGGACATCACCGACCAGATATACGGTGCAGGATGCAGCGACAGCGAGCGTGCTTATTGGCAGGCCTCATTCTGCGCATCGGGACGCGGCTTGCTGACATCCGACGGACGAATAATGTTCGTGGCTGCAATCCGCCATTATTCCTACAACTCAACGCTCTACAACCACGTCGTCTACTCTGATGACAACGGGGCTACCTGGCACGTGTCGGATGTCGCGATGGTCGCAGGCGACGAGTCAAAAGTCGTCGAGCTCAACGACGGGACTATCCTGATGTCCATCCGCAGGCAAGGCGGCGGTCCACGCTACTTCAACACCTCCAATGACAATGGCGAAACTTGGAACACCCACAGCGAATGGCCGGAACTCGTCGAGCAAGGCTGCAATGGAGACATCGTCCGCTACACATCAACGCTTGACGGATATGACAAGGACCGTATCCTCCACACGATAGTCAACGACCGCTCGACAAGGCAAAACGTGACAATGTTCCTCAGCTACGACGAAGGCAAGACTTGGCCGATAAAGAAATCCATCTGCAAGACAGGCTCTGCCTATTCATCAATAGCCATACTGGAAGACGGGACTATAGGTGTCTACATCGAGGAGAACTATAACACCAATGACTACTCGACCTACTTCCTCAACTTCTCATTGGATTGGCTGACAGACGGCGCGGACACTTGGTCAGAGGCAGGAGTGGAGGCCGTCGCCGCCCCTGTGTTTTCAGTTCCAGGCGGGAAGTACACGAGCGAACAGACGGTTGCCATAACGACCGAGACCGAAGGTGCGCAAATCCACTACACGACTGACGGAACTACCCCTACGGAGCTATCGGCTGTCTACACCGAGCCGTTGAAGATTTCAGAGACCACGACACTCAAGGCAATCGCCATGAAGGAAGGAATGGCCAACAGCCGCATGACCGAGGCCACCTACTCATTCTTTGAATACGACATCCCGACAGGCACGACACACCCATCCGAGAGCCGCTACATCACATCGGCAACGACCGAGGGTGCGATGGTTGAACTCGACTATTCCAACGGCAGCAAACCCGGCTCACTATATGTCAAGGCAGATGCCGCTTTCACGGTCAAACCGGGTCAGACCTTTGACCTCAACGTGGTGTCCACCGATGACATGAAGTGGTGTCATGCGATCGTCTGGATAGATTGGAACTGCGATTACGACTTTGACGACGACGGGGAAGAACTGTTCAAAGTGGGCAGTGATGTCGATGACAACGATGCGCCATCCGACCTCGTGGACAACGGCAACCAGGAAGTCCCCAACTTCACACGCACCATCACAGTCCCTGCCGACGCTGTTTTGGGCAAAAGCCGCGTACGCATCCAGTTCACTGATGCCTGGCATATCAAAAAAGTTGACCACCCCGACCACTCGGCAATGGACAAAATCGACAAGGGCCGCGTGTATGATTTCGACATGACCATAACTGACGGTGCGCCCCGTCTGACCATCGAGGAGACAGAGCACGGCACCATCACCGTCGTGGACGATGACACCAACGAGCCGGTGGCAAATGGCGACAAGGTGAACCTGGGACAATTCCTCCGCATCACCTTCACTCCCGACCAAGGGTATGAACTCACAAAGGCTATAATAGACGGTGAGGACATGATGTGGATTATGGAGGACAATGTCGTCGTGATGGAAGTGGCCGAAGACTACGGCATGACCATCGCAGCCGAGTTTGATTTGGCTGACGGCGTGGCAAGCATCGAGGCAGAGAACCTCTACTACGATGCCGCGACATCAGTCCTCCACGTAGGTGGCAACAAGAGCCTCAACCTCTACGACGTGACAGGCCGCAAGGTTGTCGCTACGCAAGTCGAAGGTTCTTACGATGCCAGCCAGCTCAAGGGCGGCATCTACATCGCCGAAGTAGGCGGCAAAGTCATAAAGTTCAGGAAGTGACAACCATCCCATCCGACACACAAACAGAAAGAGCCGTCCACCGAGTGAACGGCTCTTTTAGTATCTTTGCCCCGCAAACACTACTAAAACAGAAGATTAACGATGCAGATACTTTTCGCGCCGCTCCAAGGCTACACGGACTTTGACTTCAGGAACACGCACAACGCCGTCTACGGGCACATAGATGCCTACTACACGCCATTCGTAAGGCTTGAGTCGGGCGGCACGTTCCGTCCCAAGGACATCAAGGACATATCCCCCGAGCGCAACACCGTCACCCGCCTCGTCCCGCAACTCATCGCGTCGTCACATGACGAGGCTGCGGCGATAGTCACGATGATTGCCGACAAAGGTTACACCGAGATCGACATCAACATGGGCTGCCCGCACCGCCTGATGACAATCAGGGGCAAAGGCGCGGCCATCCTCTCATCGCCCGACAAGGTGGCTGACGTGCTGTCGGTCACAAACGACTTCCCCGAAATAACATTCACACTCAAGATGCGCACAGGCATGGAGAACCACGACGAATGCCTTGCCCTCGTCCCCGCCATCAACGCCAGCCGCCTGGCACACGTCACGGTGCATCCGCGCACAGGACGGCAACAATACACGGGTGAGGCCGACCGCGACGCATTCGACCGCTTCGCCCAGCTGTGCGACAAGCCGCTCGTCTTCAACGGCGACCTGCTGACCACCGATGACATCGATGCGGTCATGACACGCTTTCCGTCACTTGCCGGGGTCATGGTCGGGCGTGGATTGCTCGCCAACCCTGCCTTGGCGATGGAGTGGAAGACTGGCAAAACGCTCGACGACCATGAACGCCGCGCTTTGCTGCGCCGTTTCGTGACGGCACTGCGCACCGCCTACGAAGAAAGGATGCAGGGCGAGAAACAACTCCTCATGCACCTCCACCCCATGTGGGAATACCTCTACCCCGAGATGGAAAAGCGTGACCGCAAGCGCATCATCAAGAGCTCAAAGCTCGCCGTCTACACCCGCTGCGTGGACGAAGCATTGCGCTGACCCGCGACCCGCCGGGATGGCTGGATTTGCCACTGCCATCAGCGACCGCGCATCATGTCATGCGACAAAAAACAAGGGATGCCCGCCACTGGGCATCCCTTTGTCGTAAACCTTGGACAGGCGACAGGGCATCAATCATCGTATATGACCCTGACGACATTGCCCGAACCGTCAATGACAACGCCCTCCACGTGGTCGAGGTCAAGCTCGATGAAGTAGAACACGCCTTCGGGAGTCTCGACACCCTTGCTGTCATTGTCAATGGCGCGCAATGGGAAGCCCTCGCGCTCAAGGGCATCAAGGACAAATTGCGGCAACAAGCTGGCGTGCTCAATCTCCCATGTCGTGCACACCCACTGGAGACGGGCGTTGAAAATCACATCCTTCTCCATGCCATCATGCAGTATCTCTACCTCAAGGTAGCCGTCGTCCTCGTCGAAGTCACGGATGACAGCGCCGGGATAGTGTGCCGCGATGAATTCACCTATCTCCCCAGTGCCGGCAAGCCCGCCGCCACCAGTGCCGAGGTCGGGACGGTTGTCAAGCAATTGCCCGTCGGCGGAGACATAGACAGTGTACTCCATGTCGAAGCGGGTCTCAAGCTCGAAAGCATAGAACTCGGTCTCGCGTGTCACATACCTGTCGATGTCATCGATTTCATTGTCGCTCGTGTAGCGCGGCGACGTGCGCAACGCCTCCATCACCACGTCTGGCACTTCTGACAGGCGGCGGCGCGACAACTCGGTCTTGGTGTAGAGCCATGACTGCGAGGAGTCAAAGACAGCCTCGTGCTTCATTCCCCCGTGGATGAACTCCACCTCGATGAGACCATGCTCACGGTCGATGTCGATGACGCGCGCTCCCGGGAAATTCTCGTTCAACCACGAGTCCACCGACCCGCCCGGCTCTTGCGGGAGGAAACCGTGGCGGTCATCGTTTTCATCGGCATCAAATATGATTTTGGCAAGGAATCCGTCCTCCATGTAGTAGAGGTCGGCATCGGTCTCAACGTTGTTTTCACGTTTTTCCACTTCTATCACCCACAAAGTCTCGCTGTTGTTGCGGCGCAACACTTCGACACTCTGGTCCTCGAGCCGCCACGGCGACTGGGAATACTCGCTTGCCTCGAAAGCGGCACGCACCGAGTCGGGCAGGAGGTCATAGGGCAATTCCGTCTCCGTCATGTCCCATCGCCCGTCAACCATCAGGAACCACGCCGTCTTGTTGCGGTCCTGCGCTGTCGAGCGCGTCGAGGTGTCATGGAAATTAGCGAATGCATGATCGTCACGTACTCCCCATGTGACCTGCGAGGCCGAGGGGTACATCTCGTTGAATGCGGCAATGACATTTTCAGGGACGGTCTGGTCAACCGTTCCGCCTGAGTTAGGGGTGTCATCATCGCTGCACGCAGTGCTGATGAACAGACTGCCACTCATGGCTAAAGCCAGGAAAAGGTTCTTGGTTTTCATGTCAGTTGTTTTTGGATTCGGCGGCAAGATATGACATTAAGACGAATGGAACTAATACTTGAGATATAAAATATCGCAGTATCGTTATTTTTTTTTGCATAATTATATATGCAACGCCCGTGGCAAGAGATGTAAATGGAATTTGCATTGCATGAAAACGGCAAAAACATCGTATGCTACTGGCATTAGCATTGTATGCTACCGGCATTATCATTGTATGCTACCGGCATTATCATTGTATGCTACGGACAAAAACACCGTATGCTTTTCCATCATCCCCTCATGCCGCTACGGGCTGGGCGGGACGAAAAAGTCGGGGCGATTGCAACCCCATTGCAAAATATTAGGACTACTTTTGCACCAATAAAGAGTGAAGATGAAGCAACAAGCAATCGACAATGGTGATGTGTGCAGGGCAAACTACCCCATCACCGGGATGAGCTGCGCCTCGTGTGCGGCCCGCGTGGACAAGATACTCAACCAACAGCACGGTGTCATCGAGGCCAATGTCAACTATGCCACTGCGACGGCGCAGGTGGTGTTTGACCCGCACGAGTGCTCGCCCGATGTCTTGAGGCGTGCGGTGCAGGACGGCGGCTATGACCTGCTGACCGGCAGCATGGATGACGGCGGGCAGGCCGACGAGAGGCACGCCCGCGACTATGCCAGGTTGCGGCGGCAGACCATCTGCGCCACGGTCGTGGCGGCGGTGACAATGGTCGTGGGCATGGTCTGGGGCGGCAGTCCGGCTGCGGGCTACGTGAGCTGGGGGCTAGCGACGGCGGTGCTGTTCGTCTTCGGGCGCAGGTTTTTCGTCAATGCCTGGCGGCAATTGCGCCACTGGAGTGCCAACATGGACACACTGGTGGCAAACAGCACGGGGATAGCCTACGTCTTCAGCGTCTTCAACCTCCTTTGCCCTGACTTCTGGAGGGAGAGGGGCATCGAGCCACATCTCTACTTTGAGGCGGCGGCGATGATTGTCGCTTTCATCCTCATCGGACGGTTGCTTGAGGACCGTGCCAAGCAGAAGACCTCGACAGCCATCCGCAAGCTCTCCAACCTGCAACCCAAGACTGTCGCGCTTGCCACCGACGACGGCGAAAGGATTATCCCAGTCGCCAATGCCGCCGTGGGCAACATCATCATAGTCCGCCCCGGGGAACGGATACCTCTGGACGGCACTGTGACCACGGGCGAGTCCTACGTCGATGAGAGCTCACTCAACGGCGAGCCAATCCCTGCGGTGAAACGCAAAGGGTCAAAAGTCTATGCCGGCACCATCAACCAGCAGGGGACTTTCCGTTTCGCGGTGGAACAGACAGGGGGCGACACCATGCTTGCGCAAATCATACGCATGGTGCAGGATGCCCAAGGCAGCAAAGCCCCGGTCCAGAAGCTGGTGGACAAAGTGGCGGGCATCTTCGTGCCGGCGGTGATATGCATCTCGCTCGTCGTCCTTGCCGCATGGTGGGTGTTCGCCGAGACCGACGGTTTCGTGCACGGTCTGCACGCCATGATGACCGTGCTTGTCATCGCCTGCCCCTGTGCCTTGGGACTGGCTACACCGACAGCAATCATCGTCGGCATAGGAAAGGGAGCGGAAAACGGCATACTCATCAAGGATGCCACAAGCCTTGAGATAGCCCGCAAGGTCGATGCCATCGTCCTTGACAAGACGGGCACTGTGACCGAGGGCAGACCTTCGGTCTCGGATGTCCTGTGGGTCGGGGATGAATCACTCAAGGGTCTGTTCGCAGCATTGGAACGTGCATCCGAGCACCCACTGGCCAAAGCCATAGCACAAGCGTTTGACGATGGCAGGAAGCACGACATCACCGCATTCGAGAGCGTGACTGGCAAGGGCGTGCAAGGGATGGCAGGAGGCGAAACCTACTACGCCGGCAACGAAGCATTGCTCATCTCGGCCGGCATCACCCTGCCCGACACCCTGCGGCAAACGGCAACAAGATGGGAAGACGAGGCGAAAACGGTGGTATGGTTCGCCGACAGCGGCAAAGCTCTCGGCATCGCAGCCGTCACCGACCGAATCAAACCGTCGTCACGTGCGGCAATCGAACGGATGAGGGCTATGGGCATCGAGACATTCATGCTGACAGGCGACAACCTGCCTGCGGCGAAAGCCATCGCGGCACAGGCCGGCATCACCCATGTCCACGCATCTATGCTCCCGGCAGACAAGGCGGATTTTGTCAAACGGCTGCAAGCCGGAGGGCACACGGTCGCAATGGCCGGCGACGGCATCAATGACAGCGCGGCACTGGCTGCGGCGGATCATGGCATAGCAATGGGCAAAGGCAGCGACATAGCCATGGGAACAGCCATGATGACCTTGCTCTCCTCGGACCTGGATAAGATACCGCAAGCCATACGCCTGTCCCAACTGACGATAAGGACTATCCGTCAGAACCTTTTCTGGGCATTCATCTACAACCTGGTTGCCATCCCGGTGGCGGCAGGTGCGCTCTATCCGTTGACGGGCTACCTCCTCAACCCCATGATTGGCGGTGCGGCGATGGCGATGAGCAGCGTGAGCGTCGTCACCAACAGCCTCCGCCTCAAACGGAAACGCATCACACCGCACGACACACCAGCCCCTGCGGCAACGGCGCACGACACAGAAACAACCAACATAAAGACTGACATTATGAAACAACAGTTCAAAATCCAAGGGATGATGTGCAACAATTGCCGCTCCCACGTTGAAAAAGCCCTCAACACCCTGCCCGGAGCCAAGGCAACAGTGACCCTCGACCCTCCAGTAGCGGAAATAGAGACCGACCACGAGCTGACCCTCGACGAGGTGCAAGCGGTGGTGACGGAAAAGGCAGGCGAATACACGGTCACAAAACTGTGAGCCGCTGCCAAGGCAAACGACCTTGACATCCGCCGCACCGCAAGGCACGGCGGATTCTCCTCAAGATGAAAGCCATGGATACGGACAAAGACATCGCCATGCTCGAAGGGCGCGGCATCAAGCCCACGGCCAACCGCCTGCTGGTCCTGAGGACGCTGTGCGCCTTGGGGCGGCCCGTCTCGCTGGGGGAGCTTGAAATGACCATGGAGACCATGGACAAGTCAAGCATATTCCGCGTGCTGTCGCTCTTTGCCGAGCACCACCTCGTCCATGCAATCGAAGACGGGAGCGGGATGATGAAATATGAAATCTGCGAGGGCGAAGGATGCTGCTCGATAGACGATATGCACACCCATTTCTACTGCGAGGTGTGCCACCGCACATTCTGCTTCAAGACCATCCACATCCCTGAAATCGCTTTGCCGGAAGGCTTCACGATGACATCCATAAACTATATGGTCAAAGGCACTTGCCCCCATTGCTCGCGGCACAGTGAGTGACAACGGACGCGCCGCCGGACGTGGCGGTCGGGGACGCCGCATGACAAGGGCAAAAACATCGTATGCAATCACTAAAAGCATACGATGTTTTTGCCTTTTGCATACTATGCTACGGCCATTTGCATTGTATGTTTTTCCACACGCCATCGTATGCTATCGGACAAAACACCCGCCATGCGGCAAAACCGCGTCAGGAGGTCCGGACGCGGCACTCTGCGATGCGACGGCACTCACCGCGCGCCACCTTGCCGTTGGGGGTGAGCGGGATGCTGTCAACCAGCACGACGTGCTTGGGACGGTGGTAGGGGGGCAACGCCTGCACCGCCTCGTACAACCCGATGCGGTCGATGCCATCGGCGGCGAGCAGCAGCACGGCCGCTTCGCCAAACTTGGCATCAGGCACCGAGGTCAAGGCCAAGGGGCAGCCGAGATGTTTGTGCAAGGCGGTTTCGACCTGCTCGGGGATGATTTTCACACCGCCTGAATTGATGACATTGTCCTTGCGGCCGATGATGACAAAGCTCCCGTCGGGGGCAATCTCGGCGAGGTCGTTGGTCACAAGCCGCGTGCCGCACACATCGGGTGCGTCGATGACAAGTGTCTGGTCGGGCGAAAGCGTGAGCGACACGCCGCCGAGCGGGTGATAGCGACCGTCGCCCCATGCCCCGAGGCGGCGCATGGCGACGTGCGAGAGCGTCTCAGTCATGCCGTAGGTAGAATACACCTCCCCGTCAAGAGCATCCACGCGGCTTTCGAGTGCGGGGCTGACAGCTCCGCCACCTATTATTATGCGGCGCACACGCCTCAGTTTTGCCTGCTGCCCACCGTCCTGCATCATATTGTAGAGTTGCATCGGCACGAATGCTGCGAAGTCGATGTCGGCATCAACGCCCCTCAACGGATTGCCCGAGGGTGGCACGACAACCAAGTCCAGACCGCGCACGATGGAACGCACGACCATCATCTTCGCCCCGATGTACCTCAAATCCATGCAAAGCAATGCCTTGTCCCCGGGCTTCAGACCGAGGAAGTCGCAGGTCCTGACGGCACTGGCAATCATGCGCCGTTTCTCGGCCTGCATGGTCTTGGGCTTCCCCGTAGAGCCTGATGTGGTCACGGTCACGGTGTCGGACGGTGAATGCCATTCGGTCAGGAATGCGAAAAGGTCGGCCAGATGTCGTGGCATCGTCTCCAAGCCTTCCGGGCTGACGGACTGCACCTCCTCACGGCTCACACGCCGCCCGTCGAGGATGAGGTCGGTGGGTGTCATGTCCATTGGCATATCTTTTCGAGCATCTCACCGTTGGGGACATCGCGCACGAACCATAGCCGCCCGTCACGCATCTCAATGCCGGCATCCACATTGTCGGTGAAAAGCTGGCCAGTGCCAAGCCCTTGCGGCATCGTGGTCTGGCGGGCGGCGCACCAATGGGCTATGGCATTCAGTCCGACATTGGTCTCAAGTGCCGAAGTTATCCACCACCCGATGCCCCGCGACCGCGCCTCGTCAATCCAGCGTGCGCCGTAGGTCATGCCGCCATGCAACGTCGGCTTGACGACGATGTAGGCAGGGCGCGTGGCATCGAGCATCCTCGCCACGTTGTCACGGCCGTAAACGCCGATGAGTTCCTCGTCAAGCGCGACAGGCACGGGGCTGCCGGCGGCGAGGCTGCCCATCTCCGCCCATTGCCCGGCACGTATAGGCTGCTCGATGGAATGCAGGTCGAAGCGGGCAAGCACATCCAGCTTGCCACGCACCTCGTCCACCGAGAAACCTCCGTTGGCATCGACCCGCAGCTCCAGACGTGAAGCAGGGAACGCCTCACGGATGTGGCGCAGGAGGTCAACCTCGGCGGCGAAATCTATCGCCCCTATCTTGACCTTCATGCAACGGCAACCCGCCTGCAACTTGCCGTCAATGCGGGCAAGCATGGTGTCATAGTCACCCATCCAGATTAGTCCGTTGATTTCTATCCCGCATTCGCCGCGTGAGAACGGCGTGTCGCCGAGCCTGCTGCCGCCCGCCGCAAGGCTGAGCATGGCAGTCTCCAGCCCGAAAAGCACCGAGGGATAGCGTTCAAGGCCTGCCGCATCGACCTCGCCCGTCTGTTGCAAATGGTTGCAAGCCCGCACCAAGGTGTCTTCGTAGTCAGGCGTGTAATCGGCACTCAAGTCATGCAGCGGGGCACATTCCCCTATGCCGGTGCGGTCTCCATCGCGCACCACGACGTACCACACCTTACGCTCATGGTAGACACCCCGCGACGTGCCGGCAGGTTGTTTGAATGCCAGCGTGCGGGGAAACACCGCTACTGTCAAATTCCCGGCACGCATCGCTTACGGCAACTTGGGGAATTGGTCAAAATCCGGCTTGCGCTTCTCAAGGAATGCGTTCTTCCCCTCCTGTGCTTCGTCCGTAAGGTAGTAGAGCATCGTGGCATCGCCTGCCAACTCTTGTATGCCGGCCTGCCCGTCAAGCTCCGCATTGAGCCCAGCTTTTATCATTCGCAACGCCAGGGGGCTGAGTTGCATCATCTCCTCCGCCCATGCGACATACTCATCTTCGAGGTTTTCGAGCGGGACAACCTTATTGACCAGTCCCATCTCCTGGGCTTCCTGGGCGTTGTATTTGCGGCAGAGGAACCAGATCTCCCTTGCTTTCTTCTGCCCCACCACACGTGCGAGGTAGGACGCGCCGAATCCCGCGTCAAAGCTGCCTACCCTCGGGCCCGTCTGTCCGAACACCGCGTTGTCCGAGGCTATTGTCAAGTCGCAAACCACGTGCAGCACATGGCCGCCGCCTATGGCAAAACCGTTGACAGCTGCAATGACCGGCTTGGGGATGCTGCGGATCTGACGCTGCACGTCCAATACCGACAGGCGCGGCACACCGTCTTTGTCGATGTAGCCTCCCCTGCCCTTGACGTTCTGGTCGCCACCCGAGCAGAAAGCCTTGTCACCCGCGCCGGTCAGCACGACGACACGCACCTCGGGCATCTCACGGCAGAGGCGCATGGCCTCGCCCATCTCTGCGGTAGTGGTTGGTGTGAACGCGTTGCGCCAACGGGGGCGGTTGATGGTTATACGGGCGATTCCGCCGTAGAAGTCAAACAGGATGTCCTCAAACTCCTTGATTGTTTTCCATTCTCTCTGAGCCATATCTATTGTTTGTTTTTAAGTGATCTGTAGTATTCCTTGAGCATCGCCACGTCACGAGCCGTGTCGGTGAACACTTCGACAAGCGCCGCCCCCGCGCCGGCAGACGGCGAAACGAGGGCATCGAGTGCCGCGTCGAGCGATGCCTGGTCGTGCACCGCCGCATAACTGAAGCCGGCAGCCTCAGCCCACCCCCGCGCCGACAGGGCGTGCCGCCCGGTGACGAATGGGAAGCCCTCCTTCGCGCCGTCAAGCCCGTTGAGCGACGAGAAAATCTCGCCCCCGCCGTTGTTGAGCAAGAGTATCCGCACATTGGACTTGCCGCCCGCGATGCCGAGACTGTTCATGTCATAGAAGAAACTGAGGTCGCCGATGACCACGAAGTTCAATTCCGACGGGTCGGCGGCAGCATATCCCAACGCCGACGACAGCGACCCTTCGATGCCGTTAACGCCCCTGTTGCAGCTGACCCTGACCCCTGCGCCGAGAGCATAGAGTTGTGCATAGCGCACCGCCGAACTGTTGGCCAGATGCAGCGTACACCGCCCCGGCAACCTCCCGATGAGACCGCCGACAGCCCCCATCGCCGAGTAGCCGAAGCGCGGCGGCGCGACCACCATGCTGCGGCGCGACCACTCCGAGCGGTAGGTGGTTTCGCCCCCGCCGCCGCTCGCCCCGACACGCGCCACCGCCTCCCACGGATCGCACTCGACGACCGAGGTGAGGCAGCAATAGGTGTCGGCCACTCCACCGTCGGCTGCCAAATGCCAATGCTCGCGTGGCGGATGGTTGCGGATGAATTGTTTCAGCCGCTTGGACACCACGTGCCCGCCGAAAGTCACGAGCAGGTCTGGCGCGAGCCGCCCCCTCGTCTCTTCGTCCATCGCATAGAGCAGCACGTCGGCATTGGTGACGCAGGCCAGAGGCAACCGCCCCGCCGACAGGTGCTCAGCCAGCCACACCGCCCGCGCCCAGCCTCCCTCGCGGGGCAAGGCGGCGAAACGGCCGCCAGGCGGCAACTGCCCCACGATGACCATGGGCCTCTCGGCTGACGACAACCGCTCTTCCAGCCTGCGCCAGCCCTCGTTGCGCCCTTCCCATCCGGCATAGCGCGTGATGACACGCTCGGTTGGCAACCCCGTGGCGGTGAAGTCAAACAGCGGCTCGCCGACCGGCACGTTGATGTGCACCGGCCCGTGCCCGTGATGCACCGACGCGAGGACAGCCTCATTGATCAACCGGTTGCAGTGCCAGGCATCCTGCGCGTCGCGCACCTCGGGCAAGTTGACCGACATCCTGACCAGGCGGCCGAAGACACCCGGCTGTGGCAGCGTCTGCCCGTCGAGTTGGCCTATCCAGGCGGCTGGCCTGTCGGCAGAGACGACCAACAAAGGCACGCACTGGTAGTAGGCTTCCGCCACCGCAGGATGCAGGTTGACCAACGCCGAGCCTGACGTGCAGCACACCACCACCGGCCGCCCGCACGCCAGCGACAGACCCAGCGCATAGAAGCCCGCGCTCCTCTCGTCGGTCACACCGTGGCACACAAAGCCGGCGGCGGCGAATGTCTGCACCAACGGCGCATTGCGGCTGCCGGGACACACGACCACCTCGTCCACGCCGTGCGCACGCAGCAGGGCGGCCAGTTGCAGTATGCTCGATTTATTCGCGTACATATCGCTATCCTCGTCTGAAGTTAAACTGATGGCTGCAAAGGTAGCAATCAAAGATGCCCCGAGCAACGCGGCGCGGGATAATGTGCCGGCGCGCCCGCCCCGCCACCCCGCACGGCCGCCTCGGGATGGGCGGGACAAAAAAGTCGTGGCATCCGCTGCCGGATGCCACGACCGTCTGCCGTCGGGTCTGTGAAGACCTGTGTTTTGACGTTTATTCTGCGATGACGTATTTGTCTGCATTGACTATCGAGCCGTCAGCACCGTCGATGAGCATGACGACCAATTCGAGTCCCACGCCTTCAGCTATGTTGCTGCACTGGGTGAGGTCTATCGAGAAGTCGTGCGTGTAAGTCTCGCCCGGCACGGGTGATGCTGGGATCACGCCCGTTGCTCCGCCGAATGACGGCTCGATGCAGCAAGCCACATCGTCGTAGGGGTAGCCCTCAAAGTACTGTTGTCCCCACTCTCCGTCTTTTCCGAACTTTCCGAACGTCTCATAGTCGGCACTGTAAAGGTAGTTGGCCTGGCTGCCCGGAGCCACATAGCCGTTAGACATCACGACGTAGGCCAGACGGTAGTCGTCGGACTCGGCACTCATGGCAAAGCGCACATTGGAGGTCATCGACACCACGCTGTCAGCATCCATCGACACGTCGGCGAGGCGCACCTCGGCTTCAGGGATCTTGGCCAGTTCGCTTACAAATGCGTCGTGGAATGTGTCCGCACCCGTCAGTTCGTAGTTGCCGGTCATCGGCTGGCAAGTCACGGCGCGGTTGGCATATCCTAACGGGAATTGTGAGAAATGGAGGCCGGCATCATACTCGTCCACCATCATGTTGTCGTTGTTGTGCACGGCGATTCCTATGAATTGGTCAGGATATATCTCCTTCAAGTACTCAAACGAGAGAATGCCCATCGGGCAGTAGCCGCACCACTGTCCCGTGCCTTCCTCGATGACCACCTTGTGCATAGGCTCAAAGGCAAGGTGCGCGACCGAGCCGGCAAGCACCTCGGACACTCCGTTGCAGTCCACCCAGAGCTGGTAGTCGGTGTAGTCGCCCGCCGGGGCAAGCTCCATCGGCACGTCAAGGGTGAACGTATAGCCCTCGCCAGGCTGCAACACCACGTCGGGGAAGGCTTGCCCAAATTGATTCAAGCTGTCCACCATGAAGTAGGCGTTGAAGCCCCTGACCTCTTCGTCCAATGCCGTGACCACGCCGCTGACCGTCACTTCGCCCTCGGTCGTGCGGTCCACGACAAGACTTTGCAGGGAAACGTAGCGTTTGAGCGACACAAGCACGTCGTCCAAGAGGATTATCGACTTGTCATTGCTCTGGTTGACAAATGCGACATAGATGCTTTGCCCTGCATAGGCGTTGAGAGACACGGCGTGCGATGCCCACTCGCCGTCGGCGTTCTCGGTAGCACCGGCCTCTTCCTCCTCGACTTCAAAGACTGGAGCATCGGTGAAGTCCTCGGGATTGTTGCCCGTCGTCGAGACAAACACCTTGAGGCCATCGCGCAGGGTCAGGTCGAGTGCCTGAGAGTTCCAGGCGAGGACGTAGCCCGAGTCGGGGACTGCTATCGCGTCCTTGGTCACCAACCAATCGTCGGCCTGGCCTGCCGGGTTGTAGGAAGATGTCGAGCCGGCGTAGTAGTTGGTCGTCAGGTAGCTGTCACGCAGCCTGAACAGCCACGGCGTGCCTGCCTCGAAGCCCACGGTCAGCATGGAATTGGACGGGGTAAGGCCGTCAACGTCCCATGTCACCCACTTGTCGGCATCGGTGGTCGCCTGGAAATCGCAGGTGAACAGCACGTCAGCACCGACTACCGGCGGTGTCACCGGCAACGACGAGGGAGGCGGAGTGCCGCCGTCGTCAATGAAAACTTCGTCGTCATCGCTGCACGATGCGGCAAGCCCGCACGCGGCGGCAAGCATCAACAAAGGGAAATAGCTTTTGAGTTTCATTTTGATATTGTTTTAGTTGTTGTTTCTATTCATTTGCATACTATGACGGAGTGACTGGGTTCACTTGACCAGCTTGCCGGTCACGGTCTCGCCGGCGCAATGCCCTACATATATATATACTCCATCGGGCAGTCCAGCCAACGTGACCTGGCGGTCTCCGCCCTGCGCCTCAAGCACCTTGATGCCTGACGGGGTGAAGATGTCCACGCCGTCCCACCCTTGGGGCAACCAGAGTGCCTGTCCGTCGAAAACGGGTGCTGCGGCATCGGCACGTGCATCAGATATGGCTGACTGCGGCACATAATCCTTGAGGTCTATGGCGGCGGAGTTGTAGACCTGGCTGTCGTTGTAGTCGTCAGGATTGTGGTGTGCCACAAATGCCACCACTTGCATCCGCTTCATGTCCCATTCGGCGGGGATGTCGTATTCGTATGTTTCGTCAAAGCCTTGCTCCAAATCTACCGGGTCGCCCCATACGGCGGTCAGGCAATCACGCAACGTATGTCTGTGGTAAAAGTTCCCATACGCCCCGGCCTGATTTTCTGTGAAAAGACTGTCTTCGGTCAGAAGCAAGAAGAGACGGCTCTCGTTGTCCTTGAGCGGAAGGAGCGACTCTCCGGACACTTTCACCTCTATGTGGCGGTAGTCGCCCTCGATGTCATTGGAGACACTCAGGTTGACAGAGGCAAATGCAGGAGTGGCAAGAGCGTCCTGCAATGCGCCTGCTGACGAATTGCCTATGCCCATTGCCGGACTGCTCACGTCCTCATAGCGTTGCAGTTCCGGAAATCTCTCCAGCCAGTTGCTGCGGTCGAACAGCACGGACGGGGCGGACTCGTGACCGCCGTGAAACCATGTGTACTCGACGCTCTCATCCTGCGTCCATTGGTCAGTGCCGAAAGCGGCGTGGTGTCCAACCTCGATGACCCTCTCGTTGCCACCTATCACGTTGTCCATCACTTGATGCCCGAGTGGGCAGTTGCTGCAATTCTCGGTTGAAAAGAACTCGACCAGGACATTCCTGCGGACATAGTCATCGAGACAGACGATGCCGTAGGACGGAGAAACATTGCCGTCCATGTCAAGGTCGTCCTCTCCGTTGACTTTGGTCGCACTCAACGTCACTTCATAATCACCGGCACTCGGAAAAGCCACGTCGGCAAGCGTGACCTGCCTGCTGCCCAAGTAGGGGATGGACAGTCCGTCAACGGTCGTCTCGACGCTACCCCCATCCCATTGGCAGGCGAATGTCAGGCTCTGCACCGTGGCCACGCCACGGTTTTGCACCGAGCACTCGATGGTCACTGGCTCGCCCGTCGTCGCATAGCCGAATGGTGTCGTCCACTCCACCGAGACATTGTGTCTCGGGAGATTGTCCCCGCGCACCACACCGTAGAACGCAAGACTGTAATTGCCCGTATAAGGCTGCCACTCGCCATCGGTGTAGGAGAACTCGTCGCCCTCCATAATCCTGTTGGCGTAGGACACTCCGGCCCCGGCCATCTCAAATCCGACGTAGAGCGCACTGCCGTCCAGCTGATAGGGCTCGTCAAAAACAATTTCATTCCAGCCGAAATGCTCCACTGTCCCTGACATAGAGAAATCGTATGGCGCATCCAGCGACTGTGAGACAAAGACCTCCAGCGAAGAGACATTGGATGCCGGAGCGTTGACATAGAGCCAAACACTCTCGATGTAGTTGCCGGCGCACAGCTTCATGTAAGACTCCGGGTAATAGAGTGCGCCGCCCGTCACCTGGGCTCCCGCCATGCTGACCCCGTTGCCCCGGCTGTTGCCGAGGTACAATGAGTCAACCGCCTCTTCCGCCGCGTTGATGCCAGTCGTGGCGAGCAGTGATGCCAGCAAGAGCATCAATCCGCGATTGAGTTTATCCATATCATTTATACGTTTTGGTATAGGCTTGACCGCATCCGCATCGCCCGTCCGGGCTATTGCGCCGTGTCATGCCACAGGTTGCAAAAGGCTGCCGCACTCCGCCACGCTGTGAAACAACATCAAGGGAGGGACGGCAGCCTTAAGGTCAATCAATATGCTCCGGTATCAAACGTTTGCAGTGTGATCAATCAACGAGGACTTTCATCACTTTGAAACCACCATCGACAGACACCTTCACAAGATAGATGCCGCCGCCGAGAGTGCTCAGGTCGAGATCACTCGTTGCCGGACCAGCCTGCATCACTTGAGTCCCATTGGTGGTATAGACCTCGATGCCGCGATGCTCTCCAGTCACGGTGAAACGGTTGCCTGCATAGCTCAATGACAAAGCGTCTGTCTCGACTGAGGTGACACCATTGCCGACTTTAGTATCTTCGAATACGATGACAAGGGGCGCGTTGTAACTGCCCATGCCGCCTGCTGATTCGATTGAGGTCGTTGCAAATGTCTTCATCTCTGCATCGACATCATATATGCCTGCGGGGCTAACGTATGTGTCATCGTTGCTGACCACGTTGTAGTAGTCAACAAACGGCGTGTTCTCACCGTCTACCCAGACGTTTGTCCCGTTGCCCATGGCTCCAACTGTGTAGACACGGCCTTCGGCATCCATTGCTGTCGGGCTGTAAGAGCCGGTGCTTGTGACCTCACTCTCCTCAACAAGCGTGTCTGTAATCTCGGCCGGGATGTCCCACACCAAGCCCTTGATGCCGCCTTGTGCTGTCCTGTCAAAGTAGCCTCCACACCTTGTGCCGTCACCACTGACTGTGAAGAGTTGTCCCTCATAGCTCCAACCATCATATTTATCTACGTCATCCCGTGCAGGTGTCGTGCCACAGAGGCGGATCACCTTACCATCCTTGAATACTGACGGTGCACGTGAGCCATCATACCACTCTGTCCAGCCCACAAGCACTGACCCATCGTCTGACATGTCACGGATGTATGCGCCTTGACCTTGGTATTCCCACTCGTCGATGCGTTGGATTTTGCCGTCAACCCACATTACCGGGACTTTCGGGCCGGCAGCTGTGAGGACGCTGCCTTGGAACTCGGTGGTCTTAATCTCTGATGTCACAATCCCGACGATGATACGGCCGTCGGCACTGATCTTCCTTGCCCAGCCGTTGGCATCGCCGGGCAGGACATCGGTCAGCAACTCAAGGGCAGTCCACTTGCCATCCTTGTACACGCCAGGTACGACCGGGGCGGCTTTTCCCTCTTCCTGAATGGCCTCGTTAACGAAATTACCTACCGCTGTCCCGTCATTTGCAACGCCGTAGAGGGTAGCCTGTTTGCCTTCGGTCATGACGCCATCAGCATTTACACCAAACACATCGGTGAATTTGCCGGTCTCATGGCTCCAATACACGGCAGCCCCCGTCAGGACACCCTCATCGCAACCGACGGCATATTTCCCGTTAGGCGAAACACCATACATCACATTAGGCTGGTTGTAGGTGTAAAACGATGCCACCGTCTGCTCCTGCGCCACGGCTGTCGCGCCCAAAAGCATCGCGGCAGCGAATGTAAACGTAGAAATGATTCTCATAATTTTGTTGTTTTAAGAGGTTATATAAAATTTTGTTGCAAAATAAATCCCATAAATATACAAATGCAACCCCAAGCACCCTAAAAGGCAGCAAAATGGTAAGTCTTAACGCATAAATATGACCTTTTAACAATCCATCACACACCACCGCATCCCAAAGCGCGACCGCCGCCAGCAAATCACGCATCATCAACCACCGCACCAGCCACATCATGCCGGCAACTGCCAAAGTCCGCCCGACGAATACTAAACCTGCAATCGTTTCACGGGTGCAATTACGGATTTTCTGACAAAACGACAAAAGTTTTGGGCGATTTTTCCATTCATCGGCATTTTTGTGTATGTAAATACGCTCCATTTACACTTTACTGTGTCATTTTGACAAACTACGTCTCGGCAAACGGCATTTATTGAATAATGCCGGGACACCGCACGCCGACGGTGGCGGCATCAGATGCAAACCGCAACGGCATACAATGTTCCTGCCCGCAGCATACAATGGTAATGGCAACAACATACAATGGTAGTGGCGACAGCATACAATGGTAGTGGCGACAGCACCGTATGCCGCCAGCGGAAAGGCTGAATGAAAGGTCAAAGGAGGTCAAGCATCGTCCGCATCTTGTTCTCGGTCTCGCGCCATTCGCTGCCGAGCTCAGAGCCACGGACTATGCCCCCGCCGGCGAAAAGGCGCAGCTCCGTCCCCACGGCATTGAGGCATCGCAGGTTGACGAACAGCTCCACCCGCCCGCCAAGCCCGACCGGACCGATGAAACCGGCGTAGTATTCACGGCAGCACGCCTCATGCCGCTGGATGAAACCGAAAGCCTCATCCTTGGGCAGACCGCACACCGCAGGCGTGGGGTGCAACGCCGCCGCCAGCCGCCCGGCTTGCAAACCGTCCGGCAAGGCGAATGTGAAAGTGGTGCAAAGGTGCTCGACACGGCCGGCACGCACTGTCGCAGTCCTCGTCACCGGGTCATCGATGCCCGACCGCCGCAGGACTTGGGCGACATAGTCAGCCACATAACCCTGCTCCGCGCGGTTTTTCTCGTCCCACGGCACATCCTCCCCTCCGTCGGCGTGCAGTCTCGTGCCGGCGAGGGCTACCGTGCGCCAGTCGGCACCGCGACCCGACAGCAGAATTTCGGGAGTTGACCCGAACCACGTCCCCGACTGCGGCGAATGGAATAGGTAGACGAATGCGGTTGCATAGCGTGCCAACGCCCGGCAGAACATAAGTGGCAGCGGGGAACGCTCCCCGACAGCGAAGGTCTTGCGCCGCGCCAGCACCAGCTTGGAGAAACGCCCGCTGCGCAACGCCCCGTCGAATGCGGCGAATGCCCGGGCATAATCCTCGCGCCTCTCCCCCGCCCGTCCCTCGACGGCCGTAGCAACGGGATGCGCGTCACGGCATTCCTCGGGGATTGACACCTCCCCGGCGGCATAACGGGTGACCGATGCGGGACGGAGCAACAGAGGACGGCAACCGCCACCCGTAGCGTCAAACGGGACGGCGACGAACCCCTCATCACGCCCCACCTCATCCACCGCACCGAGACACTCGACCTCGCCGGGATTCTCAAGCACCACCACTTCGTCCGACATGGGGAGGCGATAGGCGGCAAACGCACTACCGCTGCGCGACAGTGCGTCCAAATGATTGAAAAGGTCTTGCCCGTCCGCCGTCATTGCCGCTTCATGACACTGTTGACAACCCTGACGCTGGAGACGAGTTTGCCTGTCGAGGTGAATACGTCAACATTCCACACGTGTGACGAGCGGCCCTTGTGGATGATTGTCCCGACCGCACGGACCGAATCGCCCTCATGCGCCGACGACACGTGGTTGCCCGAGACCTGCATCCCCACGGCTATCTCGTCGGGAGCGCAGATGACGAGCGAGCCGAGCCCCGCCACCGTCTCGGCAAGGGCGAGCGTCGCGCCACCGTGCAGGATGCCAAACGGCTGCCGCGTGCGGTGATCGACGGGCATTGTCGCCTCGATGCGCTCGGCTGAGATGTATGTGTACTGGATGCCAAGGTTGCCCATCAACGCCGTCTTGCCACGCTCGTTGAGGTCATCGAGGGAGATCTGCTCAAGCATGACGTTTGCAAGGAAGATTTTCTCCAAGGCCACCGCCACGCCATCCTCGTCGTTGCTGAGGGTTACAGTGTCCGCGCAACGCTTGACACTGTCCCTGGCGTTGCCCATGGCGATGCCCAGTGCCGCCTGCTGTATCATGCCCACGTCGCTCACGCCGTCGCCCATGGCCACCACCTCCTCGGTCTTGACCCCGAGCATATCGAGCAGCACGCCCAGGGTGTTGGCCTTGCTCACACCGGACGGGACGACCTCGAGGTAGAAGTCCTCCGACCGCATCACGTCGAGCGTGCCGCTGAGGCGTTTCTCCCAACGCTGCTCCAGCTCATCTATCGAGCCGGGGTCATCGCTCACGAGGACGAGCTTCGAAGGGTTGAAATCTATGCTTATCGACAAGTCTTCCACCGCCGAGAGCTTCATGCCGTTGATGGCGGCTTCGTTGATGACGTGGTCGTTTTGACCGTTGTTGGTCACCACGACATCCTCGGCATAGGTCATCAGGTCGAAACCGTACTGGTCGGCCTTGCGCTCGACATAGGGGACCATGTCGGGCGTTATGCGTTTCTCAAACAGGACACGCCCGTCGCGCATATCGATTATCTGGCTGCCGTTGTAGGGGATGATGTAGCCCCCGTAGGATGCCAGGTCGAGAATCTTGGCAAGCGGCAGAATCCCGTAGGTGGGGCGTCCCGACGAAAGCACCACCTGCACACCCATCTGTTGCACCTTGCGCAATGTCATCACAGTGCGCTTGCTAATCTGATGCTCAGAGTTAAGCAATGTCCCGTCAACGTCAAGGACCAAAAGTCTATACTTCATAGCAAGCTGTCTTTAAAGTTAGTGCTAACAAATATAATGCAATCGCGCCGCAATCCAAAGGCAAGGCGCGGAAATGTCCCATGACCGCCGCGAAGTCGTCAGTTGTTAGTCGCAATAACAAACTTTGTTAGTGCGACTAACAACTGATGACTTTGGCAAAAACAAGGCATGACCCCGACGGCGGCATACGGTGGTGTCAAAAAAAACATATCTTTGGCATAACAAACACTAAAAACCAAACCATAAAGGACATGAGACATCACAGGCATCTGCCCGCCGTGGCACTGGCGGCACTCGCGTTGGCATCGTGCCAAGGCAAGCTCGTGGAGAGCGTGGACATCATCCCACAGGCCAGGGAGGTGGCAATCGACAACGGTTCGCTCGCGTTGGCCGACATCAAGACAATCAGCGTCCCCGACGAATGGGCGGGGGTCGCGGCCAACTTCGCCGAGGACATCTCGGCACTGGCAGGCATCACGCTGCAAACGGCCGGGGACGGCGGCGACATCACCGTGGGACGGCAGGAGGGGGCAGCAGCCGAGAGCTACTGCCTGGCAATCGACGGCGACGGGGTGAAGATAAGCACGCCCGACCTGCGCGGTCTCAACCACGCGCTCGCAACGTTGCAACAACTCATCCTCACCAGCGACGGCACGAGGCTGCCGGCAGTGAAGATAAACGACGCGCCGCGCTTCGCCTACCGGGGATTGATGCTTGACTGCGCACGCCACTTCTGGACAGTGGACGAGTTGAAGGAGACGCTGGACCAGATGGCATTCTTCAAGCTCAACACGCTGCACTTCCACCTGACCGACAACCAGGCGTGGCGTTTCGCCATGGATGACTACCCGAGGCTGACGACGGTGGGGACGACCTATCCCGACTTCCCGGAAATGTCGGGCAAATACTACACCAAGGATGACCTGAAGGAGGTTGTCGCCTACGCTGCCGAGCGCGGCATCGAGGTCATCCCCGAGATTGACCTGCCGGGACACAGCACGGCACTGCTGGCTGCGATGCCCCAACTGTCGTGCAAGGGAGGGACATTCGAGCCCTACCCCGAGGAGAGGCCGGTCGAGAAGCGCAAGCGCATGGATGAAAACATGGTGTGCGTCGGCAATCCGCAAACCTACGAATTCATCGAGGATGTCGTTGACGCGCTCGTCGAGGTATTCCCCTCCGAATACATACACCTCGGGGGAGACGAGGTGCCGACGCACGTCTGGGAGCAGTGCCCACGGTGCATGGCGCTCTTCCGCAAGGAGGGTATGAAGGAAGCCGGGGAACTCCAGGACTACTTCACCCGACGGATGAGCCGCCTGGCCAAGGAGCACGGCAAGACGATGATAGGCTGGGACGAAATCAACGACCGCCATGCCGCCACCCCGGATGACATGCTCACGGTCTGGAGGGAGGATGGACGCAAATGCCAGGACGCAGCCATCGCCGGGGGAATCCCGATGATCATGTGCCCGCAGCACGGATGTTACCTCGACTGGGGCTATGCCGGCAACTCGACACGCAAGGTCTACGAGTACGAACCACTCGGCGACAACGTCCCGGCGGACAAGGCCAGCCTCGTCAAGGGAGTGCAAGCTGCACTGTGGACGGAGAGGATAGCCACGCACGACCGTGTGGAGCTGATGCTCTATCCGCGCCTCTGCGCCCTGTCCGAAGTGATGTGGAGCCCGCGTGAAGCGAGGGATTGGGACAACTTCTACGGACGTGTGACCGCTTTCTACCCGGTGTTGGAGCGGATGGGCATCAACTACTACGACGATGATGCGCTTAATGAAAAAGAATTCGTGCCGACCGAGGAGAAACCGGACTTGGTGCGCAGCGCGGTTGTGGAGACCAATATCCCTACCAACAAGCCATATCATCCCGAATATGCCTTTGACGGGCGAAGCAATTCTTTCTTCTGGGGCGGCTCGACACTCAATGCCGGCGACTGGTTCAAGGTGACTTTGACCGAGCCTGTCACGGTCAACAAGGTCAAAGTGGTGACTGGCGACTCCAAGGATTACATCACCAAAGCCGATTTGATGGTGAGCGAGGACGGCAACACCTTTGCCACCGTAGCGCAATTTGACGAGTACGGGCAGGCTGAGGCGGATCTCGGCGGCAAAAAGATAAGGAGCGCGATGATCAAAGTCACCGACCACCACTCGTGTTGGCCTATAATAAAGGAGATAACGATAGAATAATCCCCCACAACCAACCAAAGGCCAGGTTGCCATCAGCCCTGCCAAACAATGATGGCAACTTGCCGTCTTGGGCAATACACCGACAGATATGCGCGGAGAGATGCGATGTTTGCTACTCATATTGATGCTGTCCGTGCCGTTGCATTTGCTGTCCCAGATCCTGACGGGCAGCGTCGTGGACGAGAGGGGCAAAGGCATAGCCAACGCCTCGCTTTATGTCATTCAGCTGCGCCAAGGGTTCGTGGCCGATGCCGACGGACGTTTCTGCGCGGCATTGGCCGCCGGGGACTATGACTGCGAAGTGTCCTCACTGGGCTACCAGAAGCAAACAGTGCCTATAAGCATCGACGGCGACACCACCACCGTGCGCATCGTGCTGCATGAACAATCCTACCTGCTCGGGGAAGTGACCGTCAACGCCAGCGGAGAAGACCCCGCCATGGACATCATGCGCAATGTCGTCGCACGGGCTGCCGTGCTGTCCGCCCAGCCTGACACATTCCTGGCAGAGACATACGTCAAAGGACGCGGCAAGTTCAAGAAAATCCCGAAACTGCTCGGCAAGGCCGTTGCCGAAGACCAGATGGTGCGGGAGATGATGAGCAACCCCTTCATCCTCGAAAAGGTGAGCCGCATCAGCTACAAAGCACCCGACAGGACAAAGGAAGAGGTGGAAGCATTCAAGTCAACGTTTCCCGAAGCATTTGAGGGCGATGAAATCCATGTCGCACTCACCGACTACTACGCCAACAGCCTGTTTGGTTGCGTCTCACCGGTCAGGGGCAACGTCTTCTCCTACTACACCTACCACCTCGTCGAGAGCTATGAGGAAGGCGGCAGGGTCGTGCATCACATTTCCCTCGTCCCCAAGAAGAATATGGAGGGGATGCTCAGCGGCACACTATGCATCGTTGACAGCCTGTGGTGCCTCAGCGCGGTGGAACTGCACACCAGCCTGCTTGTCGGCTCGTTGGACGTGAGCGCATCGTTCAGCGAGGCTGCCAAGGGGACATACCTCGTGTCTTCACAGTCCGTCTCGTGCGAGATGGGCATGATGGGGTTTGTCATCGAGGCCAGCTACCTGCTGTCTGTCAACTACATCCATGTGGGGACAAACGGCAATCCAGGCAAAGCAGTTCGCTCCACCACCGCACCAAGGGACAAGCCCGGCCGCAAGGCAGCGAAACTGCAAGCAGAGGTGGCTGCCCTGCAATCGGACGGCAAGCTCGACAACCGCAAAGCCATGCGCATCGCACAACTCACCGAAAAGCTGATGGAGATAGACGCAAGGACATCAGGCAACCTGCTCCGCCACGAACTGCCAAGCACGCTCGAAAGACATGAATCCCGTGTGGACTCGCTCGCCAAGAGACGTGACGAGAGCTATTGGGCGGACAAACGCATGACTTCGTTGGAGGCAGACGAGGAGGCATCCTATGCCATTGCTGAAAAATGGCGTTCACGCATGGACAACATCGCATCATCCAACCAGGAAGATGACTGGGGAGAACGTGCCATGGCGTTTGTCTTCGACGGCATCACCTGGGAAAACAAAGAGAAGACACGATGGGTGGCTACAAAGGGATTGACAGAAATCTTGCCGGCCTACAACCTTGTCGATGGGTTCTGGGCAGGCCTTTCGGCAAAAGGCGGGATGAAAATCGGGAAAAAGCTCATCCTGACGGCTCACGCCAAAGCCTATTATCTGACAGAACGAAAAGCCTGTGCCTGGGCTGCCGGCTTCGCCATCGACTATGCCCCCTTGCTTCGCGGACGGTTGCAACTGGAGGGTGGGCAGACTTCATCCGACTTCAACGGAGAGAACCCGGAAAGCAATTTCGCCATAGCCCTCGCCTCGGCACTCTTCGCACGCAACGATGTGAAATTCTACGAAAGGTCCTACGGCAGCATCATCCATCGCATCGAGCCGGTGAACGGGCTGGTGGTCACGACAGGAGCGGATGTCGAGCGGCGCAAGGTGCTGAGCAACGGGCAAAACCACAGCTGGTTCAAGCAGACGGCGCAGCCCAACGCGCCAGACAACCCGCTATATTCCGCCATGCCGCGCCACATGGCATTGCTGTTCACAGTCAGTGCCAGCTACACCCCCGTACATTGGTTTGTGAGGCGTGACGGTTGGAAACGGCACACTGGGTCAGACTGGCCGACATTCACCGTGACCTACCGCAAGGCGTTGCCCCTGGACAATCTGTCGCCCGACTACCACCGCATAGCGTTGGCAATCGACCACGAGGCGCGGATTGCCCACTTCCACCGCCTGAACTGGAGCATGGAAGCGGGGACTTATCTCGATGCAAAAAGAATGTTCTTCAGTGACATGAAGCATTTTGATGCCACCACGTTCCCCGTCACGGGCAGGGCAATGGATGCCAGCTATGCACTTGCCGACAATTACGAGTGGACGACCGACACGCGGTGGTTGCAAGCATCTGCTGCCTGGCACGCACCTCGGATGGTGTTCAATTGGTTGCCATTCATGCGCAAAGCCATGCTTGACGAGGCACTGCACATCCGTGGACTGGCAGTCAAGGGGAGCAAGCCCTACTGGGAAACCGGCTATTCGCTCGGATTCGGCACGAAAGCCCGCGCCGGGGTGTTCGTCTCGTTCCTCGGGAAGCGATGGCGCGATGTCGGATTCTCACTCAGCGTGCCAATAATCGGCAAGTGGACGAGCCTTGGCAACAGACTGTGAAGCGACACAAGCATTGCCTATACCATTATTATATATAGAAGTCGCGGCAGGACACTATGGTTCTGCCGCGACTTCTACTTGCATCATCACCGCACGTCAGACGCTGCGGCTGTCACTCCAGCCCCTCGCCCTTGAGTTGCTGCACCCAAGCCGTGATGCGGTCGTCAGTCTTGTCGCCCTCATTGACCTCATCGAGAGCGAGGCCTACGAACTGCCCGTCGGACACTGCGGTCGAGTCGTCATAGGTGTAGGAAGACGCATCGACAGCACCGATGAACTTGCATCCAGTCGCCTTGAGGTCGTCGTGCAACGTCCCGATGGCATCGCAGAATGTGTCGCTGAACGATGACGAATCACCGCACCCGAACAATGCCACCAGCTTGCCCGACAGGTCCAACGACTGCAACTTGGGCAGGAAATCATACCAATCGTCCTGCAAGTCGCCCGCTCCCCAGGTCGAACTGCCAAGCACCAGCACGTCGCAGGCTGCCACGTCCTCGACCTTGGCCTTTGCCACATCATGCACGTCGGCTGCACCCAGACCGAGTTTGCCGGCGATGGTCTTTGCCACGCCCTCGGTCGTGCCGCCGCTTGAGCCATAGAATATCCCAATCTTCTTCATTTCTTACCTTTCATTAGTGTTAATATGACATCTGCAAATGTCGGCAATAGGGGTAGCGATGGCAATACCTACTATAATGTATATTTCATCCCCGTTCCGCCACCGCAGATAGCATGGATTGGGGACTTCAGCCCCTCCGCCCGGCATCATGGCGACAAAAGCGGCAGGACACGCCTGCCCCGCCGCTTCCACTACTCCAATCATGCCAGCAGCGTCACTGCTTGACCACACGGACAACCTGCGTCATCGTGCCGTCGCCCACCTGCAAGAGATAAAGCCCCCTGTCAAGGCTGCCGAGCCCAAGGACGTTGACACCTGCATCGACAACGGCAGACAACACTTTCGTGCCGGCCATGTCATAGAGGCTCACTTCGCCAGCGGCAGGCACTTCGACTGTCAGGTCACTGACAAAGCGTGTCGGGTAGACCTTCACCGCACCCGCCTCGTTGCCAGACAGGCCTTCGACGGCATCAAGAGCGATTACTATGTCCACATCCCCGTTGACAACTATCTCATTGCCCTCATTGGTGTAGCTGCCGGAACAAGACTCGTAGGTGAAAGTGTCAAACACCTCTCCGCCTACGCTTATCTCCCCGACGACATCATGGCCGGTGAATGTCGCGGTCACGAGCAACTCCGTGCCATCGGCAACGGGGCTGCCCGAAGCGACTGGCTGCTTCGTCGCCGCGTCAAGCACTGCGACCTCGGCAAGGTCGGCATTCTCCACCGTCCAGGTCACGGTGTGCGTCACGGGCTGCTCGCCCTCACGCAACTGATAGAGGTTGAAGTCGCCGACGAAGAACGTTGACCCGCCACTGCAATAGTCGGCCATCTTGAGGAAGACGTAGAAATTGTACGTCCCCGGTTGCAACTCAAACTCGCTGCTCTCCATCAAAGTGCCGGGCAGTTCGTCGCTCTGCGTGAAAGCATACTCCTCAGAAACCGACGTGCAGCTGTATGCCGCCGTCCCCGGTGCGCCGTAACGCAAGTCGGCAACCATGCTTGCCTGCGCATTCGCCACACTTGCCAGCCTTGCACGGTAAGTGAAGCGGTAGGTGCCAGCCTCCTCGACCGCCACCTGCAAGCAGAAGTTGTCACTCGGCCACGAGTCCTGCAAAGCCCAGCACCAAGGCAAACCCTCGAGCACACCGCCCTCAAGCACGCTGCCGATAGAGGCTGTCACCCCTTGGGTCTCGACCTCGTCCTGTGTCGCGCCCGACAAGTCGTTGCTCATGATGAGATGCCACGTCATCCCAGGGTCGGGTTCACCGCCGCCATCCTCGGCGAAAGCGGCCTCGATGACCGTCGCACCCTTGACGGTGTAAGCACCTCCGTTCTCAAAGTCAGCACCGTTGACCGTGAGCAATGCCAACTGGTAGCCCTCGTCGGGCGTGGCCACCACCGTGACATCAGTCCCCTCGGCTACGGCAGTGCCCGGCGCGAGCTGGCCGTCAGGTGTCGTGACAGACAGCGTGCCATGCTCTGGCTCGGTCCAAGTGACCTCGTAAGTCTGCACCTCTGGCTCACCCTCGCGCCACTGGTAGAGGTTGAAATCACCGACGTAGATGGCAGCGTCGTAGGAGAACTCATTGGCCTGCACCACCGTCACGCCGAAGGTGTAAGTCCCCGCCTCGACCACCTCAAACTCTTCGCTCTCGCAGATTTCGGCAGGCAGCACGGTCGTGGAGTAGAGCCTCACGTCATCCGACACCGTGTTGTCCCCGCCCGCGATGGTGCAGTAGTAGAGGTTGACATCCACGTAGGGCGTGCCATAAGGAGTGCCCCACATATAGCCACGCACGCGGTAGGAGAATTTATACCGCCCCGGCTCGTCGATGTAGGTCGAGTATTCCACATAGTCGCCGTTCCACACATTGCTCATCACCATGCTGTAAGGCTCGCCTTCGAAGATTGCACCCGCCTCGTCAGGCTGCGCAGCCCCGACGGCTACCGACGCATAGCCCAACACACCCTCGTCATCGACATCGTCAGCGGTCACGCCCGACATACGGTTGCTGTCCACGACATACCAGTCATAAGCCGGCTCTTCCTCCGCCTTGGGCGACATGGCTTCCCCACCGAGGGGAGAGGCCGCATGGACGAACCCCGCCATCGCGAGGCCGGACAATAGTAAAGTAAAGATTGACTTTTTCATAAGCACAATGTTTAATTAATAAATCGCATCATAAAACGCCGTCACATTTAGCAACTATGGCACAATTTAAGCATATTAGCCTATACTTCGTCACCGCAATGCGATTTTTTCACAACTATTGTTTGCAGCGGGCATCAGATGCAGCCAAATTTCACACACCACCGACAGAAACAAGCAATTGCCGGCGGCATTCCGCGCCAATCAGCCGAGGACAAACGCCATTGCACTGGGGGAATAAACCCGTCGGGTCAGGGAACAACCTCCACGTCACGCCGAGAAAAGTTCTATGTCTCGGCGAGCAAAGTATATTCAAAAGTTTTGTTTATATATTCAGAAGTTTTGTTTTTACTTTACTCACCGAGACATAGAACTTTTCTCGGCGTGGTGTGGAACTTCATGCACCGAGACGTGCACATTCCCTCCCGTCCCTGCCGCCACGAGGGCAGGACGAGGGTCGCCGCGATGCCGCACTCTGATGCCTCCGCCCAGCCGCCAGCAAGGACTGGGATGCGGCACATCGGACGCGGGATGGTTGGCCGGAATACAAAAAAGCGGGGGCAGCCACCGTTGGCCGCCCCCGCAGGGTTGGGTTTGCCGCCCGCCGATTACTCGGCGTTGAGCGTGTAGCGACGGAAGTCCGTCACTGTCAAGTCCTTGTCAACAGCCTTGAGGATGTCGCCGACGGGCTTCTTCTCGTCGTTGCAGACATACTCCTGCTGGAGGAGGCAGACTTCCTTGTAGAACTTGCCGAGGCGGCCCATGGCGATCTTCTCGATCATGTTCTCGGGCTTGCCCTCTTCGCGTGCCTTGTCGGCGGCGATTTCCTTCTCGCGTGCGACGATTGCGGGGTCAACCTTTTCGGGTGTGACAGCGAGGGGGTTCATGGCAGCGATCTGCATTGCTACGCCGTGGGCGAGTTCGGCGGGGATTTCCTTGTTGAATCCTGCCACTACCGCGAGCCTGTTGCCTGCGTGGATGTAGCTGGATGTGACGGGAGCCTCGACATAGCCGAAGCCATCGAGTTCCATCTTCTCACCCGTGATGCCGCTGCGGTCGGTGACGGCCTGTGCGACAGTCGCGTTGCCGTAGGGGAGGTTCTTGACCTCGTCGAGCGTCTTGCAACGGTTTGCCACTGTCAGGTCGAGTATCTCACGTGCCAGTGCGACGAAATCGGCGTTCTTTGCGACGAAGTCGGTCTCGCATTTCAAGGCAATCACTGCGGCATAGTCGCCGTCAGCCTTTGCAAGCACGCATCCTTCGCCTGCCTCGCGGTCTGAACGTTTTGCGGCAACCGCCTGCCCTTTCTTGCGGATGATTTCCATCGCCTTGTCCATGTCGCCTTCGGCCTCGGTCAAGGCGTTCTTGCAGTCCATCATGCCAGCCCCGGTCATCTTGCGGAGCTTGGTAATTTCTGCCATTGTTACAGCCATAATTCAGTAGGTTTTATTGGTTTTGTTAATGTGTCGTCTGTTTGAAGAAAAGGGTTAAAATAGTTTGTCCCGTTCCGTGCGGCGGTCCTCGCTACCTTAACCCTTGTATTGCCCGGAGACCCGGGTTTGTGGTGTGTCTGAATCCGATTATTCCTCGTCCTCTTTCACGTATGCCGCAGCCTTGGATGCGTTGATAGCGTCCTCGTCCGACTTGTCAAGGCGCGCCTTGGATGATTTCTTCCTTGCGCGTTTCGGTGCGGCTTCGGCTGCTGCCTCGTTCTCAAGCTTCTCTGCCTTGCGCTCTTCGAGCCCCTCAGAAATAGCGGCGCAGCAGGTGTCCATGATTACCTCGATGGACTTGGTCGCGTCGTCGTTGGCCGGGATCACGAAGTCAACGTTGTTGGGGTCGGAGTTGGTGTCCACGATGGCGAACACGGGGATTCCGAGGCGGTTGGCTTCGCGAATCGCGATGTTTTCCTTGAGGGCGTCAACTACGAAGAGAGCCGACGGGAGGCGGTTCAGGTCGGCGATTGAGCCGAGGTTCTTCTCCAGTTTCGCACGTTGGCGAGAGATCTGGAGCATCTCCCTCTTGGAGAGGTTGGCGAATGTGCCGTCGTTGGTGAGCTTGTCAATCGTGGCCATCTTCTTGACAGCCTTGCGGATTGTCGGGAAGTTGGTGAGCATACCGCCCGGCCAACGCTCTACGACGTATGGCATATTGACAGCTGCCGCACGTTCAGCGACAATCTGCTTCGCCTGTTTCTTAGTAGCAACAAAAAGTATTCTTTTCCCCGACTTCGCTATCTGTTTCAAGGCCTCGGCAGCCTCGTCGATTTTAGCTACGGTCTTGTGGAGATCGATGATGTGGATGCCGTTGCGCTCCATGAAGATGTAGGGAGCCATCGACGGATTCCATTTTCTTTTGAGGTGGCCGAAGTGGCAGCCAGCTTCCAAAAGTGTATCGAAATTGGTTCTTGACATTGTTTGTTTCTTTAAAGCGTTTACATTCTTGTTTGTTTGTCAACCTCCGGGTAGCTCGTTGTCAGGTCCCGGGAGTTTAGATACTAAACGTCGCGTCTCAGTTCATCATGTCCAATCCGACTGGCCTCAGGCGGCCCATCGTCGTCCGAACGATTCAACCGGATTAACGTTTGCTGAACTGGAATCTCTTGCGTGCCTTTGGACGGCCTGGTTTCTTGCGCTCGACGACGCGTGAGTCACGTGTCATGAAGCCTTCCTTGCGGAGCGCAGGCTTGTCCTCAGCGTTGATCTTGACCAAAGCGCGGGCGATGGCGAGGCGGAGTGCCTGCGACTGCCCGGTGAACCCGCCGCCGAAGATGTTGGCCTTGATGTCGTACTTCTCGACCACGCCGAGCGTGAGGAGAGGTTGCTTTACGACATATTGGAGGATTGACGAGGGAAAATATTCGGTGATGTCCTTTTTGTTTATGACGATTTTACCGGTCCCTTCCTTGACATATACGCGGGCTACAGAACTTTTGCGCCTGCCTGTTGCATTTACTACTTCCATATTAGTCATTTGAGGGTGTTGATATCGATTAGTTTCGGGCTTTGCGCTTCATGGTTGTGCTCGGGACCCGAGTACACGTAGAGGTTTTTGAGCAACTTCGCGCCCAGACGGTTCTTTGGCAGCATACCTTTGACCACCCTGCGCATCAGTTTCTCGTCGCCTCCCGGGCGTGACTTCAGATCCAGCGGGCTGAACCTCTTCTGGCCGCCTGGATAACCGGAGAATGTCATGTAGACGCGGTCCGTCCACTTGTTCCCTGTCATTTTGACTTTGTCGGCGTTGATAATGATGACGTTGTCGCCGCAATCCACGTGAGGGGTGAAGTTTGGTTTGTACTTTCCCCTCAGCAACTTAGCCACCTTGCTGCCCAAACGGCCAAGGATCTGGTCGGTCGCATCGACAACGACCCACTCCTTGTTGACAGTGGCCTTGTTGGCTGAAATTGTCTTGTAACTTAAAGTGTCCACTCTTTTAAAAATTTAATTGTTACTACTAATACCGACGTACCCTGTGCAAAAGCCCTCGGACTTGAGCCTAAAGCATTAGGTATCATCTTCTTAACCAAATTTGATAATAATCGGCTTGCAAAGATAGTGCTTTTTCGGCTGATTTTACAAAACTTAGGACATTATTTTATGTATGAGCGCGATACGCCGCATGACGAACACCCGCCACGCACCGCCACCCGCGCCTGCACCGGGCGTTGCCAGCATGGCATCAGATGACGGGGAAGAAATCATGCAATGCCGCACCCGACAGCATACAATGCCAACACCGAAATCATTGCATGACGACGCGGCCTGCATACGATGCCGCCCACCGCACCGCCAGGCAAAAGAAATCCCGTGGCACTTGACCTTGTGCCACGGGATTATACGCCAGCACCGCCACCAGGCGGTGACGGGACGGTGTCACTTGATGACCCCGAGTTCCTTGCCTATCTTGACGAATGCCGCGATGCACTTGTCGAGGTGCTCGCGCTCGTGGCCGGCGGAGAGTTGAACCCTTATGCGCGCCTGTCCCTTGGGAACTACCGGATAGTAGAATCCTGTGACATAGACGCCCTCGTCCAACAACTTGCTTGCATAGACCTGGGACAACTTGGCATCATAGAGCATGACGGCGCAGATGGCACTCTGCGTGGGTTTGATGTCGAAGCCGGCCTCAAGCATACGGGTACGGAAGTATTCGACATTTTCCATCAGCTTGGTGTGCAGCGAGTCGCTTTCCTTGAGCATCTTGAACACCTCGAGGCTCGCGCCGACAACTGCCGGCGGGACGGAGTTGGAGAAGAGGTAGGGACGCGATCTCTGACGCAACAGCTCGATAATCTCCTTGCGCCCGGTCGTGAAGCCGCCAATCGCGCCGCCGAATGCCTTGCCCAGCGTGCCTGTCATGATGTCTATGCGGCCATAGGTGTTGAACTGCTCGTTGACACCATGCCCCGTCGCGCCGACGACACCGGCCGAATGGCACTCGTCCACCATGACCAGGGCGTCATACTTCTCAGCCAAGTCGCAGATCTTGTCCATAGGCGCGACGTTGCCGTCCATCGAGAACACGCCGTCGGTGACTATGATCCTGAACCGCTGCGCTTGCGCCTCTTGCAGGCATTTCTCCAGTTCGCCCATGTCCGCATTGGCATAGCGGTAGCGTTTGGCCTTGCACAGGCGCACACCGTCGATGATGGAGGCATGGTTGAGCGAATCAGAGATTATGGCATCCTCCTCGCCAAGCAAAGGCTCGAACACACCACCATTGGCATCGAAACAAGCGGCATAGAGGATGGTGTCCTCGGTCTTGAAATAATCGGAGATGGCAGCTTCGAGCTGCTTGTGTATGTCCTGCGTCCCGCAGATGAAACGCACCGACGACATCCCGTAGCCGCGCTTGTCAATCATGTCCTTGGCGGCCTGCATCAGGCGCGGGTTGTTGGACAGCCCGAGGTAGTTGTTGGCACAAAAGTTGAGAACCTTCTTGCCCTTGACTGTGATTTCGGCTTGCTGTTGGCTCTCGATGAGACGTTCCTCCTTGTAAAGGCCCGCATCTTTTATCTCAGCCAGCGTCTGAGACAAATAATCTTTTATCTTCCCATACATATATATAATAGTTTAAAGGGTTGTCCTTTCGTCGGCTCACGGTCGGTGGCATTTTAACACCTCAAGCAGCCTATTCCGGCAACGCCAGCCCGCCCAACAGGGGCAAATCCCCAAAATGCAGGTTGAAATGCTGACAAAATGATCATCGGATGCCACTCCGCACCATGCCTTTGCAAAAATGAATAATAATTTTTAATAAAGCAATTGCACTATAATCCTAATTCGGAAAACTTCCCTACTTTTGTGCCAATTTATAAACCTTTATTAATACTTCTACGATGAAAAAGATCTTGGTTATCGGTTCTACCGGGCAGATTGGCTCGGAGCTGACCATGGAATTGAGGAAACGTTACGGCAACGACAACGTGGTCGCCGGCTACATTCCCGGTGCGGAGCCCAAAGGAGAGTTGAAAGAGTCTGGCCCCAGCGCACTGGCCGACGTGACGCGCCCTGACGAGCTCTCGGAAGCAATAAAGAAACATGGCATCGACAGCATATACAACCTCGCCGCCCTGCTCTCAGTGGTGGCGGAAAAGAAACCGCTCCTCGCGTGGAAGATAGGCATCGACGGGCTGCTCAACATACTGGAACTCGCCCGCGAGCACGGATGCGCCGTCTTCACACCCAGCTCGATAGGCTCTTTCGGGCTGAACACCCCGCACTGGATGACACCGCAAGACACAATCCAACGTCCGAAGACAATCTACGGGGTTTCAAAGGTGACGACGGAACTGTTGAGCGACTACTACCACACGAAGTACGGTGTTGACACGCGCTCGGTGCGTTTCCCCGGCATCATCTCAAATGTCACTCCTCCGGGAGGCGGCACGACGGACTATGCGGTTGACATCTACTACTACGCCGTCAGGGGCGAGAAGTTCACCTGCCCTATCAAACAGGGGACATTGATGGACATGATGTATATGCCCGACGCACTCAACGCAGCGATAACCCTGATGGAAGCCGATCCGGCACGGCTCGTCCACCGCAATGGGTTCAACATCGCGTCAATGAGTTTCGACCCTGAAGAAATCTACAAGGAGATAAAGAAGCACCGCCCCGAGTTTGAAATGGTCTACGACGTTGACCCGCTCAAGCAATCAATAGCCGAATCATGGCCGGACAAGATGGACGACAGCTGCGCCCGTGAGGAGTGGGGATGGCGGCCGACCTATGACCTGGCAACCATGACTGTCGATATGCTCGACAAGCTCTCGGCACGCCTGCTCAAAAAGTAATAGCACGAATAGATGACACTGAGACTTCTCGTCTTGGCCGCCCTTGCCTGCGCCGTCGCATTCACATCTTGCGGCAACCGGGACAAGGGCGGCAATCCATCGGGCAACGGCCTGGCCAGCTTGCCCGCGCCTGCCGGAAGCGGTGTGGATGAATGCGACCTGCCACGCTACAACGACAACGTGGACAGTTCGTTCTACGACTTCATCTACCTCTTCAAATCCGACAGCGCATTCCAACGCAGCCGCACGGCATTCCCGCTCGACCTCGACAACCTTGGCAAGCGGGGCAAGGTGGAGGCTGGCAGTTGGCAATTCGACTCACTGCTGCTGCAAAACGTCTACTACACCCTGCTCAACGACAACGAGCAGGCGTTGGACACGGGATTTGACATGAATGCCCACGAATTGACACTGCGCGAAGTCTACACCGGCAACGGGATAACAAAAAACTACCACTTTGCCAAAGACGGCAACAAATGGTTTCTCCGCAGCATCGCCATCGACAGCACGGCGGCGCGGCAAGGCACGTTCCTGTCGTTTTATGAGCGTTTCGCCAACGATTCCGCCTACCAGATGAGGCACGTGGGACGTGAGGTAGGCTTCGTCACCTACGACAACGGCGACGAACTGAGCCTGCTCGAAGCCACAATCTCACGTGACCAGTGGAAAGCATTCCGCCCGAGCCTGGCCGCACCGGTCATCTCCGGGTTTGACTGCACCACGACCGGCGGGCGGTCACAAAAGATGATTGTCACCGTCGTCAAGATTGAGACGGGCTACAACATCCGCCTTTACTTCCGCCACAATGCGGCGAAAGGGTGGATGCTATATAAATATGAAGATTTAAGCGTTTGACCCATGATCACCGAACACCGCAACATCTCACTGCGCCCCTACAACACTTTCGGCATTGATGTCAATGCCCACCTCATGCTGGAATACGACAACGCCGACGACCTCGCCGAGATATTCGCCACACGCCGTCCGGCAAAATTCCTGCACATCGGGGGTGGCAGCAACCTGCTCTTCACCCGAGACTACGACGGCCTGCTGCTGCACTGCACGGCACGGGGTATCGAGACTGTCAGGGAAGACGGGATCTCCATCGACATACGCGTCGAGGCGGGGAAAGTCTGGGACGAGCTCGTCGCCGAGTGCGTCGCCCACGGCTGGACGGGGGCTGAAAACCTGTCACTCATCCCGGGCGAAGTGGGAGCAAGCGCGGTGCAAAACATCGGGGCATACGGCGCGGAAGTCAAAGACCTGATTGTCGAGGTCGGGACCTTCGACACCACGACCGGGCAACGCCGCACCATCCCCGTCGGTGAGTGCGGTTACGCCTACCGCGAGAGCCGTTTCAAGCACGAGCGGCATCTGATAGTGACGCACGTCACCTACCGCCTCTCCAAGACATTCAAGCCCGACTTGTCCTACGGCCACCTTGCCACACTGTTCCAAGGCAAGGAGGACAGCCTCACACCCGCCGCACTCCGCGACGCGGTGATTGCCATCCGCCGCGACAAACTGCCCGACCCAGCCGTGACGGGCAACGCGGGCAGCTTCTTCATGAACCCAGTGGTGAGCGAGGAGAAATACAAGGAACTGGCAGCCGCCTACCCCGCCATCCCATCCTACAAAGCACCCGGCGGCGTGAAAATCCCTGCCGGATGGCTCATCGAGCAGTGCGGTTGGCGCGGCCGCTCACTGGGACGCGCCGCAGTGCACTCACGCCAAGCCCTCGTGCTGGTCAACCTCGGCGGCGCGACAGCCGACGAAATCACCCGCCTGGCACAGACAATCATCGACGATGTCAAAGAGCGGTTTGGCATAACGCTGCGGGCGGAGGTCAACTTCATCTGACACCCGGCCGCACAAGCCCGCGGCATTCACCTGCCGAGGCAGGCAATCAACTCATCGACATCCTCACGCCGCGTCGCCCAGCTCGTAGCGAAGCGGATGACAGTCCGCCCGCCAGGCAACCTCTGCCAGAACCCAAACGTGGCAATCCGGGACAACCGCTCCAACGTGGCCTCATCGACGGCGAGAAACAGTTGATTGGTCTCCGCCGGGATGTGGAATTCATATCCAGCCGCCGTCAGCCCCCGAGCCAGCCTGCGCGCCATGTCGATGGCGTGCCGTGAAATCCTGAGATAGAGGTCGTCGGTGAACAGCGCGTCAAACTGCACCCCCAGCAGCCTCCCCTTGGCAAGCAACGCCCCCTGCCGCTTGACATAGGAGAAGAAACCATCGGGCAAAACCCCGCGATGCGCCACGACAGCCTCGCCGCACAACGCGCCGACCTTGGTCCCGCCAACGTAGAAAGCATCGCACAACCCCGCCAGCACCGGCAGCGTCACCCCCGTCGTGTCGGCAGCCAGGCCATAGCCCAGCCGCGCACCGTCCACATAAAGCAGCAGCCCCTTGCGGCGGCACACCTCAGACAAACCCCGCAACTCGTCGAGAGTGTAGAGCGTCCCCCACTCGGTCGGCTGCGAAACATAGACCACCACAGGGCGCACCTCGTGCTCGCGGTTGGCATCGCCCGCCCAATCATCAAACAACGCCTCGACATCACCAGCCGCCACCTTGCCGGCGTGCGACGGCACGGTCAGCACCTTGTGCCCCGTCGCCTCTATCGCCCCGGCCTCATGCACCGCGATATGGCCCGTCTCGGCGGCAACCACCCCCTCCCACGGGCGCAGCAACGCCCCGAGCACCACGGCATTGGTCTGCGTGCCGCCCACGAGCAGGTGCACCTCGGCATCGTCCAGCCCGCACGCCTCGGCAATCTTGCGCCGCGCCTCGCGGCTGTGCACATCGTCGCCGTAGCCCGTCGTCTGCTCCATATTAGTCTCGACCAGGCGGCGCAACACATCGGGATGCGCCCCCTCCATGTAATCACTGTCAAAATGCAACATAACTCTGAATTTCAATCCACACGCAAAGGTATGGCAAACATCCCGCCCCCGCGCGGCCGTGGCACGAAAAGATGTCGCCCGC
>CALNGU010000004.1 GCA_939800445.1 uncultured Bacteroidaceae bacterium | reverse complement strand
TGGAACCATATAAACAACTGTACTACAATATTTTAATTTATAGAACTCCTCTAAAGTAAAAACAAAAGTTTTGAATGAATAAACAGAAGTTTTGTTTATATAAACAAAAGTTTTGAATATTAAAACAAAACTTCTGAATATACTTTACTCACCGAGACAAGGAAGTTTTCTCGGCGTGTGGGGGAAGTTTATGCCTATTGTCATCGACATTATCCCTTGACCTATCCCGTGGGACAACGGCACGCAGCCGCAGAGATGCTGCCATGGATTATAAATAAAGGTAGGTGGAATGTAGAGACGCATAATATGCGTCTCATCCATGTCCTGTGCACACACCGTAGATTCACCGCCTGTCGGGGAGACGCATATTATGCGTCTCTACACCTACGGCCAGATGACAAAGAAGAGGTGTGCAAGAAACGCGGGGACGCGCCTTGCGGCTCGTCCCCGAAACCATAAGATGACACGAGCAGGGGATGCCCCCGCCGCCGCGTCAGAACTCGCTGGTGAAGTGGAAGCGGATGTGCTTGAAGTCGTTTTGCGCCATCTGCAACACGTAGTTGCTGTCGGCGAGAAAGACGTCGCGCCCCTCGCGGTCGCGTGCCATGAATTGGTATTTGCGCTTCTTGAACGCTTCGAGTTCCTCCGGGTCGTCGCTCTCTATCCAGCAGGCTTTGTAGAGGCTGAGGGGTTCCCAGCGGCAGCGGGCGTTGTACTCGTTCTCCAGGCGGTACTGGATGACCTCGAATTGCAGCTGGCCGACCGTGCCGATGATTTTGCGCCCGTTGAATTGATTGACGAACAGCTGTGCCACGCCCTCGTCCATGAGCTGGTCGATGCCTTTGGCGAGTTGCTTGGCCTTCATGGGGTCGTCGTTCTCGATGTACTTGAACAGCTCGGGCGAGAAGCTGGGCAGGCCGCGGAAGTGCAGCACTTCGCCCTCGGTCATGGTGTCGCCTATCTTGAAGTTGCCGTTGTCGGGCAACCCGATGATGTCGCCCGCCCAAGCCTCATCGACGGTGCTTTTCTTCTGCGCCATGAACTGCGTGGGGGACGAGAATCGCATGGTCTTGTTCTGGCGGACGTGCTTGTAGGGGGCGTTGCGGACGAATCGTCCCGAGCATACCTTGCAGAATGCCACGCACGAGCGGTGGTTGGGGTCGATGTTGGCCGTTATCTTGAAGATGAAGCCTGTGAACTTCTCCTCATCGGGACGCACCTCGCGCTCCTCGGCCATCACGGGACGGGGGCAGGGGGCTATCTTGACGAAGCAGTCGAGCAGTTCCTTGACACCGAAATTGTTGAGTGCCGAACCGAAGAAGACGGGGGCGAGGTCGCCGTGCAGGTAGGTGTCAACGTCGAATGCGGGGTAGACTCCCTCGATGAGTTCGAGGTCGGCGCGGAGCTTGGCGGCTTGCTCGTCGCCTATGTTGCGCTCCAGCTCGTCGGTGTTTATGTCCACCTCGACTTTCTCGGTGACGGTCTGCTTGCTGGGGGTGTAGAGGTCAAGCTTCTGCTCATAGATGTTGTACACGCCCTTGAACCGTTGCCCCTGCTCGATGGGCCATGACAGGGGACGGACTTTTATCTTGAGTTCCTCCTCAATCTCGTCCAGCAGTTCGAATGGGTCACGCCCCTCGCGGTCCATTTTATTCATGAAGATGATGACGGGGGTCTTCCTCATGCGGCATACCTCCATGAGCTTGCGGGTCTGCGCCTCGACGCCCTTGGCACTATCGACGACGATGATGACGCTATCGACTGCCGTGAGCGTGCGGTAGGTGTCCTCGGCGAAATCCTGGTGTCCCGGGGTGTCGAGGATGTTGATTTTGTAGCCGTCGTAGTCAAACTCCATGACCGACGTGGTGACTGAGATGCCGCGCTGCTTCTCGATTTCCATCCAGTCGCTCGTGGCAGTCTTCTTGATTTTATTGCTTTTGACCGCGCCTGCCACCTGGATTTGCCCGCCGAAGAGCAGGAGCTTTTCGGTCAGTGTCGTCTTGCCGGCATCGGGGTGCGAGATTATGGCGAATGTGCGCCTGCGGAGTATTTCTCTGTTCATGTCAGTGTCTGTTGGTTTGGTTAGTCGTCAAGTTTGAGTTCGCCGCGCCTGTCCTTGTTGTAGTAGTTGGCGAGCATCGAGATGAAGTTGGTTATCTCCTCCATTGCCTTGGCCGTCGCCTGGGTTATCTCACGCTTTTGCAGGCGGAGCATCAGCACTCCGTAGAGGGCATCGAAGCAGGTCTCGATTTCCGTCTCGTCGGTCTTGCCCGCTTTGTTCCTGAGTTCCACGATGAATGGGAGTGCCTTGAAGTAGGCTGCGTTGTAGAACGGTTCGCGTGTCGAGGCCAACAACGCCGCGTGCAGGTCGTTGAGGGCGATGATGACATTCTTGTTGATTTGCAGATGCCCCGAGTGCTGCACGCCCTCGATGCGCATCATGTCGATGAGGTCGGAGTACCATTTGAGGAGTTCCTGTCTTTGCTCGTCGCTGGCATCATATTTGTCGATGATGCCCGCCTTGATTGTCGGCAAGTCGAGGTTGGCAGCACGTATCTGGTCTTCCACTTGCCACATATAGATAAGGTACTCCGCAATGTTGGTCTCTTTCAGTTGCCTTGATATGTACATTTAGTATAATGATTTGCCAGTGCAGGTGAGGATGAGCGCGACAATCGAGATGATGATGACCACCGTGCCTATGATCCTGTTGATAATCCAGATGCCCCTCACGTCAAAATGCTTCCTGACCTTGTTGACCCCGTAGGTGATGGTGAACCACCAGAGCAACGCACCGATTGCGATGGAAAGATAGCCGGCAACGTGCTCGAAGATAGTCTCCTCACGTGAGAGGAAACCGAAACGGGCGAACAGACCTATGAACAGGAATATAATGAGAGGATTGGAAAGCGTGAGCATGAAAGCGGTGACGAGGTTGTGCATATACGTGCCTTTCTTCCCCGAACTCGGACGGATGGACTTCATGGGATTGCTCCGGAAAGTGTATATGCCGAAAACCAGGAGCAGGATGGAGCCGAGAATCTGCAACTCCTTTATATGCTGCGACATGAAGTCGGACACAAGGCTCAAACCGTAACCCGTGAGCAAAGCGTAGCTCAAGTCGCTCAGCGTCGCCCCTATGCCTGTGACGAAACCATACCAACGCCCTTTGTTCAACGTCCTCTGGATGCAGAGCACGCCGACAGGACCGAGGGGTGCGGAAACGACCACGCCAATAATCAGACCTTTGTAAAGGATGTCGAATGCGTCTAACATGAATGCAAAGATAGGGACTTTGGATTAAAAGCCCCTATCCCCTTTTTGTTTTTATGTGCAATGTGAGCCTACATGGACAGCTTGCGCCCTATCGGGAAGTTGATGCCCATGCTGACATTGGTGTTCATCCTCTTGATGCCGCCAAATTGCGGTGAAATCTTGAAGAACTGGCTGTCACTGCCTATGAAGAGGTTGAATCCTCTCGGATGCAGATTGATCATCCAACCGAAATTTGAACCGTAGGACGATATAGCATAGCTGACCGACAAATCCAGAACTGACACCGGGCTGAGATTAGCATAGAAACGCCCTTCGCTCGTGGACATCTTACCTGCAATGCGGGTGGAAGAAAGGAAGCCGGCCGACAATTTGTCGTAGAACGGCATGGTGTACTCAGCACCAATGTTGAGCGTTGCGGCCAGAGCCTTTGCCTTGCCAATCCCTGTCCCCTCTTCGTAAAGGAGGAATACATCCTTTATGTCCTCACCAAGATTGTCGAGTTGGTTGTCGATGCTGTTGTCTTCGTAATCTGGGCTGTCCTTGTCAGTCTGTATGTCGTTGAAGCCGTCAAACGTATAGTTGCCGCCAGACACCGCGCGGTTGATGCCTTTCCACTTTATGAACCCGAGGTCAAGGATAGCGGCAGAGATCTCAAGTCCGTCGAACACCTTGTAGGTTGCTCCCAAGTCAATGGCAAAACCTCCGCCCGAAAGGGAGAACGGATCGTCAGTGGAGACATCCGAGACCTTGCTCCTGCCATTCTCCAATTCAGTTTCAAAGCCCATCGTCGGCACTGCCATGTCAAGATGTCCGTCGGCAGTGATGTCCCATTGCTCATCAGACAGTTTCATGGTCAGCTTGTCATAGGTCATTTGGGCATAAGCCCCACCGATGAGAAACTTGAGTTTAGCACCCACACGCAGATTGTCCAACACACGCATCGAATAGCCCACGCCTATCTCGGCATAAGCATTGGCAGAGACGCTCAGGTTGTTGAAGTCGCATTGGGTGACACCGCTGTCGTCCATCCCGTTCTTGAAGAGTGAAAAGAAATCCTTAGGCAACCTTGACGACACATTGCTCTTGATGCCGAGATCAATGGTCATGTAGCCTTTCTTGACTTTGAAACCGGCTGACAGGATTTGCATATTGACGTTCACCCCTATCCGGTTTATGTCTTTCAGTTTGTCCAAGAATTCAGATGCGCTGACATTCGGGTCAAGGAAAGTCGTCAAGTCATAACCAGGAGTTGTGCTCTTATACAGGAATGTGGAAATTCCCATGTTCGACTGGACATCAATGTTCATGTTTCCCAATGCCGGGAAGCTGAAGAACGCACGCTCATTGCCGAAAGCGGGATTGAGCTGATGCCTGTAATAGTTGCCTTCCAAGAAATAGCCCGACCTCAATCCCTGCGCATTCGCGGTGAAGCAGGCGGCAACAAACATTAATAAGATGATTATATGTCTTTTCATAATTGTCATTGTTTTAGAAAATCGAATTGCCGTCAAATATTATGCCCTCAGGCAACTTCAGCTTCAAGTCCTTCAGCACTACGTAGTCTCCAGACTTCAAAGTCTCCTGATTGCCCGACTGGTTGGTCAAGACGAGTTGCAGTTTGATGCCGTCGAGCGACTCGCCTATTATCTTGCGCGTCGGGTCGGTGATGGTGATGGCAAGCTCGTTGTCGCCCTTGACGACCCTCTCAGGCATCACATCCACATCCAATCCGCTCAATTCGTTGCCTTCGCTGTCGATGGCAACAGCTTTTATCTCGACATCGACAGGGGTGGAATAGACCATGGTGCCTTGCAGCATCAAGCTGCCGGCATTCAGGTCTTCAAGGTCTCCATGCCAGCCGTCGATGAGCTCGTCATAGACGACATTCATCTCATCACCGAACTGAAGGGGTGCTTTGAAAGTATAATCAATACTGATGTTGTTGCTCTTGTTGATTTCAATCTCATAGTAGTTCTCGCTGTCGGCCGATGCATTCATCACCATATCTATATTATCAGGGATGTACTTAAGCAAGCCATTGAGATTGTCAACCGTGACGCTTGTGAAGCCAGGCTTTTGCAGACCGTTGTCAGACAGTATGAAGTTCTTTTCATTTTCAGTGACAACAAGCCCATCAATGCGTGCCATTCCAAATGCCTGGGACTGACGGGAAGAAACGAAGTCACCGTCAAGCGCGAAGTTCATCGGGATTTCTCCCATAAGGGAGATTTCAACCGAAGCGTGGGCGGCATCGATGCAGACATCCTCGCTTTGCAAGAAATCCGGGAGGTCATCTTTCGCTATTTCGACAAACTCCTCTATCGGGTCTATTTTCGGATCAAATTTTCCTGTGGCAGTACGTATTGTCGCGCTCACGCCATCCACCTTCAAATCCATCGGCAAGCTGATAGTGCTTGGTGCGCTTGCCTTAAGGCGCATGAGGCGTATTGTCCCGCCAAGGATGAAACTGTCGTGCAATGTGAACGAATTGTCAACGATGTCCACCCCGTCCCCGCCGACATCCCAACCGAGAATCGGAAGTGAATAGGACAAATAGCCGTTGTTGTCGCTCCCAATCTCGATGGCACGCCCGGTGAGATCAAGCACCCGTTGCCCGTTGACCATCTTGACATTGGGGTCATCGGTCATCAACGAGCTTGGAACAACGATAAATAAATCATCGTCAAGGGCTATCGGCGTATCGGTTATGTCCCCCATGCCAGTCAGGACCAATGTCATGTTGATATTGGTCCTGTCAGACGTTATGCTCTTGAAGTTCAGCACCTCGTCAGGCACGTCATTGCTCGTGATGTCAAAGTCTGTCACCTCCTGACCGCCTTCCGCCACATTAACTGCAAGACCGAGATAGTCAACCCATTCTCCTTTCTCAGGGTCATACTGCGGCTCGGCGAAATCGACATCCTGTCCCGAGAAAGGGTTGTGCGTCTCCGCTACCCTTTTCACTTCGGTCGGATCAGTGGTGATGCTGGCTTCATCGACCTTGATGTCAAAGTTCGCCTCCGAAGTCCCTGACTTCACCAAGAAATACTCGCCTGTCACGGCATCGACTTCAATCATATCCGAATTCTCCAAGTCAAGCAATTCGCCGACCTTGAGCGTGTCCACGTTGCCCACGGGCAGGGCGATGCCGTTGTTGAAGATGGAGATGTCTTTGTTGATTTCCTTGTCGAGGTCATAATCAGAATCGACACACGAGGCCATCAACACGATTGACAAACCTGCAAAGCCTGTCAATCTCATTTTCAATTTTCGTTCCATGTATTGTTGGTTTACAATGTTTTCACAAAATCCGCCGCGAAGATAACAATATATAATAGGATAGGCGGTCAAAAATATTATCCTTAAAATATAGGAATATATCTTAATTTTATTAGCGGCATACAATGTCACTGTCAGCGTCATCCGCAAGGAAAAATCCTGATGCTCTGAAGTTTTTTAATAGTATTTAAACATTAGGATTAAAAGTAATTTGTACTTTTGCGTCGTCTTAAAGAGGGCGGGTTGCCATACCCAAGACATGACGGGAGCGACCCTTGGCTATTGGAACAACTTATTTTTAATAATTAAAACATAAGACAATGATTAAAGTAGGTATTAATGGATTCGGACGCATCGGACGTTTCGTATTCCGCGCAGCTCAAAAGAGAAACGATATCCAAATCGTTGGTATTAACGACCTTTGCCCGGTTGACTACTTGGCATACATGCTGAAGTACGACACGATGCACGGCCAATTCGACGGCACCATCGAAGCTGACGTTGAAAACAGCAAGCTGATTGTAAACGGCAAGGAAATCCGCGTAACAGCTGAAAAGAACCCTGCTGACCTGAAATGGAACGAAGTTGGTGCAGAATACGTAGTTGAATCTACAGGTCTGTTCCTCACCAAAGAAAAAGCACAAGCACACATCCAAGCTGGTGCAAAATATGTTGTCATGTCTGCACCCTCTAAGGACGACACTCCGATGTTTGTCTGCGGTGTAAACGAGAAGACTTACGTCAAGGGCACTCAATTCGTGTCTAACGCATCTTGCACGACCAACTGCTTGGCTCCTATCGCTAAGGTGTTGAACGACAAATTTGGCATCGTCAACGGTTTGATGACCACTGTCCACTCAACGACTGCAACTCAGAAGACTGTCGATGGTCCTTCAATGAAAGACTGGCGTGGCGGCCGTGCAGCTTCAGGCAACATCATCCCGTCATCTACTGGTGCAGCAAAAGCTGTGGGCAAAGTCATCCCTGAGTTGAATGGCAAATTGACCGGCATCTCAATGCGTGTCCCCACTTTGGACGTTTCTGTCGTTGACTTGACCGTCAACTTGGCTAAGCCTGCTACTAAGGAAGCCATCTGCGCTGCCATGAAAGAGGCTTCAGAAGGCGAATTGAAAGGCGTGCTCGGCTACACTGAGGATGCTGTCGTTTCCTCTGACTTCCTCGGCTGCACGTTGACTTCAATCTTCGATGCTAATGCAGGTGTTTATTTGACTGACACTTTCGTAAAGGTCGTTTCTTGGTACGACAACGAAATCGGTTACTCAAACAAAGTGCTTGACCTCATCGCACACATGGCATCTGTCAACTGCTAATCCGCAGTCATAGACAAATAAAGCACGAGGGGTTGCCCAACAAAGGGCAACCCCTTATTTTTTCATAGCAAATGCCAACCTGACCAAACGAAGCGCACTCCCAGCAGACCTGCTGCCAGATGCTGCCATGCCACCGCCTGACACTGCGATGGCGGCATCAGATGCAAAGAGCAAAAACATTGCATGAAAGGAGCATCAGCACCGTATGCCAACGGCAACAGCGCGCAATGCCGCGTCAATGCCCATCAGATGACCGCGCGGCTGTGGCATCACCCCCATCCTGCCGCTGTTCACCATCGGGCTGCTCGCCCGAGGGCTCTGCTGTGTCAGACTTGACATCATCCCCCGTCACTTTGGGCATCGGCTTGAGCGACTCGACCCATTTGTTGTATAGAGCCTCATCCTCGGCATCGTCATAATGCCTCTCCGGCTCCTTGGCGTAGTCGCTCTTGGAATGGAAGAACAGGACGGCGACCATCCCGCTCAAAAAACCGGCGAGATGCCCTTCCCACGACACGTTGCGCTCGACGAAGTAAGGCGTTATGCCCCACACCATGCCCCCGTAAAGGAACACTATCAAGAGCGACGCGGCGACCATAGGCTTGGTCTTGTTGACCAACCCACTGAAAAACAGGAAGGCAAACAGCGCGTAGATGATGCCGCTCGCACCGACGTGCCACCCGTCGCGCCCTATGGCGAATGTCAACGCGCCTGTCATCACCCACACCACCCCGAATATCACGAATGACCAGTCCTTGTAAAAATAGTTCAAGCACCACGCAAGGAAGAACAACGGCAGGCTGTTGACCAACAGATGACGCCATGACGAATGCACAAAGACGTGCGTCAGGATGCCAACCACCCCGTCAGCATGGCGCGGGTGCACACCGAGCATGGTCAAATCCAGCAGCAACGTCTGGCGCAGCAGCTCAACCATGAGCATGATGAAAATTAATATCAAAGGCACTACGGCTGACAATTTGAGCCTTTTAAGGTGGTTATCCATCGTTTGCGGCATTGTGTAGGCTACAAAGCTATTACATTTCTTCGGTTTTTAGCAGAAAATAGCATCAAAGCATTCTTTGATTTTAATAAATATTGTATATTTGTCAATCAACTTTGATTAATGAAACATTGCGTATAAAACCAAACTAACTGATATTATGAGCTATCTACGTTTTGATAAAACCGAGATGATTCGCCTTGAGGAGTCCTTGCAAAAGGAAATCCTGAGGACGAACCGCGCAGGTGCTTATCATTGTTCAACAATCGTGGGATGCAACACAAGGAAGTACCACGGCTTGTTGGTCATCCCTATCCCTGAAATCGATGATGAAAACCACGTGCTGCTCTCGTCGCTGGACGAAACGGTAATCCAGCATGGGGCAGAATTCAACATGGGGCTGCATAAATACAAGGGAGGCAGCTTCAGCCCCAAGGGGCACAAATACATCATCGACTTCGACTGTGAGAAAGTGCCGCAGACCGTCTACCGCGTCGGCGGCGTAATCTTGAAGAAGGAAATAGTGTTCGTGCATCACGAAAACCGCATATTGATAAGGTACACCCTCGTCGATGCGCACTCAGAGACCACGTTGCGGTTCAAACCGTTCCTGGCGTTCCGCTCGGTCAGGGAGTACACGCACGAAAACTTGCAGGCAAACCGCGAATACCACGAGGTTGACAACGGCATCAAGACCTGTATGTACACCAGCTACCCCGACCTGTATATGCAATTCAGCAAGCACGTCGATTTCGTCTTCAAGCCTGACTGGTACAGGAACATAGAGTACCAAAAGGAATTGGAGCGCGGCTATGACTTCAACGAGGACTTGTATGTCCCTGGCTACTTTGAATGTCACATCGAGAAAGGCGAGAGCATCGTCTTCTCGGCAGGCACGAGCGAAGTCGAGACATCCGCGCTCCTTGCCGAATTCCAGAAAGAAGTCGATGAGCGTACGCCGCGCGACAGCTTCAAGCACTGCCTCATCAACTCGGCACACCAATTCTACAACAGACAAGGCGACGAGCATTATGTCCTGGCCGGCTATCCTTGGTTCAAATGCAGAGGACGTGACCTCTTCATCTCACTGCCCGGGCTGACGTTGGTCAACAACGAGCTCGACAGGTTCCACGCCATCATGGGGACAGCCGAGAAGGCCGTCAGGGACTTCATGGCAGGCAACAACATCTCGGTCAAGATATACGAGATGCAGCACCCCGATGTGTTGCTGTGGGCTGTCTGGGCCTTGCAACAATACTCCAAATTCACATCGCTGGAGGAATGCACCAACCGTTACGGCAAACTGATCGAAGACATCATGTCGTTCTTCTTCCACCAAAAGCACAACAACCTCTTCTTGCATGACAACGGGCTTGTCTACACCGACGGCAAGGACGAGGCAGTGACATGGATGAACTCCACAGCCTACGGCCGCCCTGTCGTGCCGAGGACAGGCTATGTGGTCGAGTTCAACGCACTGTGGTACAATGCCATGCGTTTTGCCGCAGAGGTGTGCCGCACGATGGGCAACGACTCATTCGCCGACAAGATGGAGACGACCTCGCTCAAGACTGCCGAGTCATTTGTCCGCGTCTTCCTCAACGAACACGGCTATCTGTTTGACTACGTTGACAACAACACTGTGGATTGGAGCGTGCGCCCCAATATGCTGTTTGCCGTTGCGTTTGACTACTCCCCGCTTGACAAGAAGCAGAAACGCCAAGTCCTTGACATCGTTACCAAGGAACTGTTGACCCCGAAGGGAATCCGCTCGCTCAGCCCGAAAAGCGTGGGATATAACCCCTACTACGTCGGACCGCAAGTCCAGCGCGACTATGCGTACCACCAAGGAACGGCATGGCCTTGGCTCATGGGCTTCTACATCGAGGCATACCTCAAGATATACAAGATGAGCGGCCTGTCATTCGTCGAGAGGACATTGATCGGGTTCGAGTCCGAAATGCGCTACCACTGCATCGGCTCCATCTCGGAGATGTATGACGGCAACCCACCGTTCAGAGGCAGAGGCGCAGTGTCGTTTGCCATGAACGTCGCGGAAATACTGAGAATCATAAACATTTTAGAAAAATATAACAATCAACAGTAGGAGGTGGAATAAACTATGAAAGTCTTAATGTTTGGTTGGGAGTTTCCACCGCATATCTTAGGAGGGTTGGGCACGGCAAGCTACGGCCTGACCAAGGGAATGTCGTTACAGAACGACATGGACATCACATTCTGCATCCCGAAGCCATGGGGGGACGAAGACCAGAGCTTCCTCAAAATCATCGGGATGAACAGCACGCCGGTCGTCTGGCGCGACGTCAACTATGACTACGTGAACAGCCGCATCGGCAGCTACATGAACCCGCAGCTCTACTACGACCTGCGCGACCACATCTATGCCGACTTCAGTTACCTGCACACCAACGACCTCGGGTGCATCGAGTTCTCAGGCCGCTACCCGGACAACCTGCAAGAGGAGATCAACAACTACTCAATCGTCGCAGGAGTGGTAGCCCGCCAGCAGAAATTTGACATAATCCACTCGCACGACTGGCTGACCTACCCCGCCGGCATACACGCCAAGCAGGTGTCAGGCCGTCCGCTGGTCATCCATGTCCACGCGACCGACTTTGACAGAAGCCGTGGCAACGTCAACCCCACCGTCTATGCCATCGAGAAGAACGGCATGGATCACGCCGACCACATCATGTGTGTCAGCGAACTCACGAGACAGACGGTCATCAATAAATACCATCAAGACCCGGCCAAGGTCTCGACAGTCCACAACGCCGCCACCCCGCTGTCACAAGAGATAATGGACATCGTGCCTAAGAAGCGTGAACACGAAAAGACTGTCACATTCCTCGGCCGCATCACCATGCAGAAAGGACCGGAGTACTTCGTCGAAGCAGCCGCCATGGTGCTCGCCCGTGCCAAGCACATACGCTTCGTCATGGCAGGCAGCGGCGACATGATGGAGAAGATGATCAAGCTCGCCGCCGAGAGAGGCATCGCCGACCGCTTCCACTTCCCGGGCTTCATGCGCGGCAAGCAGGTCTACGAAGTCCTCAAGTCGAGCGACGTCTACGTCATGCCGTCAGTCTCCGAGCCATTCGGCATATCCCCGCTCGAAGCCATGCAAGTGAGCGTCCCGACCATCATCTCCAAGCAATCGGGATGCGCCGAGATACTCGACAAATGCATCAAGATCGACTACTGGGACATCCACGCCATGGCCGACGCGATACACTCAATCTGCACCAATGACTCGCTCTACAACTACCTCAAGGAGGAAGGCAAGAAGGAAGTCGATGCTATCACCTGGGACAAGGTGGGATTGAAAGTCCGCAAGATATACGAGCAAGTGTTAAACAATTACAGATAATAACTTAAACAGTACAGACATATTATGAAAACAATCTGTTTCTATTTCGAGATACACCAGATGTTCAACATGAAGCGTTACCGCTTCTTTGACATAGACTACGACCACTACTACTTCGACGACTTCGCCAACGAGACCAACATCGAGGATGTCATTGCCAAGTCCTACGGGCCGACGGTCGATGCGCTCCTCGACATGATATACAACTCGGACGGCCGCTTCAAGTTCGCCTTGGGCATTTCAGGCACGGCACTCGAGCTGTTTGAGATGCACGCCCCCGACTTCATCGAGAAGCTCAAGAGGCTCGCCGACACGAAGTGCTGCGAATTCGTCGCACAGCCCTACTCCTACGGCCTGTCGTCGCTGTATGACGAGATGGGATTCATCGACGAAGTGAAGCGGTTGAGCAAGAAACTCAAGCAACTCTTCGGCGTGTCGCCCACCGTGTTTGCCAACAGCAACATGATCTACTCGGACGAAATCGGCTCGATGGTCTCGTCAATGGGCTACAAGGTCGTGCTGACCGAGGGCGCGAAGCACATCCTCGGATGGAAGAGCCCCCACTACGTCTACAACTCGTCGCAGAACCCGTCGCTCGCGCTCCTTTTCCGCGACTTCAAGCTCTCCGACGACATCAGCCTGCGCTTCGCCAACAGCACGTGGGACGAGTATCCCCTCTTCGCAGACAAATATGTGGACTGGATCGCCGCATTGCCCGAAGAGGAGCAAGTCGTGCTCATCGCCATGGACATGTCAGCATTTGGCATCGCCCAGCCGCTGTCGTCCAACATCCTCGACTTCCTCAAAGCCATCCCAGCGTGCGCCGCACAGCGCGGATTGACATTCTCCACACCGACAGAGGTGGTACGCAAGTTCAAACCCGTCTCATCCATCGACATCGACCACCCGATCTCATGGTGCGACGAAGAGCGCGACACGAGCTCATGGACAGGCAATGTCATGCAACGCGAGGCACTCGACAAGCTGTACAGCGTGGCCGAGCGCGTGAGGATGTGCAACAACAAGCTGGTCAAACAGACGTGGGACTACCTGCAATCGAGCGATTACTTCCACTACATGTCAACCAAGAACACGGGCGTGGGAATCAACCGTGGGATATTCGACTCGCCGTTTGACGCGTTCACCAACTACATGAACGTCATAGCCGACTTCATCGCCCGCGTCAACTCACTCTACCCCGAGGACATCGACAACGAGCAACTCGACGCACTGACCCAGACCATCAAGAACCAGAGCATCGAAATCGACACGCTCACCAAGAAATTGGCCGACAGCGAGAAAAAGGTCAAGAAACTTGAAACCGCGCTCGCCAAAGCAGAGCCGAAACCGGCAAAAACACCAAGAGCGACTGCACGGAAGAAAGAGGAATGACCTGACAACCAGCATCCCTGACAGTCAGGAATGCCTGGTCACGGCGTGAGTGCCCCACCGTCCATCAAAGGCTGGCAACAGCCCGCGTGGCGGTGGGGTTTTCTTTATGCGCGGGCGTGGCGAGACCGTGCAGGGAATGGGGACAGGGCTCAAAGGCGGTGACGACAGACATAAACTTGCACTGCACGCCGAGAAAAGTTCCCTTGCTCGGTGCTTCAAGTAAAAACAAAAGCTTTGTACGACCATTCAAAAGTTTTGTTTATATAAACAAAAGTTCTGAATATTAAAACAAAACTTTTGTTTTTACTTGATGCACCGAGGTAAGTAACTTTAGGTCTGACTTGGTGGAACTTTTCTCCTGACTTCATCGGCTTTATGCCCGGAGGATGATGCCGTGGCATCAGCGGCAAAGGCCGCGACGTGGCAGAGGAATGGCCACGAAGTGCCAGGCGCACAAAAAAAAATTCCCCGTGGCGGGCGATGCCGTCACGGGGAATATTGCTGTGGTGGTGCAGACGACTGCGCCGCGTCACTTGATGAACTTGACCTGAGTGTTTGCCACGACCATGACATACGCGCCGCGCGGCAGGCCGGAAAGGTCGGCGGTCACGCCTTGCAGCTTGCCCGCCATGGCCATGCGCCCGTCGAGCGAGTAGATGCAGAACGGCGCATCGTCCTCAACACCGTCAAGCGTAACGATGTCAACCACTGGATTGGGCCAGAGGCCGATGCGCGTGCCGTCGGCGATGACACTGCCTACTGCCACGGGCAACTCGGCACGTCCGCGCAGGGTGAGCGCGACATCCTCTGCCCCGACAGAGCTGATCACGAGCCGTGCCTCGTCGTCACCCGGGAGGTGCGGCGCGTAAGTGACTGTCACCGTCCCCCCTGTGGCTGGCAGCACGGTGGGCGACACGGTGAAGACATCCGACGAGAGGTTAAGAAATATCTCACCCGCAAGGTTCTCGCCGCCGATGCTCATCTGCGCCTGTGCCGCTCCCACGCCTACCTGCGCCTCAAGCACCTGGTCGAATGATGCATTGATGACCGGCACGCCGTCGCCCGACACGGTCAGCGTCCCGCGCGCCTCGGCGGTCATGGGATAGTTGGTGGTGACGACACGCACCTTGTATCCGCCGCCAGGCTCAAGCCCTTCGGGCACTGTGCCGACGAGCTTGCCCGACTTGTCCGTGGTGATGGTGGCGAGGACGTGCGGGGATGCAAACGAACCGTTGGCATCCGACAGCTGCAACGAAACGGTGTTGCGGTCGGCAGCTATGTTGGACACAGACATAGAGCCGGTGAGTTCGTAGTCAACAACCAGCACGTCACCGGCCTTGACAGCATTCACCGCGAGCGGCGAAACGGTCAGCACGGGCTTGTAGACGAGATGCAGGTCATCGACAATCACCGCGTCGTCGGCATCGCCTCCGCCAGGGGTCATGTTGGAAGTGAACGACACGAGCATATAGTCGGGGGACAGCCCGTTGTCGCGATAGTTGAACGGGACGGACAGACGCTGCCACCCTCCCCCTGCCGACTGGTAGCTCATCTCAGCGGTCGCGACGACATGGTTGCCTGCATCGGGGTCACTGCCAGACGGGTCGCGGTAGGAGTAGTTGTCGTGTATGATGGCCGAGACTTTCGCCTTTGACGACGAGTTGGCGGGAGTATACTTGACCCACACCGTCAACGAGTCGGGACGCGCGTCGATGCGTTCGCTGAACGCCTCGTCGTCAACGACCGTGAAGTTGTGGTTGGCCGCGTCGGTGGCAGTCATCGAGCCTGCGTTGATGCGCCCCGTGGTGAGGTTGCCGTTTGCCTTGATGCCAAACACGCTCCCCGTCCAGATGCGCACGCTCTTGCTGCCGTCGGTGCCGGGGCGTACATCGGCAGATTGCTCCATGCGTATGCCGGCCATCTCCGCCATTGACGCATAGCTGCCGGTCATGGTGCCGAAACTGTTCCAATCGACTGGCTCGTATGTGTCGCCCGACCCCTCCCATTGCTCGAAGCCGGAGTTATGCAGCTGGTTGCCGTACGCAGTGCCGGCAGCCGTTGTGGTGAATGACACGGTGGCGGACTGCACCTCTACCGCCCCAAAGGTTGTGGTCAACTCGCATTCATACTCGGTGAAAGGCTGGAGACCAGTGAACGTATAGGCCGCCGACGTGGGATGCACCTCGGCATAGCCATTGACGATGCTGCCAGCCTGCTTCAACGTGAGTGTATAGTTGTCCGCCGCAAACGGAGCGTTCCACTTGACGGCAGCCGATGCCTCATTGACAGAAACAACCTCCACCACCGGGGTGTAAAGGGTGACGACCCCTACGGCGGGTGATGCTTCGCCCACCGCACCGTCGGCCACCGCACTGACCGAATAGTTGTAGGATGTTGCCTCGTTCAGCCCGTCAACGGCGTGCGAAGTGGCATCGGCGACCTCCACGCCGTCCCACTCAGGGAGTACTTGACCGCCACGGCGGACGGTCAGGAGATAGGACTGTGCGCCATCGACCGCTTCCCAGTTGGCAGTGAATGAAGACGTGCCGACCTCCGTCGCCGGCGATGCTGCCACACGGTCAGGAGTGGCAGTGCCGTTGAGAGCTATGTTGACCGTCTCAGCCCCCGAGGCAGAGAGCGACAACGTGGCTGTGTGAGTGCCGAAAGCATCAGGGGCGAATGTGATGGTCAGCATCCCGCCCTCTGCCGGGAGCGATGGATTGTCGATGGTGAACGATTCGCCGCCCGTGACCGCTGCCGTGATTGCACCGAAGACATTCGAGCCGCTGACGCTGACAGCCTGTGCGACCGATGTGCCGCGCACTGCCACAAAGTCTTTTGGCGTGTGCGAGTAGGTGATGACCGCACCGTCGGCAGTGGTGACGCTGATCACGTCAGACGCATCCTCCGACACCGCACCGTTTGCCACCGAGCGCACCGAATAGGAATAGGTGGTGGACGGCAAGAGGTTGGTGACGGCATAGGACGTGACATCGCCAGTCGCTATACCATTATATATATTAAGCGGCGTGCCGGCAGCGTCCATGACCGTCAAACGATAGTCCGTCGCACCGTCAACCGCCTCCCAGCGTGCGGTGAATCCCGAGTTGGTCACATTCTCAGCCTCCAAGGCAACAGGAGCTTCGAGCGAATTGACACCGCGCAACGGAATGGACAACGCAGTGGCGTAGTCGGTGGTGACGAACAGAGTGTCAACATCCTCGCCCACTGCGACAGGCGAATAGGAGACTTCCACCACTGCCCCATCGGCCTCATCCGCGCCAAGGCTGCTTGTGTCAAGAGTGAACACTTCGCCATACTTCAATGACAAGGCGACATCGCCGACAAGATTCGCTGCCGTGATGCCTACGGTCTGCGACACCGGTGCACCAGCCGTGGTAACAAACGGCTCAAACCCTTCCACCTCGACAGACGGGACAGGCAATGTCACGGTAGCCACGTCGGACGGTTCAGTCACCGTCTCGCCGCTCTTAGCCTTGACTTGATAGGTGTAGGTCGCTCCTGGCTGCAATCCCTCGACTTTGTGGCTGAACCCTTGGCACTCAAGGTCGGCATAACCGTCGAGCGGCGTGCCGTCACGCATCACAGTGAGCAGGGTGGTGAAGTCTGCAACATTCTGCCAATTGGCGACAAACGAGGTGGCATCCACCTCTGTCGCCTCACCCACCGTCGGGACTGACGGCAACATTGTTCCGCTCAAGGCGATAGTCTCGTTGTTGGCTTCATAGGCTGCATCCTTTATCGTCAGTACCGCCTCGGCCGACACCGCTTCGGTCGGGGTGTAGGTGACGGTGACAGTGACAGTGCCCGCCGCCAAAGCCTCATCACGGCTCAATGACGACGGCGAGACGGTGAAGTCTGGATTGGAGCACTCCAGCACGACATCGCCCTTGAGGTTCGTCACATCCAATTCAAACTCCTGGGCTTGCTGCACATTGCATTCGGTCTCGAAAGCAAGGCTCTCGGTCGGGGTGTAGATAGCCTTCGCTATGTTGATGTCCCGCAAGTAGCCCACCTTGGTCCACCAATCACCAATTTTGAAATCAGCACCGTACCAAAAGCGGATATACCTCGTTTCCGGCTTAAGCATGAATGAGAGGTCAGTCCAGTCGGTAGGCGGATTTCCGACATAGATGTCCGTCCAGTCCGTGTTGTTGGAACTCTCCTGGAGACCCATCTCATTGTTTTTTCCCCATTGGTTTCTCGAATACTGCAACGTCAGCATCCCAGGCGCATCCTGGAATGTCATGGTGAAAGCTCCCCAGCCATCACTGGTGTAGATTTCACTTCCGTTGCAAGACATCTTGTCCTTGTAAATAAAGGTGTTGTTGTCGTAAAACACACTCTCCCCCACCGCCAGCGGCAACTGTCCTTGCGCATAGATGGACGGCAAAAGGCACAGCGCGGCAACGGCCGCGATAAAGCGTTTGCCAATGTTCATACTTCCTAATTTTTTAGTTATAGTTTAGTTTCTGGGCGCAAATTTATTGTAAATCGGTAAACTATGCAAACAAACCACTTGCTCCATTCCATCTCACGCCCGCCACAAACGAGCCATACCGCCGTGGCATAAGGGACAAAAAAATCCCCCTCCGACGGTTTGCACGCCAAAGGGGGATGTGTTGCCGGCCATCACTTGACCGCTCAATCAATCATGTCAAACCCGCAATAGGGGACAAGCACCCGTGGCACGCGGATGCCCTCGGGTGTCTGGTTGTTTTCCAAGATGGTAGCCACGATGCGGGGCAATGCCAGAGCCGAACCGTTAAGCGTGTGGCACAACTCGATGCGGCGGTCTGCCGTGCGGTAACGGCACTTCAGGCGGTTGGCCTGGTAGGACTCGAAGTTGGACACCGAGCTCACCTCCAGCCACCTCTCTTGCGCCGCCGAGAATGTCTCGAAGTCAAACGTGATGCTCGACGTGAAGCTCATGTCACCGCCGCACAGCCGCAGGATGCGGTAGGGCAGCTCCAGCTTCTGCACCAGACCCTCGACGTGGGCAATCATCTCGTCAAGCGACTGGTAGGAGTGCTCGGGGGTGTCGATGCGCACTATCTCGACCTTGTTGAACTGATGCAGACGGTTGAGCCCGCGGACATCCTTGCCGTAAGACCCTGCCTCGCGGCGGAAACAAGCGGAGTAGGCGCAGTTTTTCACCGGCAAATCCTTCTCATCAAGGATGACATCGCGGTAGATGTTGGTCACGGGCACCTCGGCGGTCGGTATCAGGTAGAGGTCATCCTCATTGGCGTGATACATCTGCCCTTCCTTGTCGGGCAACTGTCCCGTGCCATAGCCAGAGGCCGCGTTGACAACATACGGTGGCTCAATCTCAAGATAGCCGGCAGCGCGTGCCTCGTCGAGGAAGAAGTTGATCAACGCCCTCTGCAACCGCGCCCCCTTGCCTTTGTAGACGGGGAAACCAGCCCCTGTAATCTTCACACCCAGCTCGAAGTCGATGAGGTCATACTTCTTGGCCAGCTCCCAGTGCGGCAACGCGCCAGGCCCCAGCTGCGGGATATGCCCCCCTTGCCTCTCGACCACGTTGTCCACGGCATCACTGCCCTCGGGCACGGAGCTGTTGGGCACGTTGGGGATGGAGCAGAGCAGCGTGGTCAGCTGCGCTTCAGCCTCGGTCATGGCCGCCTCGAGCGACTTGTTGGTCTCCTTCATCGCAGCCACCTCGGCGCGCGCCCGCTCGGCCTCGTCGGCGCGTCCCTCCTTCATGAGAGCACCGATAGACTTCGAGAGCGTCTTGACCTGCGACAGGTTCTTGTCCAATTCGTTTTGCGCCGCGCGGCGTGCCTTGTCAACCTCGATGACCTTGTTGATGGCTTCGCGGGCATTGTTGAAGTGCTTTTTCTCAAGCCCCTTGATGACCTCCTCGGTCTGTTCCTTGATTAATTTGAGTGTAAGCATATCTTGATTGTTTCTTATGATTCGCGCAATGCCGTCCTAACGGACGTGCAAAGATAGGTATATGCCACAGAGTTTGCGCCAAGCCCTGTTGATTTTTTCATCCGGTGCTACGGCCGGTGGCATACGGTGTTTTTGCCCGCACCATCCCATGTCCCGTGCAAAATGGTCGGATGTCCTTGGCAATGTCATCCTTTGTTAATCGCACTAACAAGGCTTGTTAATGCGACTAACAAAGCTTGTTAGTGCCACTAACAAGGCACATCATTGCCGGGGTTGCCAATTGCCCGGCATCCACTCGTAGCATCCCGCGTCGGGCATCCCGTCGCCACCCATGGCAGAAGAGCGCGGGCGGCCGAGGCGGTCAAGGGGATAGTCGGCGGCAGCGGCAGGCGAACCCATGTCCCTCGCCGCCGACAGCGAATCGAGGGTGAAGTCGTAGATGTAGTTGTCGCCATCGATGAGGCGGAAATGGTCGTCCTTTTCCCAACGGCAGCCGCCGATGTCGCCGTCGTCAGGTTCGACGCTGTTGACGAGGGAATTGTGGAAACGGTAGTTGTAGGGGGTCGATTCGTCATCCGACACGCCGCCGCTTATCTCGTCACGGCTTGAGCCGGCGATTATGCAATTGACGAATGCGGCCTCAATGACTGGATGCTGCACGTCGCCCACGGCGTTGCGCAGGCTCAGGGCGACACCGTGCTTGATGCCGTAGCTGAAGTAATTGGCCAGCGTGCAGTGCGTGAAGCGCACGTCGCCGCCAGTCAGGTCCACGCAGCTCAGCCCCGCGTTGCTCAGCTCGGTGTTGGCTATGTCGGCGCGGCAGTCGGTCATCTCGAGCACGTTGCCCGTGGTGTTGGTGAGTTTGCACCCAACTATCCGCACCTTGTCACGCGTCACGTCCGACGAATCGCACCTGACGGCATAGAGTCCGCCGTGGATGTCTGCATGGAGCAACTCGTTGCCATAGCTCCCGGTCGTGAACGTCACTCCCCCCCACTGTCCCGGCACGCGGTCGTAGGGCAGGTAGGGGAACAGGCGGTCGGTCCTGTCGCCGCGCAGCACGACCTCGCGTCCGGGTTCGCCCGACACGACGAGACGGCCGCGCACGATCATCCCCGCCTTGTCATGGAAATAGAGCGACGTGCCTGCCTCGCACGTCAGCGTCGCACCCTCGGCCACGACAAGACTGTCGTGGATGATGATGGGTCGGTGCGCGGTGAATGTCGTGTCACGGCTCACCACCGGCGCGTACAGCATGGTGGCATCGCGGCCATAGGCGATGAGCTTGACATCCTGCCGCGTGCCGTTGGTGACAAACACAAGCGAATCCTTGATCATGCCTATGTCCGCCGAGTTGCGAGCGGCGGCAGTCAGTTCAATGAAGATGTAAAGGCTGTCGCCTCCCCTCACCGACAAACCGTCAAAGCGTGTCACGCCCACGTCTGTACGCCCATCGACGTTGACACGGAATCCCGAGTTGGCCTTGTCCGCCAGCTGCACCGAGAACATCAGAGACTTGTCGTGGCGGTTGTAGACCTTGAGCAGCCTGGTCGCCGACCCGATGCCGGTGAACAGGGTGTCGAAGCTGACAGTGTCTGCCGAGAACGCGAGGGTGTGCGACGGGTCTGACGAGAACTTCTCATCCATGCACGACACGAGCACCGAGGGCAGGAGGAGGGCGGCTATACCTATTATATATATGCAGTATCTTATCTTTGACATGGGCAAAAGAAAAATAGTGGCGGCCACGACGTGACCAGCCACTATTATAAACGGTGATTGATGTCTTTTATTATCCCGACCGCCGTCACTCCCTGCCCGGGATGTGGGCAAGCACGTCGAGCAGGTGACGCCAGTACTTGTCAACCGACGGGATGTGCATCCTCTCGTCAGGCGAATGCACCCCACGGAGCGTGGGGCCGAATGACACCATGTCGAGCGACGGGTATTTCTCCAGGAACAGCCCGCACTCCAGTCCCGCATGGATTGCTTTCACCTTAGGCTCGACACCGAACAGCCGCTTGTAGGACTCGACGGCGATAGCGAGGATGCGCGACGACGGGTTGGGTTTCCAGCCGGGATAGCCGTCGTTGGACGAGACCTTCGCGCCGGCAAGTTCAAAGACGGCTGCGACACTGTCCCTCACATTATCGCGGGCGGAGGTGATTGAGCTGCGCTGGCTCGTGACTATGCGGACGTTGCCCTCGGTGTTCATCTTGATTGAGGCGAGATTGGTCGATGTCTCCACAAAACCCGGGATGTCCTGGCTCATGGCGAAGACGCCGCAATATACGCCATGCACCGCCTTCATCATCCTGCCTGCCACGTCGCGGCACACGGCGACGGCCGGTGTCTCGACCGACTCAAGGAAGAATTTCACGCCAGGCTCGGTGACGGAATACTCGTCCTCGACGGCCGCAGCAAAGACATTGAGATCGACGCGCACCGTTTCCTTCTCGGCATCAGGCACGGCGATGACAGCCTCGGCCTCGCGTGGGATGGCATTGTGCAAGTTGCCCCCGTCGATGCTGCACAGACGCATATCCATCTTGGCAGCGGTGGCGCAGAGGAAACGGTTGAGGAGTTTGTTGGCATTCGCCCTGTTCTTGTTGATGTCATCACCCGAGTGACCGCCTGTGAGACCGCGCACCGCGACACGCATCGCCGCATAGCCGGCAGGGACAGGCTCGGTGGTGTAGGCGAAATCGACGGTAGTGTTGATGCCTCCCGCGCAACCGATGAACAGTTCGCCCTCGTCCTCCGAGTCAAGGTTGATGAGCATCTCACCGCTCATGAACCCAGGCTGCAAGGCGAAAGCCCCGGTCAATCCCGTCTCTTCATCGACCGTGAACAGGCATTCCAACGGACCATGCTCGACGCTGTCAGAAGCCAGTATGGCAAGTTCGGTAGCCACACCGATGCCATTGTCAGCACCCAGCGTGGTGCCGCGTGCCTTGAGCCACTCGCCATCGACGTAGGTCTCGATCGGGTCGGTGGTGAAATCATGCACGGTGTCCGCATTCTTCTCGCACACCATGTCCATGTGCGATTGCAGGATGACCATGCGCAATCCCTCGCGTCCCGGCGTGGCGGGCTTGCTGATGAGCACGTTGCCGGCATCGTCTACCTTGCACGGCAGCCCGTGGTCGGCGGCGAAACGTTTGAGGAATTCGACCATCCGCCCCTCGTGTTTGGACGGGCGAGGCACTTTGCAGACTTCCGCGAAGTAATGGAACAGTTCTTCAGGAACCAATGTTTGCTCTTTCATTTTGATAACGTTTTATGTATTACCCAAATCATTCCTTGCTTTCACCGTGACAGCACGGCAGGCGGGCGGCGCGGCATCCTTTGCCAAAAAAAGTTAATACAAGCGCAAAATCCGTAACATTTGATGACATTCGGTCAGACAAAGGAAGCCCAACTCCTTGCAATGACATATATTTGCACCCAGAACGGACGCTCGCAGAGACGACACCGCCTTTGTGAAGCAAATATATGGAATATATGTTGAAAACCCTACTCATCACACTGGCCTTGGTCGCCGTGTCGGTCGCCCTGTTGTGCATCAGGATCATCCTCGTCAAGGGAGGACGCTTCCCCAACATACACGTCGGCGGCAACAAGCACCTGAGGGAAAAAGGCATAGGGTGCGTCCAGTCACAAGACCGCGAAGCACGCGGCAAAACGCTGCTCACCCCCGAAAGGATGGAAAAGATGCTCGGCAAATAATCATAAACCAAACATAACATGACAAACAACCTACTCACAAAAGGACTGCTCGCCGCCATCGCGGCAGCGTCACTGACCGCTTGCGCGGGAGACAACAAAGGGGGAGCCGCACGAGCCCCCAAGGCAGTGGCTGACAGCACGGGCCTCACCATCGTCTACGTGCGACAGGACTCGCTCCTCTCACAATACAACCTCTACAAAGAACTGAGCGAAGCCAACATCAAAAAGGAAGAAAACGTCCGCGCCACCCTCAATGCCAAGCAACGCGAACTGGAGAAGGACGCGCAAGATTTCCAATACAAACTGGAAAACAACGCATACGCCACACGCGAAAGAGCCGAGCAAGAGCAGTCAAACCTCATCAAGAAACAGCAGGAACTGCAAGCACTCAACGACAAGCTCGTTGGCGAACTGGCAAACGAAGCCCAGCAAAACATGATCAGGCTGACCGACTCGGTGCAAAACGTCCTGACCTTCATCAGGGAAAGGGAGGGCTACGACATCATCCTCGCCGACCCCTTGAGCGCGGGTGAGGAATACGACATCACGGCAATGGTCCTCGAGGAACTCAACAAGCGTTATCCCGCCAAAGACTGACCCCGACACCACAACTGGCAACAGGAGCCTTGACAACAACGGCAGACGAAAGCCTGACGGTTGCCAAGGCTTCTTTTTGCCCCTACGCCACGACAGACCCACTCCAGCCCAGACATCACCGCCGCGCACCACACCCAATGCACGCCAGCAAGCAGCGGAAAGTTGACGGCATGGGATGAAAATTCTATTTTTAACTTAAAAACATATAATTGTAGGTTAAAACTATATATTTTCAACTTGCAATTATATAGATTTAGGCTAAAAATAAAGTTTTCACGGCATGGTGGCGGATTATCGGGCGACCCCGCAAACCACTAACAGCATTGAGGCAAAAATTTCATCAAACGGAATGCAAATAACACGGTGCGCCACAAACCCAAGGTGCGACATCATGCAAGGCAAGGTGGATGGGACGCGCAAAAAGCAGATGATGAAACATTTACGACAATCCGCCTAATCTGTGACGACAACAAACGGAGAGCCGTAATTAGTAAAACAAAAGGAGCGAACACAACAAACGAACCGCCGTTTAACACTGTTTAAGATTTAAATTGCATCTATATTTACTAACAAGTACGTCATACAAAATATAAAGTTTATATTTGCGCGAGGTTAACATATTATTAGTAAATTTTCACATACCAACAGACAGACATAAACAAAAATTAAACCGCTATAAAATTAGCACCAAAGACGAAGTAACATTACGTTAAACTTTAATTCGATTTATTATGGAGAAAAGGAATGAACGGATTAGACGCTCTCCACGCCATCCAAATTTGCTGATGGGGGGGGGTATTACGCTGTTCTGCTTAGCCCTCCTCGGGGCTGGAAACAGCCTTTACGCAAATAACGCGCAAAGCAGAGTGCAGTCAGTCCTTGAGGTGAAACAAAGCGACTCAATCGAGGGAACGGTCGTCGATGCCAAAGGCGAGCCGATCATCGGTGCCAACATCGTTGTTGTCGGGACTCCTAACGGGACAATCACGGACTTCAACGGAAACTTCGTGCTGACAGGCGTGCCGGCGGGTGCAACGGTCGAAGTTTCGTACATCGGCTACAAGACAGTGACCTTTGCTGTCGATGGCCGCGACAGCTACAGTGTCAAGCTGCAAGAAGACTCTGAGATGCTCGGCGAGGTAGTGGTGACTGCCATGGGCATCGAGCGTCAATCTGAGACGCTGACCTACTCGGCGCAAACTGTCGGTGGCAAGGATGTCAACGAGCTGAAGAGCGTCAACATGATCAACGCCCTGCAAGGCAAGAGCGCGGGTCTCACAATCACTCCTAACTCGACCGGCGCGGGCGGTTCGTCAAAGATCCAATTCCGTGGCTCCAAGTCAATCAGCGGCAGCAACCGTCCTCTGGTCGTTGTCGATGGTGTGCCTTTGATGATGGACTTGACAACGCAACAGGTTGACTCAAACTATGGTGGCCAGCGAGACGGTGGTGATGCCATGTCAACCATCAACCCTGACGACATCGCGTCAATCACTTTGCTGAAAGGCGCCTCGGCAGCAGCCCTCTACGGCGCAGTCGCCGCCAACGGTGCGATAATGATTACCACCAAGTCAGCAAGTTCCGGCAAAGTGGCCGTCAACTTCTCAAGCAACACGACGGTCGAGACACCGATGGTGCTGCCCAAGTTCCAGAACAGTTACGGGATGAGCGAGGGCTTATACAGTTGGGGCAGCAAGCTGGGTAGTGAGGCTCCAAACTATGCCAAGGATTTCTACCAGGTCGGAGTGACGACAAACAACTCCATCTCGTTGTCGGGCGGTACTGAAAAGATACAAGCCTACTTCTCCTACCAGAACGTTTGGTCGAGGGGCATCACTCCTGAGAATGATTTCATGAGCCACAACTTCAATTCAAAGGTGGGCTTCAATCCATGGAAGAACGTGCATATTGACTTCACAGCCAAGTACACCAACCAGCAGGTCGACAACCAGCCGGCAGCAGGCTACCTGTTCAACCCGTTGACAGGTGTCTATCTGTTCCCGAGAGGTGAGAACTGGGATGGTTACAAAGAGAACTATGAGGTTTGGGATGAATCAAGAGGCGTATCTGTCCAAAACTGGGTCAACAACAAGCAAGAACAATTTGGCAATCCATATTGGATATTGAACCGCCAGAAACAAGAGGTTGACCGCAACCGTTACGAATTTGGTGGCAACGTGACTTGGGACATCACTTCTGACTGGAAAGTGCAGGGTCGTTTGAAGTATGAGCGCGCCGACGAGCGTTGGAAACACAACCTCCACGCGTCATCTGTGGCAGACCGTTACCCGATGGGTCGCATGAAAGACAACCGTTACTTCAGCGACCAGCTCTATGGCGACGTGCTTTTGAGCTACAACCACACTTGGGGTGACTACTCGTTGTCAGTAACAGCCGGTTCGAGCTTCACCAAAAACACGACTTCACACGTTGACTTGTGGGCTGAAGGCCAGAAGTTCACTGTGAACAACGGTGTCGTTTCTGGTAATGTCTACTATCCTAACATCTTCACTCCGAACAACTACTACGCAAACATGTCATCATTGAGCGATGGTGATTGGGAGACAGAGAAGAGATTGAACTCCGTGTTCGCCACAGCACAGTTTGGCTTCCGTGAAGGTCTGTTCATCGACGCGTCTGTCCGTAATGACTGGTCGTCAACGTTGGCATTCACTGACAAATGCTCATTTGCTTATCCGTCGGTAGGTGCAAGCTTGTTGCTCGACAAATTTGTTGACATGGGCAGCAATGTCGATTTGTTCAAGGTGAGGGCTTCTTACTCAATGGTAGGTAACGACGTGCCTGTCTACATCACCAACAGACTTTACCGCATTGGCACGCAAGGCACGCTGACTCCTCCGGAAGAGGCACCGTTCAAAACAATGGAACCCGAGCAGACGACATCAATCGAAGCAGGGTTTGATGGTACATTCTTCCAGAACCGCTTTAATGTCAGCTTGACCTACTACAAGACCAACACGAGGAATCAATATTTCGTAGTGTCTTCTCCATTTGAGACTGGATTGCGCAACCGCTATGTCAATGCAGGTAATGTGCAGAACCAAGGCTTTGAGGCAAGTTTGGGTTGGTTCCAACCATTCAATGACGACTTCAGCTGGCAGACTGACGTGAACCTTTCGTTCAATGACAACAAGATAGTAGAGCTTGTTGATGGACTGCCTAACGGTCTTACGCTTTCCGACTTTGGTGGTGCCAAGATTATCCTTAAAGAAGGTGGCGAGTATGGCGACCTCTATGTGCGCCACATGGTGTACGAAGACGGCAAGCCACAAATCACGGCAGACGGCAAGCCAGTCATAAGTGGAGATCCCACGGCTGATGAAGAATTCTATGTAGGCAACATGAACTCCAAATGGAACTTGAGCTGGAACAACACCTTCCGTTACAAGGACTTCACATTGTCATTCTTAATCGACGGTCGCATCGGCGGCAAGGTGCTGTCAATGACTGAAGCAACCATGGACGGCTGGGGTGTCTCTGAACGTACAGGCGAAGCACGAGACAACGGAGGTACAGTTACAGTGGATGGTGTGACATTTGATGCACAAAAGTACTACACTACTGTAGGTAGCACAAGCTACAACACGGCTTACGACAACAGCCAATATGTCTACAATGCAACCAACTTCCGTCTGCGCGAACTGTCGCTCGGCTACACATTCCGCAACCTGCTCGGCACAGGCAACCACCTCACGTTGTCACTCATCGGACGCAACCTTTTCTTCTTCTACAAGGACGCCCCGATGGATCCGGATGTGTCAATAGGTACTGGCAACGGTATGCAAGGCATCGACATTTTCTCGCTGCCCACATCACGTAGCTTCGGACTCAACATTAAACTTAACTTCTAACGATGAGAACCATGAAACGAAATAAATCAAGATTATTCATAATGTCCCTTCCCATCATTGTGGGAGGACTGATGCTCGGCACAGCCTGCACAGACGACTTTGAAACGATCAATACGAGCGGAATCGAAGTCGATCCTGAAGACTTGCCATTCGAGGCGCAATTTGCAGAACCAATGAACTACTGTTATCCGCCGCAGCAAAATATGTTCCAGTTCTGGACAAACCTGACGATGGATATGTACTGCGGTTACTTCATGACCCCAAACGGAGGATTCTCCAACGGGGACATGGGTGAAAACAGAGGACATAGCGGCGGTATGTACGAGAACTACTACCTCCACATATTCAATAACACTCGCCGCATCATTGAGCAATGCGAAGCCAACAACCAGATGGGGTTGGCAGGTGTCATGAGGGTCGTACAAGCCTACGGCACATTGATGACCACAGACGCATACGGTCCTATCGCGTACTCATCTGTGTTCGGGACAAGCCAAAGCACAAGCGAATTCGCTTACGACAGCCAGAAAGACATATTCAAATACATGCTCGATGACCTCAAACAAGCGGTCGAAGAAATCAAGGGCATGACTGAAACTGAGAAGGATGTGCTTGCCTCTGCTGACACTTGGTGCGGTGGCGATACTGAAAAATGGGTGAAAATAGCCAACCAATTCCGTTTGCGCATGGCCCTGCGTCTGACCAAACGCGGCCAAGAAGCCAAGGATATGGGCGTAGACATCAAGCAAATTGCCCAAGAAGCTATTGATGGCGGCATCCTCACCAAAGAAGACGGCGACATTGTAATAGCAAAAGGCCTGGAAAACGAGATGTGGTTGATGTTCAACTGGGGAGACTGCGGATTTGGAGCTGACCTTGTGACAATGATGGTCGGCATGAAAGACCCGCGCCTGCCGCTCTACATGACTAAGAACAGGATTATTTTCAAACCTGGATATGAGGCCATAAAAGACGATGCGGGCAAGGAAACCGGATTCTACAAGAACACTAATGATGAAAATGACACCAAGGAGTACACAAAAGAAGAGGCCACTTTAATCCCTGAAGACACGGATTACTACGGCATAGCTTTCGCAAGCGGACTGCCGGCAAAACCAAACCTTTGGGGAAACTTGTCAAACTGGATCCAAGGCAACAGTGGTTCTAGCTATGCAATGCCACTTCCGATTATGAAATGTGCAGAGGGCTACTTCCTCCGTGCCGAGGCTAAACTGCGTTGGGACATTGGTTCAGAGAGAGTACAAGATTTGTATGAAGAAGGCATACGCACCTCAATGGAAGCAGAGCTCAAGTACCGTGGTTCATACGCAGGGGTAACAGGATACGAAACCGGAGCTGTTGACAACTACATCAACAACGATACGGATGTTCAAATTGACTATGTTGATCCTATTGCAAGCCTCCACCCGGAATTGCTTGTTGAAGGGAACACTGACCCCGACATCAACAATCGTGTAGCTGAAAACGACCTGCCTGTGAAATGGGACGAAGGCGCAACGGATGAAGAGAAGTTGCAACGCATCATCACGCAGAAGTACTTCGCCCTCTTCCCGCTGTCAATAGAGGCATGGGCAGAGCAACGCCGCACGGGCTACCCAATCCTGTTCAAAGGCAGGGTCAACGAGAGCGAAAGGACAAACGATGCTGCAGGTCTCGGCCCTGGTGGCATGGCTGTCAACACTAATGAAGGTGTGCGCCGCGTGATATACAGTTCCACTTGCTACGACACCAACGGTGCTGCGATGAACGATGCCATAAGGATTCTTAATGAAGAGAACACTTCATCAACGATTTCTGGCGACCATGGCGGAACACGCGTTTGGTGGGACAACGCAAATGTTGGAAACTTCGAGAATGACGGCGATTGAGTCATCCTTGATGTGAACAAGAAGAAAGAGGCCTCCAGTTTGGAGACCTCTTTCCTTTTCATATTTAATATAAGGTGCTGCCGGCTCACCGTCAGATGGGAGGTCGGGAGCGGTCAATTCATCCCCCGTGCCTTGTAAATCCTCTCCTTCGCAGCATTGATTTCCTGGAATTTCATCTCCGCCGCTTTGCGCACGTCTTCACCGAGCATCGCCACCTTGTCAGGATGATGCTTCAGAGCCATCTTGCGGTAAGCGGCCTTTACCTCCTCATTCGTAGCCGTAGGGCTGACCTCCAGCACCTTGTAGTCATCATCAAGTGACCCGCCTCCACCGAGGTTGAGCATCGAGTCAACTTCAGCTACCGGGATGCGCATATAGACTGCCACCTCATGCAATGCAGCCACCTCTTCGGAAGCAATGCGCCCGTCGGCCTTTACAATCTCGATGAGAAACTCTATCAACTGGAGACGCGCCTCGTATGTCAGATTGTCCGCCATCTGGGCCGCGCACTCGCGGATCGTGTTCCTGAACGCCTCAGGATTTGTCCTGTCCATCTCCTTCCTGCGTTCAAAGAGCCTGCGGATGATCTGTTCACCCTGCACCTCCGCACTTGCGCCGAAATTGTTGCGCAGGAAGCGTCTCATCGTCTCCATCTCGCTGTGCATCACCTTGCCATCCGCCTTCATGATGTAGGAAGCAAGCACCAGCATCGAGAACATGAAGCTGTTGCGCTGTCCTTGCGCCGTGCCGTCACCGGCGGGGATGCCAGGTTCGCCATGCTTGCCATCGTTCAATTTCTCAAAAGCATGACCCAGCGCAAAAGCTGCCAAGCCACCCAACGGACCCATGGTCATAAAGCCAAGGGCACCAGCTATCCACTTTCCTATTCCCATAATGTTCCTTTCTGATTATTGATTGCAGATTTCTGTACAAAAGTACGTCTCTTTCCTCCCCCTACCAACCGTGACAACATTCTTTAGCAACCAGGCACGTTGACGGATGGTGCGGTGCAGCAACGCTCACTTCCTCACCAGCCGGTTCAGGATTGGGATGTCCCTAAGCGGCAGGTCATGCCTAACCACATAGACGACAAACACCGCCAGGAGCAACGTCCCCACCCCGGCATCAATCCACAGGTTGCCGGTCGCGGCAAAGACCTTGACAGCATAGAGCACCGCCGCAAGCAGCACATAACGGCATATGGAGCGGAGGTCATAGCGTATCGGATACTTGCGCTGCCCCACGAAGTAGGACAACAGGGTGATGACCACATAGCCCGACAACGATGCCCATGCACACGCCACATAGCCATAACGGGGGACAAAGACCACATTGAGCGTGACGACCACGACAAGCCCGGCGAGCGAAAACCACGCCCCCCACCGCGTCTCATCGATGAGCTTGTACCAGAACGACAGGTTGAAGAAGATGCCGACAAACAGCTCCGAAGCCATGACAACAGGCACTACGCCCAGACCTTCCCAATAGTCGGGAGCGATGATAAACTTCAGGAAGTCCAGATAGCAGGCCACGGCGAGGAAAGCCAGCAGCCCGAAAATGATGAAATACTTCATCGCGTCGGCATACGTCGCACGGCTGTCCTTGTCACGGCTCTTGCCAAAGACAAAAGGCTCATAGGCAAAACGGAAAGCCTGTGTGAACATCGCCATGACCATCGCCACCTTGCTCACCGCCCCGTATATCCCCAGCTGCGACTCGGCTGCCGCACGGTCGGCGAAGAGATGGGGGAAGATGATTTTGTCAATCGTGTGGTTGAGGATGCCCACCACCCCGAGCGCAAGGATAGGCATCGAGTAGCGCATCATCTCCCTCCACAACCGCCGGTCAAAAGTGTAGCGGAATCCACGAAGCTCCGGCACAAGGAACAGCAACTGGACGGACGTGCAGATGAAGTTGGCGACAAAAGCATAGCCCACCCCGTAACCCGGGTCGTAAAACCAATCAACCGCCCACGGCAAGTGTTCAGACAGCCACGGGCAAGCGACGAAGAAGAAAAGGTTCAAGGCGATGTTGGGGATGATGAACAGCATCTTGACCGCAGCAAACTTTATCGGACGTTTCTTGTAGCGGAGATAGGCAAACGGGATACTCATAAACGCGTCCAAAGCCACCACCACAGCCATCATCCCGATGTACTCCGGATGGTCGCCATAGCCCAGCACCGACGAGATGGGTCTGAGGAACGAGAGGCACAACACGATGAAAGCGAGCGAGGAAACGCCCACCGAAATCAGCGTCGTGCTGTACGTCACCATCGGCTCCCTGTCCTGGCGGTTGACGAAACGGAAGAAACCCGTCTCCATGCCATACGTCAGGATGACCAGCAACAGGGCCGTCATGGCATAGACATTGGTGATGACACCATAACCGCCCGACTCCACCGACATCTTCGCCGTGTAGAGCGGCACGAGCAAATAGTTCAAAAAACGCCCGACTATGCTGCTCAGCCCATAGATGGCCGTGTCGCGGGCAAGGGATTTAAGACCTGACATCTTCTATCATACTTTAAAGGAAATCCCGTGCCAGCCTGCCACGGCCACGCACGGGAGATGTGCGAATGTTCAACTATCAAACAGCGACGTTCCACGTCCGAAGAAAGCGCGGCCAAGGTGCTTGTAGGCCAGCTCCGTCACCTCACGTCCACGCGGCGTGCGCTTCATGAAGCCCTCTTTGATCAGGAACGGCTCATAGACTTCCTCCAACGTGTCGGCCTCCTCGCCCAACGCCGTGGCGATGGTCGTCAGACCCACGGGGCCGCCACTGAATTTATCGATGATGGTGCAAAGGATTTTGTTGTCGATTTCGTCCAGCCCGTACTTGTCGATGTTCAACGCCTCGAGGGCATAGAGGGCTATGTCATAGTCGATGTGCCCCTCGCCCTTGACCTGGGCGAAGTCCCTCACGCGGCGCAGCAAGGCATTGGCGATGCGCGGCGTGCCACGGCTGCGCGAGGCAATCTCGTCGGCGGCCTGCGTCGAGCACCGCACCCCGAGGATTTTCGCCGAACGCGCCACGATGCTGCTCAGGATGTTGTTGTCGTAGTACTCCAAGTGCATATTGATGCCAAACCTCGCACGCAACGGCGGGCTGAGCCGTCCGCTGCGCGTGGTCGCACCCACGAGGGTGAAGGGGTTGAGCTCTATCTGGATGCTCCGCGCCGAAGGCCCCTTGTCAATCATGATGTCGATGCGGTAGTCCTCCATCGCCGAGTAGAGGTACTCCTCCACGATGCGCGGCATACGGTGTATCTCGTCGATGAACAGCACGTCATTCGGCTCAAGGTTGGTCAGCACGCCCGCCAGGTCGCCCGGCTTGTCGAGCACGGGCCCGCTGGTGACTTTGAATCCCACCCCCAGCTCGTTGGCGATGATGTTTGACAGCGTCGTCTTGCCCAGTCCCGGAGGCCCGTGCAGCAGCACGTGGTCGAGAGCCTCGCCGCGCAACTTGGCCGCCTTGACGAAGATGCGCAGGTTGTCAACTATCTTGTCCTGCCCGCTGAAGTCGTCAAAAGACAGCGGGCGCAACGCTTTGTCGAAGTCGCGCTCGCGGTCTGACAGTTTGTAGTCATGTATGTCAAAACTGTTGTCCATCTTTCCCATTTGGATGGCAAAGTTAAACATTTGGGGACAGTTTTGTCACAAGGGGCATCGATTTCGGGGGCAAACGCCGCGTCACAGTCACTCGCGGGCGACATCATCCGGGGGTGCGGGCAAAATGGTCAGTTGTTAGTGGCTATAACAAACCTTGTTATTGTGACAAACAATGTTTGTTATAGCCACTAACAACTGATGACTTTGGCAACATCATGCGGTGATGTGCGCGGTAGCGTCAGACCATGTGGGAAGAAACACCGTATGCTCCCGCCCGCACAATGCCTTGCCATCGGGCAAAACGGCAGGCGTGCGGGGTGAAAGGGGCGCACGCCTGCGTGCCGACGTGGAATAAATCCTTATTTTTGCAGCGTTTTGACTGACACGCGGCACTATGGCAAGGACGGTTGCGGGCAAGGGGATGATGCTGACGAGGGTGCGTTGCCTGTTCGTCTTCGTCATCACGCTGTTCGCCCTGGACTATGCAGGGCGCGGCATCACGGTATGGGCCGATGCCGGCGGCCACGGGCGGACGGCGCAACATCTGGCGCACCTGTGGACAGCAGCGGTCGATGCCTCATGCGGGCTGACTGCACGGGCTGCCACGGCGGCGTGCAACGTGGCGGAGGGCGGATATGCCACCCGCAAGGCAAGGACGGCGCACGGCGTGAGGCATTGCATCATCGATGGCGGCACGGGGACAGCGTTCAGCATCAGCGGCAGGTGCACGGGGGCAAGGCATATGCTCGCGCTCATCGCTGCTGTGATGTGCCTGCCTGGCAATGCGGGACGCAAGTCGCTGGCCGCCCTCGCGGGAGTGGCGGCGACAGGGGTGATGAACGTGGCACGCATAGCTGTCATCGCGACGGCAACGGGCGACGACCACGGCTCTTTCGCCTTCGTCCATGACGTGACGGTGGGAGTGCCGTTCACCATAGCCGTCTTCGCCGTCATGGCGGCGTGCGTCGAGACACACTTGAAAGCATACAGTAACAAAGGACAAGGGAAGGAATGAATAGGAAATCTGCATCCCCGCTGCTCGCCGTGGCCATCGCCCTGCTCGTCACCATGACGGCACGGGCATCGTCGGTGGTGCTTGCGACGGGGGACACGCTGCGCCTCGACAAGGTGCGGTTCAGCCTGCTGACGTGTGCACCGGGGGACGAGATATACGAACTGTTCGGGCACACGGCCATCCGCTATGAGAATGCGGACAACGGTGCTGACATTGTTTTCAACTACGGGATGTTCAGCTTCGACACACCGCATTTCGTTTGGAGGTTTGTCAAGGGCGAGACGGACTACCAGCTCGGCATCACAGGCTTTGAGTGGTTCTGGCCCGAGTACCACCACCGGGGTTCGCAAATCTACGAGCAAGAGCTGAACCTCACAGACGGGCAAAAACTGTCGCTGCTCCTCGCGCTGGTGGAGAACTATGCACCCGAGAACCGCGTCTACCGCTACAACTTCTTCTACGACAACTGCACGACACGAGCAAGGGACAGGATTGAGGAGGCTGTCGGTGCTGTGGTCGATTATGACAAGAGCCTGACGGCCACCTCTTTCCGCACGATTGTGCGTCAGTTTGCCCAAGGGCACGAGTGGTCGCAGCTCGGGATGGACATCTGCATTGGCAGCCCTGCCGACGCGCCTATCGGGGTGCGCGAGGCCATGTTTGCACCGTTCTACTACAAGGACTTCCTCGACAACGCCTACTACACCGACAGCACCGGGGTGAGGGTCAAGCTCGCCGGCACGCCACGCGCCATCGTCTCGGCCGCCGAGGTCGCGCCGCAGCCGTGGGTGCCGTCGCCGATGATGGTGTTTGTCACGCTGTTTGTGCTGGCCGCCGCCGTGTGCATCATCGAGTGGCGCATAGGCAAGACGCTGTGGGGTGTTGACATCATCCTGTTTGGCGCGGCTGGTGTCTGCGGGTTGGTGGTGGCATTTCTGGTGCTGTTCTCGACGCACCCTGCCACGTCGCCAAACTATATGTTGCTGTTCACGCATCCGGCGCACCTGCTGCTGATGCCGTTCTTCATATATAAAGAGGTGAAGCGGCGCAAGTCCTACTACCACATGGCGAATGCGGCGGTAATTGCGTTGTTTTTTGCATTTATCTTTGTCATTCCACAAGAATTCAACAGTGCCATACTGTTTTTGGCACTATCTTTGCTGCTCCGAAGCGTATGTTACACTCTGAGAACAAACTGCAAGAAACTGACCGCCGCCTGAAGCTGCTGCTCATCTCGGCTCTGGCCATGCTCGCCATGACCGAGGGCAAGGCGCAGGGAGGTGACGTGCCGCCACGACTGGTGCTGAGCATCACGGTGGACCAGCTGCGAAGCGACTATCTGGAACGTTTCACCCCACTGTTCGGGGAGAGCGGATTCAAACGGTTGATGAGGGACGGGACTACCTTCCGCAACGGTTATCTCGACTTCAACAACCCTGACCTGGCATCGGCAGTGGCGACCATCAACACTGGCACATCGCCATCCGTCCATGGCATAATAGGCCGTGACTGGTTTGACAGGCGGAGCGAGAGCGTCGTCAACTGTGTCGGCGACGATGAGTTCCTTGGCAACTACACCAGGTCGGGATTCTCACCCGAGAAGCTCCTTGTCTCGACCCTCGCCGATGAGTTGAAAATCTCGACGCAAGAGCGAGGTTTCGTCTTCACCATCGCCGCCGACCCCGAGAGCGCATTGCTCTCGGCAGGCCGCAATGCCGACTGCGCCGTGTGGATAAACGAAGACAACGGCAAATGGTGCTCGACCACCTACTACAAAGACCTGCCCTACTGGGTGACAATCTACAACGACTCGCTCTCAATCGACCAACGGATAGACAAGATGGAGTGGCAGCCGCTGCTCGACTGCAAGAACTACACCTACCTCACATCTGAGTGGCAGGAGGAGACGTTCAACCACAAATTCAAGGACTTCCGTTTCCTCAAGCTCAAGAAGTTCGTCAAAAGCGCGCTTGTCAATGAGGAAATCGGCAATATGGTCGTGCAATGCATCGAGAAGAGCCCTGCCGGTGATGACGGGACACCCGACCTCGTGGCAGTCACGCTCTATGCCGGCAATTTCGACGGGAAGAGCACGATGGAATGCTCGCTTGAAATCCAGGACACCTACGCACGCCTCGACCGCCAGGTCGGACGCATAATTGACGCGGCAGCAAAGAAAGCGGGTGGAGCAAACAACCTGCTCGTCGTCATCACCTCGACCGGATATGTCGGGAAAGAGAATGCCGACCTGAAGAAGTATAAGATTCCAGCCGGGGAATTCTACATAAACCGCTGTTCCGCCCTGCTCAATATGTTTCTCATGGCAAAATACGGCGAGGGCAACTACGTGCACGGCTATTCAGGCAACGAGATATACCTCAACCATCCATTGCTGAAGGAACGGAAACTGGACTACGACACGATAACACGCGACGCCACCGAGTTTCTATCAACCTTCGACGGGATAGCCAACGCCTACACTGCCAAACGCATACTGATTGGCGCGTGGGACCCCGAGATTCAGAGGTGGCGCAACCGTTTCAACTACCGGCGGTCCGGTGACATCCTCTACGAACTGTTGCCTGGCTGGTCATCGAGAAACGAAAACTCCTACGAGTACAGGGTTGAAAGAGCCAATTTCACCGCATCACCCATAATTTTCTGGGGAGGCGGCATCAAGGGAGAGTTGATCAACACACCGGTAAATACAGAGATTGTCGCCCCGACAATCGCCTATTATCTGAGGATAAGAGCCCCCAACGCGGCCTCGGCAATACCTGTCACCGATTTAAAACAGGGGTAGGAGCGTTTGTATTAACTATTTACATAACTTTGCAACGGGGTTATCCTTGCAGCAACCAATAAACAACATTACTACAAGATGGGATTTAACGAGATTCTAAAAAAGCTCTTCGGGAATAAGTCAACCCGAGACATGAAAGAGATACAGCCTTGGGTTCAAAAAATCAAGGACGCTTATCCGGAAATAGAGAAACTGTCAAATGACGAGCTGCGTGCCAAGACACAAGAGCTCCGCAAGTTCGTCAAGGATTCAGCGAAAGAAGAGGAAGAAAAGATAAACGATCTGAAGGCCAAGGTCGAAACCCTCGAACTCGAAGACCGCGAGGAAGTCTTCAACCAAATAGACAAGCTGGAGAAAGAAGTCCTTGACAAATACGAGAAGGCTCTTGACGAAATCCTCCCGCAAGCATTCGCAATTGTGAAAAACACCGCCCAGCGATTTGCAAGCAACGAGGAAATCGTCGTGACAGCCACCGACTTTGACCGCGAGCTTGCCGCCACCAAGGATTTTGTCAGGATTGACGGCGACAAGGCTATATACCAGAATCACTGGATGGCTGGCGGTAACGAAATCACATGGAACATGGTCCACTACGACGTCCAACTCTTCGGCGGCGTAGTCCTGCACAAAGGCAAGATAGCCGAGATGGCGACAGGTGAAGGCAAGACCCTCGTGGCCACACTCCCGGTATTCCTCAACGCATTGACGGGCAATGGGGTGCACGTGGTCACTGTCAACGACTACCTGTCTAAGCGTGACTCCGAATGGATGGGGCCACTCTACGAATTCCACGGGCTGAGTGTTGACTGCATCGACAAACACAAACCCAACTCGGAAGCAAGGCGCAAGGCATACCTCGCGGACATCACGTTTGGGACGAACAATGAATTCGGTTTCGACTACCTGCGCGACAACATGGCGGGCAACCCGCGCGACCTCGTACAACGCAAGCACAACTATGCCATAGTCGATGAGGTCGATTCTGTGTTGATTGACGATGCACGTACCCCTCTGATTATCTCCGGTCCAGTTCCCAAGGGCGAAGTCCAGATGTTCGAGGAATTCAAGCCTATGGTCGAGAACCTCTTCAACACCCAACGGACTTTGGCCACCAAACTCCTCTCGGATGCACGACGGCTCATCCAGTCAGACAAGAAAGAGGAGCAGGAAGCAGGCTGGCTCTCCTTGTTCCGCTCACACAAGGGACTGCCCAAGAACAAGGCTCTCATAAAGTACCTGAGCGAACCAGGCATCAAAGCAGGAATGCTCAAGACTGAAGAAATCTACATGGAGAACAACAACAAGCGGATGCATGAGGCGACAGACGAGTTGTACTTCGTGATAGACGAAAAGCTCAACTCGGTGGATCTCACGGACAAGGGCATCGAGTTCATCTCAAAATATGCTTCCGACCCGTCGTTCTTCATTTTGCCAGACATCACCAGCCAACTTGCGGAACTCGAAGGGCAAAAAGACCTCTCAGAGGAGGAGAAGTTGAACAAAAAGGACGAACTCCTGACCGACTACTCCGTCAAGTCAGAGCGCGTGCACACCATCAACCAGCTGCTGAAAGCCTACGCGATGTTTGAGAAGGACGACCAATATGTCGTTATCGACGGTCAAGTCAAAATCGTGGATGAACAAACCGGCCGCATCATGGAAGGCCGCCGCTACTCGGACGGCTTGCACCAGGCGATAGAAGCCAAGGAAAGCGTCAAAGTCGAGGCGGCAACCCAGACATTCGCTACCATCACGCTGCAAAACTACTTCAGGATGTACCACAAACTGTCAGGCATGACGGGTACGGCAGAGACTGAGGCTGGCGAATTCTGGGACATCTACAAACTCGACGTCGTAGTCATCCCCACCAACAAACCCATCGCACGCATCGACATGAACGACCGCGTGTACAAGACAAAGCGTGAAAAATACAAGGCAGTCATTGAAGAAATAGAGAAGATGCACAACTGCGGCCGCCCCGTACTGGTCGGCACGACCTCAGTCGAAATCTCAGAGATGTTGAGCAAGATGCTCCAGATGCGGAAAATAGAGCACAACGTCCTGAATGCCAAGCTCCACCAAAAGGAGGCAGAGATTGTCGCCCAGGCTGGTCAGAGCGGGACAGTCACCATCGCGACCAACATGGCAGGACGTGGAACGGACATCAAGCTCAGTCCCGAGGTCAAAGCCGCAGGAGGCCTTGCCATCATCGGCACAGAGCGTCACGAGTCACGCCGCGTCGACCGCCAGTTGCGCGGCCGTGCGGGCCGTCAAGGCGACCCGGGTTCGTCAGTGTTCTTCGTCTCGTTGGAGGACAACCTCATGCGCCTCTTCTCCTCTGACAGGATTGCGACAATCATGGACAAGCTCGGCTTCAAAGAGGGCGAAATGATTGAGCACAAGATGATTTCAAACGCCATCGAAAAAGCGCAGAAGAAAGTCGAGGAAAACAATTTCGGCATCCGCAAACGCCTGCTTGAGTATGATGACGTGATGAACAAGCAACGCGTCGTCATCTACACCAAACGCCGCCACGCCCTCATGGGAGAACGCATCGGGATGGACATCGTGAATATGATATGGGAACGCTGCGCAAGCATCGTGGAGAACGGCGATTACGAGACGGCAAAGCTCAACTTCTTCAAAATCATGGCAATGGAACCGCCGTTCACCGAGGACGAATTCCAGAAAGTCAGCAAGGAAAACCTCACAGAAAAGGCATTCAACGCCGCGATGGACGTATTCAAGCGCAAGACAGAGAGACTTGCCGAGATAGCCAACCCCGTCATCAAGAAAGTCTTTGAAGAACAAGGCGACCGGTATGAGAACATCCTCATCCCCATCACCGACGGCAAGAGGATATACAACATACAGTGCAACCTCAAGGAAGCATATGAGACCGAGTGCAAGTCAGTGGTGAAGGAATTTGAAAAGAGGATGCTCCTCCACACCATCGACGAAGCCTGGATGGAGAACCTCCGCGAACTCGACGACCTCAAACATTCGGTGCAGAATGCCAGCTACGAGCAAAAAGATCCACTGCTCATATACAAACTTGAGTCGGTGAACCTCTTTGACAGCATGGTCGAGAAGATCAACAACGGCACGATCTCTGTCCTCATGCGCGGGCAAATCCCCGTCCAAGACCCGGGAGATGTCAGGCAAGCACCACCCGAGCAACGCCAGCCAAACCGCCACTTGCAGGAAAACAAGCAGGATGCCACAAGCCAGATGAGCGAAGTGGCAGCCCGCGACACCCGCGAGAACGCCAAGCAAGAGCCTATGAAATCGGAAAAAATAATAGGCCGCAACGACCCGTGTCCCTGCGGTTCGGGCAAGAAGTACAAGCATTGCTGCGGGCGCAACCTCTGAGCCACGCTAAACATTCCCAAGATGCCGTCTCCTGATTCAGGAGGCGGCATCTTTTTTCACCCGCATCCGCCACTGGGCCATGCACCATGCCGCTTGCAGCATTGTGGAGCAGATGCCCCGCAACAGGCATGGAGCCGCCTATATGCCGCAAAATCTCTGTTTTCAACTTAAAAACATAAAAATTCAAGCTAAAAACATATATTTGCAGCCTAAAAATATGTAACTTTAGCCTAAAAATAAAGTTGTCATGCAACCACGCCCACCGTCGAATGCGGCGCGGCGGAATTTGTCGGAAACGGAAAAAGATTGTCAAACGACTAAATACAGGAACTATGGCTTACTACGAGATGCAGGAATCCAACCTGCCAAACGAGGAGGGCAAACGCATCCTCTTCCCACGAATGAAGCTGTCGGGGCAGACAAGCCTTGAGGAGATAGCGCAGAACATCAGCCACGCCGGCACGTTCACACCTGGCGACGTCAAGGGGCTGGTACAGTCGCTCGTCGAGGAGATTGCCGGCGCGATGGCCAGTGGACGTTCAGTCAAAATCGACGGGCTCGGCATCTTCACTCCCGCATTGGGGTTGCGTGAGGGGTTCGACCGCGAGACCGGCAATGACGATGACGTACAGCGCAACGCCGCGAGCCTCTGTGTCAACGCCATCCGCTTCAAGGCCGACAAAGGGTTGGTCATGCGCACCGACACCGCTTGCCGTCTGGAGCGCGCCCCTGAGAAATTCCGCCAATCGTCAAGCAGCCACACCCCCGAGGAGCGGTTGCGGATGGCGCAGGACTACTTGGATGCTCACCCGTTCATGACCATCGACGACTACTGCGCCCTGACCGGACTGCTGCGCTACACCGCCTCACGCGAGTTGAAACAGTGGAAAGACGACCAGGCAACGGGCATAACCACATCGGGACGCGGCACGCACAAAGTGTACGTCAAGAGATGAGTGGAGACAGCCGCCGTGCCGCACGTCCATGACGCCGTGCTGCGGAGCGGGACATACGAAAGCGATGGGGAATGCAAGGCTGCATCCCCATCGCTTGTCTTATGCCGGCAACTGTCAGGCCAGTTCTTTCCACGCCTCGGGCAGGCACTCGGCGATGTCGAGAGCGGTCATAGCGGTCTCGCCCTTTGATGCTGCGGCAATGTCACCAGCCAGGCTGTGGACGTAAGTGCCAAGCAGCGCGGCATCACGTGAGGGATAGTGTTGCGCAAGCAACGCCGTCAGCACGCCTGTCAATACGTCGCCGCTGCCGCCGGTAGCCATACCAGGATTGCCGATGATGTTTATGTAGACCTGACCCTGCGGTGTGACAACCGCCGTGAACGAACTTTTCAGCACGACATACAGATTGAAACCTTCGGCAAGGGCGATAGCCTTCATCATCCTCTCGTATGGGTCTTTGCTCTTGCCGGCGATGCGGTCAAACTCCCTGACGTGCGGTGTAAGTATCGACTCGGCGGGTATGCGCTTGAGCAATTGCTTGTCCTGGGTGATGATGTTGAGCGCGTCGGCATCGATGACCAACGGCTGCTGGGCATCGGCAAGTATCTGCCTGACACCCTCGGCGGTCAATTCGTCCTGACCCAAGCCAGGTCCCATGCCTATGGTATCAAAATCGGATGTGGCGCACGTGATGGAAGTGAAGATGCGCTCGTGATAATCGGGGAAGACCATCGCCTCGGGCACCGTCACCTGCACGGTGCTGACGCAAGCATTAGGCACGTGCAGCTTGAGCAGTCCTATGCCGCTGCGCAGGCATCCCCTGGCCGCGAGTGTCGCCGCGCCGCTCATGCCGTAGGAACCTGCGACCAACAATGCCCGGCCATAGTCCCCCTTGTGCGTGTGCCTCTTCCTTTTCCTCATGAGGTGCGCCACCATATCCCGCTCCAAGGTCTGGAACTGCGTGTCGCACTCGGCGATAGCCTTTGCAGAAAGCCCTATGTCCACCGTCTGCACCTCGCCCGTGTAGCAGCCGAACTCTTGGAAAAGCAGGGCAAGCTTGGGCACTTGCACAGTGAACGTGCGGTCGGCCTTGACGACGCATTGCAAGTTGTTGAACGAATTGTCTTCGCACATCAGCCCCGACGGCATATCTATCGAGAATGTCTGCGCGGCACTGTTGTTGATGAACCTCACCATTGCAGCGAACCCACCGCTCAACGGCTTGCTCAGCCCCGTGCCGAAAAGCCCGTCGATAATGATGTCGCCATCGCCCACACGGGGAAAATCGAATGACTTGGTCACTTCCATGAAGTCAAGCCCCTCGGCGGCGACAGCCTCGCGCCTGGCCCTCTCGCAATCATCGGAGAGCTTGCCCGCCGTGTTGAACAGGAACAGGCTGACCCTGCGCCCCGTGTTGTGGATGTTGAGTGCGGTCAGGATGGCATCGCCACCGTTGTTGCCAGGTCCGGCGAAGACATGGAAACAGCCGCCGGTGTCATACTTCAAAATCTCCTTGGTGATTGCATCGGCCGTGCGCTTCATAAGGTCGAATGACGTGATGCCTTCCTCCTCGACGGTGCGTGCGTCGATGCCCTTGATGTCTTTTGCTGAAACTATTTTCATCGTGCCTTGTCTTTTGATGGTCATTGCATGGGCGGGTTGCCGCCGTTGAGATATTCTTCCGAGAGCCTCCTGATTTTGAAGAGCTGGTCGGCGGTGGTCTCGAATGTGCGGTTCTGCTTGTCGCGCACAATCTCGGACAGCAACGCCACCGTCCGTGCCACATCGGGGACGAATGTGCCGCTGTCGAGCCTCAGCGACTTGGGCAAATCCTTGCCCTTGAACCACCCCAACAGCTCCTCAATCTCCGCCTCCGAGTACTTGAAATCCTCCCTCGGGTCCTTTTGTCCTTTGCCTGCCTGTGCCATGATGCTATGTTTTTGAACCAGATTACTTCATGAATACAAAATAGACCGCCAGCACCAGGCAGATGAACGCCGCCACGTGGTTCCACGCCAGCGAGATGTTGTGGAACAGCATCGACGCGATGACGGTGAAGATGGTGAGCGACACCACCTCCTGTATGACCTTGAGCTGGATGAGACTGAACGGGCCGCCGTTGCCCACGAAGCCTATGCGGTTGGCAGGCACTTGGGCGCAGTACTCGAAAAACGCCATTCCCCACGACAGCGCGATGACCGCCATGAGGGGAAGCCGCTCGAAACCCTTGATGCCTTGCAGCTTGAGATGCCCGTACCACGCCAGTGTCATGAAGACATTGGAGACGATGAGGAGGGCGATGGTGTAGATTCCTTTCATGATTTCTGATGTTTTATGATTTTCGGCGGCAGCATTTCCGTCTGCACGTTGCTCATGCTGCCCCAGATGTTGTGACGCATTTCGGGATTGAGAGCCTCCATCTCCTTGAGCAGACGCTTCACCGCCGTGCGGCTCGACTGGTGCTCGTAGGGGCAGGCCTTGACCTGGCCTTTGTAGCCACGCGACGCAGCCATCGCCACCAGGCGGGACTCGGGGACGAGGCACAGCGGGCGGATGACGGCGAGGTCAAACTTCCGCATCCGCAGCATCGGCGGCATCGTGCTGAACGCCCCTTGGAACATCATATTCATGTAGAGCGTCTCAATCACATCGTCCTGGTGATGCCCGAGGGCGATCTTGTTGCAGCCATGCCGTTGCGCGACGGTGAACAGTGCCTTGCGCCGATTCCACGAGCAGAGGAAGCATGGCGACTTGCGCGTGTCGGTGGCCATCTCATAGCTGGTCTCGACCGTGACAAGCTCGACCCCGAACCCCTTGCACAACGACCTCAGGTAGTCGATGTCACTGCGGTAGCCGATGTTGGTCACAGCCACGTGCGCCGCCATCACCGTGAACGACGGCCGGCGGATGCGCGAGCGGCGTGCGAGCAGCTCAAGCAGGGCCAACGAGTCCTTGCCCCCCGACACCCCGATGAGCACCTTGTCACCGTCCTCGATGAGGCGATAACCGAAGATGGCCTTGTCCATCAACGCCACCACGTCGGCAATGTCACGATTTTCCCACTTAAGCCTTGCCATCTGCCATAGTTGTCGGGGCAAAAGTACGCCAAAATAGGCTAACAACCGCACCCGCCCCCGTTAAAACCTGCCTCCACCCCAGCCCCTCGGCCAGACAGCACGGCACATAGACACTGTGGCTCGCCAGGAAAACTTCCCCCTCTCGCCGAGAAAAGTTCCATCACTCGGTGAGTAAAGTAAAAACAAAAGTTTTGTTTATATATTCAAAACTTCTGAATATACTTTACTCGCCGAGCAAACCAACTTTTCTCGGTGCGCAGTCGAAGTTTTCCTCTATCGTCACGGATTTCATCCCCTGACTTGATGCCCGCAAGCAGCCGCATAGGGGGACATCACGCGGCAGGGCGGTCGTGCTGGCGAGGTATGCCAGCGGTGGCGGATGGGCAAGAAAAAGGCTGGAGACACGCTCCAGCCTTCACAATCCATCTGATGCCGATGGTCATTTTATCTCCCACGTGTCGCCCGTGTGGAGGAATTCCTCGAGGGTATGCTCGCGCTTCTTGGCCTTGACCTCCTCGATCTGGGCGCGGACGGCCTCGTCGTAGCAGGGGGCTTGCACGTCCCTGATGACACCGAGTGCGACGGGGAAGTCGGGTCCTTCCATCAACGCCAGCTTCATGTGCAGGGTGTTGTCCTCGCAGTGGGGGTCGTGGACGAGGATGTCCTTCTCGGTCACGCCGTTTTCGCCCAGGCGCACGACCTTGAGGCCGAAGCCGTCTTGCACCAGGCCTTTGTCATGGTCTTTGCCGAAGAGCATGGGCTTGCCGGCTTCGAGGTATATGGCGTTCTCGGCCCTGAGCTCCTTGGTCGCCAACGCGCTTTGCGAGCCGTTGTTGAATATCACGCAGTTTTGCAGCACCTCGACCACCGACGCGCCTTTGTGCCGTGCCGAAGCCTTGAGCACCTCGACCGAGCATGGGCTGTCAACATCGACGCAGCGGGCGAAGAAGCGTCCCCGTGCCCCGAATGCCAGTTCGGCAGGGCGGAACGGGTCTTCGACCGTGCCGTAGGGCGACGACTTGGAGACGAAGCCGCGCGGCGAGGTGGGCGAATACTGCCCCTTGGTCAGGCCGTAGATGCGGTTGTTGAGCAGCACGATGTTGATGTTGACGTTGCGGCGCAGGGCGTGGATGAAGTGGTTACCGCCGATGGCGAGCCCGTCGCCGTCGCCGGAGATTTGCCAGACGGTGATGGCCGGGTTGGCCACTTTCAATCCCGAGGCTATCGCCGCCGCACGCCCATGGATGGTGTGGAAACCGTAGGTGTTCATGTAGTAGGGCAGGCGCGACGAGCACCCGATGCCCGACACGACGGCTGTCATGTGCGGCGGGATGCCAAGCTCGGCCATGGCCTTTTGCAGCGAGTTCAACAGGGCGTGGTCGCCGCAGCCGGGACACCAACGCACGTACTGGTCACTCTTGAAATCCTTTGCTGTATATTGTTGCTCTTGCATGATTATTCCTCCATCATTTTAGTGAATTCCTCTACCAAGCGGCTGACCTTGAAGGGTTGTCCCTTGATGCGGTTGAATTGTTTGAAGTCCACGCCCGGGACACGCATCCTCAAGAGGCCGGCAAACTGCCCCATGTCCTGCTCGGCGACCACGATGCGGGGGTACTTGCGGAGCAGCTCCTCGGTGTTGCGGGGCAGCGGGTTGATGTATTTGAAGTGTGCGAGCGCGACTTTCTTGCCATCGGCACGCATCGTGCGCATCGTGTCGTAGAGATGCCCGAATGTGCCTCCCCAGCCCACGATGAGCAAGTCGGCATCGTCTTTGTCGCCGAGGACTTCCTGGAGGGGGATGCAGTCGGCCACCTTTTCTATCTTGTTGCGGCGGGTGACGACCATCTTCTGGTGGTTGACAGCGTCGGTCGAGATTGCGCTGGTCGAGAAGTCTTTTTCCAGGCCTCCGAGGCGGTGCATGAAGCCTTCAGTCCCCGGGACTGCCCAGTAGCGGACGAAGTTGTCAGGGTTGCGGCGGTAGGGTTTCCATCCCTCGCGCATCTCAGGGGTGACGTAGGGCGGACGGATTTCGGGGTATTCGTCGAGTGAAGGAATCCTCCACGCGGCAGAACCGTTGGCAATGTAGCCGTCGGTCAGGAGTATGACGGGTGTCATGTGCTCCAACGCCAGCTTGCAAGCCATGTAAGCCGAATCGAAGCAGTCGGTCGGTGACGTGGCGGCTATGACCACCAGCGGGCTCTCGCCGTTGCGGCCGAACATTGCCTGGAGCAAGTCGGTCTGTTCGCTCTTGGTGGGCATACCTGTGGACGGTCCCGACCTCTGGACATCGACGACGACGAGAGGCAGCTCGGCGATGACGGCCAGGTTTATCGCTTCGCTCTTGAGGCAAAGCCCCGGACCTGATGTCGATGTCACGCCCAACGCGCCGCCGAATGAGGCACCGATGGCATTGCAGCAGCCTGAGATTTCGTCTTCGCACTGGACGGTGATGACGCCGAGATTCTTCAACTTGGCGAGTTCGTGGAGTATGTCTGTCGCGGGGGTGATGGGATATGAGCCGAGGAACAATTGCAACCCGGCTTTCTCGGCAGCTGCTACGAGACCATAGGCGGTGGCGGCGTTGCCGTTAACGTCGCGGTAGATGCCTTTCCGCTTTTCACCCTTGGTCTCGACACGGTATGTCGGGACAGAGGCGTGGATGTTGTGTCCGTAGTTGTAGCCGTCGGTCAGCACTTTGATGTTTGCCGTGGCAACGTCGGGCTTCTTCGCAAATTTAGTGTTGAGCATCTGCATCGCGTGGTCAAGCGGACGGTCAAACAGCCAGCAGACGAGACCGAGCGCAAGCATATTCTTGCACTTGAGGATTGACTTATTATCCATGCCGCTGTTCTTGAGACTTTCGCGGCACATACTGGTTATCGGGACATCGATGACGGTGTTGTTGATTCCGAGTTCGGTGAACGGGTCTTTGGTGGCGTATTGCGCTTTCTCCAAGTCCTTGTCAGTGAACGAGTCGGCATCGGTGATTATGATTGTCTGCGGGGTTATGTTCTTGACGTTGACCTTTAGTGCGGCCGGGTTCATTGCAACAAGCACGTCGCATTTATTGCCCGAGGTGTAGACTTTGTCGCCCCCGATGTGGATTTGATAACTTGACACACCACTCAACGTCCCTTGCGGTGCCCTGATTTCGGCAGGATAGTCTGGGAATGTCGAGATGTCGTTGCCCAAGACGGCAGAGACGGCAGAGAAGATGTTTCCGGCCAACTGCATCCCATCCCCGGAGTCACCGGAGAAACGGACGACCACTTGATCCAGTTCTTTGACTAAATGTTCATTTGCCATAATTGGTCATGTTAGATTGTTGTTCATATTAGCCGCATCACGCCCATGCCTGACATAGTATTTCATTTAAGGGTAGTGGACGAATGCTCGGCACTCACCGAATCAATCGGTATGCGGCAAAGTAAAGTAAGATAAACGACTTGACAAAATCTTTTCTTTAGATTTGTCAAGCCGTACAATCATTTTGTATAGGCAAAACGGCCTTTTTAACTAATCAAGCGTTATTTGTCAACGGAAATTCAATATTCCTCGTACACTTCTCCTGACATATTGTCATCGTCACGCATCGTGTCGCCGTTTTTCTTCCCACGCATATTGCCGAAACTGTAGGAGATGGTCAACCTCACATTGCGCCCTTGCCGCCACGATTCACTCTCCTGCGTGAAGCCTGCTCCCGAGGTTATCGTGTGGCGGTGGCGGGAATCCAGCAAGTCGCGGGCTGTCAGTGCCAGATTGATTTTGCCATCAAGGAACGATTTCTTGATGCCGGCATCAAGCCTATAGGTCGGCTCACGCGTCCCTTGCGCTATCGTCTGCCCCGACCTGTAACTGCCGGTGAGCTGCAACGAGATGTCATAGGGAAGCATGAAGTTGGCTATGACCTTGGCATCATAAGCAAAGTTCTCCTCACTCTCCCCCGAGACCCAAGCATCGACACTCTGCATATAGTAGTTGAAACCGTTGAGCTTGGAATAATACATATTGATGGTGGTGGTCAGGTCGATGAAGTCGAAAAGTTTGTTTTTGACCACCAGCTCCGCTCCTGCCGCCACCGATTTGGTCACGTTGAACCACGTGGAATTCATGATGTTGTTGCCGTCCATGTAGCTTATGCGCTCAAAGACATCGTTTGTCGAGCGGTAGTAGGTGGAAACCGACAGCATGTGCCTCTCCCAATTCTTAATGTAATTCAGCTCGAAAGCGTTGGAGTACTGCGGGTCGAGGTCTGGATTACCGCGTGAGATGTTGGACGAGTCGGTGATGTTGGTGAATGAATTGAGCATCCCGCCCCAAGGACGGCGTATGCGGCGGGTGTAATTGACCTGCAATTCATTTCCTTTTGGCAATGAATAGGAAAAGAAAACACTGGGGAAAAGGTCGAATTTCGATTTGTCAAAAGGGTCTGTCACGTCTCCTTTTTCACTGTTCCAGTAAGAGGAAGACGTCTTTGTCCTTGAGTATTCACCACGCAGGCCAAACTGCATCCCGAAATTGCCCACCTTGCCAGAATAGGTCATGTAGAGTGCCTGGATGTTTTGCTTGTACTTGAACGTATTGTCAAGGTTCCTCTGCGGCGCAAGGTCAGATTCGCCAGTCCCACTCAATGTTTCTATCGGGCTCGTCTCATCACGCAACACGCCCTTGTAACCGGCCTCTATCTTGTGGCTGTCGTTGAAAGCGTTGGAATAGTCGGCTTGGAACTCCCAACCATTGTTCTTGATGTCACTCGACTGCCGTTGCAGCGAGTTTGTCACATGGTCAGGATAGGTGGATGTCTGGAAGTAATCGTTGCCATTCATCATATTCCACCTGTTGTGGCTTGCCGAGAGGGTCAGCATCTTCAGTTCGTCAAACCGCCTGTCATAGGAGAGCATCACGTTGCCGCCTCGCATATCGTTGTCGCCAAACGTCTGTCGCACTGCCGAGGTATAGCTGTCCGGCACATTGGAGACATAGTTGATGGTGTTGTCATTGCTTCCTCCGCCGACCATGCCGAATCCGCTGAGCGAAATCACGTCTTTGTCCGTCGCCTTGTAATTCAAGCCGCCACGGAAAAAACCGTTGTCACGCTTGCTGAGACCGTCAGTCGTCTGATTGAGGAACATTCCCCCATCCATGTCACGGTTGGTGTAGCCTCCCCTCTCACGGCGGTTGTGACGGTAGCCTGCATTGACGTATCCGCTCCACTTGCCTGCCGTGAAGTTGATGTTGGCACTTGCCCGCACACCTCCTTGTATGTCAGCCTGGGCTTGTGCGCTTCCATAATATCCCGGCTTAGTGTCCTCCTTGAGCACGATGTTGATGATGCCGGCAGTGCCCTCGGGGCTATATTTTGCAGAGGGGTTGGTTATGACCTCTATCCTATCGATGCTTTCTGCCGGGAGTTGCTCAAGGATTTCCGCCTGGTTGTCGGAAGTAAGACCTGCGTCCTTGCCGTTTATCCAGATGGTCACGCTGCTGTTGCCGCGCAGGGAGATTTCGCCCTCGGTGTCCACGTCGATTGACGGCACATTGCTCAGCAGGTCGCTGGCCGAACCGCCTATCGCCGCAATTGCCTGGTCGGCGTTGAACACGCGTTTGTCTATCTCGAAACGCATCTGGGGCTTCTGTCCCACGACCTCGACCTCGCCGAGGACCTCGGTGTCCTCCGCCAGTTTGACATTGAGGCTTCTGACCGTGGATTTGTCAGATATGGTTATTTCCTTAGCAAACTCCTTGAATCCGAGGAAAGAAAACTTAACCGTATAAGTCCCTGCTGCCAGTCCGGCAAACGAATAGTTGCCGCCTTCATCCGAGATGCCCCCTTTGACAGCCTTGCCAGAAGCGTCGACGACCGACACTGTGACAAACTCAAGAGGTTGCCCGGTAGCCGCATCTATGACCTTTCCCTTTACCCCACCGTCAAATGCGAACGCTGCCGAACCCAACATCACCGACAGCAATATTGTGAAAAGCCTTTTCTTCATTCTATTAATCCAACTTCTTATGATTGTTCTGGCAACGCGACAATATCGCCGGCAGCAAACAACTCGGCCAAGGCACGCCGCGCATCAGCCAATTTTTCTTCCCAATGCTTCACGGAATTCTGACCAATCTTGTCGGTTGCGTACTTTATCGCGAAAAACGGCGTGCCCAGCATCCGGCAAACGTATGCCTGCGCATAGGCTTCCATGTCATACATATCGTCAGCGTCATCCGAGACCACAGTCACGAAACTGTCCCCAGTGTTGCACGAGCCACGGAGCAAACGGCAAGACGGGGAGAGGTGACGCATCACGCTCGCGCCGCAATCGATTGTCCAGTCAATCCCCGGCAAAGCGGCCACCTTCATGTCACGGTCGATGAAACGGTCGCACACCATGACAGTCCCGACATCGTGCCGCACGGTCCCGGCCGTACCGACGTTGACAACCAGGTCTGGCTCAGATTGCATCAGTGCCTGCATCAATCTGGCAGCCGAAGCGACCTTGCCGACACCTGTCCTCAAAGACAATGTTTCACACCCGGCAAGCGTTGCGCCTGCCCACTCTTCATCCAACGCATAGGTGATGAGTACTTTCATTTTGATACTGGCTGTTTCCCTGTTTTATCGCGGATGCAAAGATATTACTATTAATGAAATGACATAAACCATGCAAATAACCATAAGTAGGTATTTTAACACCTCGTCATCCATTCCACGACACCACAGGCATTGCCGCCACAGGTGGCAACCACAACTTTTCATGTTTTTTTGTCTAATTTAGCAACCCAAACTGACGGACATGGAACGATTTCACCCCTATACCTTTTATATAAGTGACGAAGAGCTGCCACGGCAATTCACATGGCCGTTCTGCTATGAGCCGCACCCGCTGTGCGTCAAGGCTGCCAAAGCAGTGCGCCAGCATCTCAACTCAGTTCCGCGTCTCGCTGCGGAAGCGGCAAAGGGCAAGATGTTCGGCGTGCTGGTCGTCAGACGCAAGAGCGATGGTGCAGTGGGATTCATTGCAGCCTACTCGGGATTTCTCGACAGGCGCAACGACCTGCCTTGGTTTGTGCCGCCCGTCTTCGACCTGCTCGCCCAAGACGGTTTCTTCAAGCAAGGGGAGGAGGAAATATCCGCAATCAACGACGAAATCTCAAGACTTGAATCAGCCGAAGAATACGCCCGGCTCAAAACCGCCCTGAAGACTGCGACAGAAGATGCAGCCTCAGCCCGCGCCGAAGCCAAGACCCGCATGGCCGCCGCCAAGGCACGTCGGGACGAACTGCGCCGCACCACCCTCACACCCGAATCGGAAGAGGCACTCCTCAACGAGAGCCGCCACCAGAAAGCCGAATACCGCCGCCTCAAACAACGCCTCCAAGCACAAATCGACATAGCCCAAAGCCGGATAGACGACTACGAGCAGCACATCAAGCAGTTGTGCGCCGACAGAAAGACCCGCTCCGCCGCCCTGCAACACCGCCTGTTTGACAACTATGTCGTCACCAACGCACGCGGCGAAAGGCAAGACCTCAACAAAGTGTTCCAGGCCGCAGGGATAGCCGTGCCGCCGTCGGGAGCAGGCGAATGCGCCGCGCCGAAACTGCTCCAATACGCCTACGACAACGGGCTGCACCCGCTGGCCATGGCAGAGTTTTGGATAGGGCAATCCCCCCGTGGCGAAGTGCGCCGCGACGGCTACTACTACCCCTCGTGCCGTGGCAAGTGCGCCCCCATCCTCACTTTCATGATGCAAGGGCTGGACGTGGAGCATGACCCGGTGGCACAGGAAGCGGCACGCGAGCACAAACCGACGATAATCTACGACGACAGATACATGACTGTCATCGACAAGCCCGCCGGGATGCTGTCAGTGCCAGGCAAGCTCGCAGCCATGTCCGCCGTAGAATGGGTGGAACGCGAACTGCACCTGCCCCACCCGCCCTACGCCGCACACCGTCTCGACATGGACACATCGGGACTGCTCGTCATTGCCAAAGACGTGGCAACACTCCGTGCGCTGCAAAGCCAGTTCAGATCCGGAACGGTCATCAAGCATTACTATGCCATGCTCGACGGCACGGTCCACAAGCACAGTGGACGGATAACCCTGCGGCTCTCCCCCGACTACCACGACCGCCCACGACAAAAAGTTGACCAGCAAGGCGGGCGGGAAGCCGTCACCGACTTCACCGTCATCTCCCACATCTTTGGCATGACATTCGTAATCTTCAGACCACTCACGGGACGGACGCACCAGCTGCGCGTCCACTCCGCCAGCCCTCTGGGACTGGGCGTGCCAATCGCCGGCGACAGGCTCTACGGACGGGGAAGAAGCAGGCTGTACCTCCACGCAATCAACCTGCAGCTGGACCATCCCGCCACTGGCAAACGGATGAATTTTTTCGCACCTCCGCCGTTCTGAGACGGAAGCAACGGCATCATCCATCAGACAACTGGCATAAGACAAGCCCTCCCCGACGGCATCACCATCAAGGAGGGCTTTTGTATAATCCAGAACTAAATATCCGTGTCAATCGGCCATCGCACTGACCGCATCCACCCTGCCAATCACCGACATGGAATGAGGTTGCACCTGGCGCAGCCCGTAAGGTGCGCGGAGGGACTTTGCTCCTACCGAGTCGGTTGTCTCCTCCTCGACCGGCAAGTCGGGCATCGTCAACGCACGGCGCAGGTCGTCGTAGGTGAGAACCTCCTCACGCGCCGGTGTCAAGCCGCCATTGTTGCCTATCCAGTGCTTGTAGTCGATGTTGAAACGCTTCAGGTCAAAGAACCTCATCCCATCGTACAGCGTCTCCAACCGACGTGAGTGAAGGACGTAGCGTAGGACAGCCATCCCGTCCTCGTCCAACACCGGCATACCCGTCGTGCCGTAGTTGGAAAGCATATCGCTGTAAACCGAGTTGTCATAGTTGACAGACGCCCAAGTGGGCGTATAATTAACCCCAGACCTTGCATAAAAATCCTTTATCGCGTCAATGCTCAAGTCATCATAATAATTTGAAGCCTCTTCAACTCCCATACCCGCGAAATTGCCAGAGCAGTCCTGCTTGGACAGTCCCCAGATGTCCATGTCGGCAAGAGCCTCGTCCGTGCGGCCAAGCATCAGGTTGGCCTCGGCGCGGCAGAGCAAAGTCTCCTCGGCGGTGAATTCATTGCGGGTTATCATGGGATACCCTATCCCCAGCACGCTGTCGGTCATTTCGAAATGTTCCGCAACTTTGCATGACATAATCCCGTATCTCTGCTCTCCATTAGTTAACAAGCCTGCGCATATCAAGTATGGCGGCAAAGAGAGATTACATATAGGACTGAAAGAGAATGTCCCATCAATAGCCGCCCCGTTGAACGCATACCTGCACCCTTCAATCATATACCTCATCATCAATTAAGGCATAAAAGGCAACAACCCGTCGTATCCCGCCAAAAACGCGACGCCGGCAGACACAAACCCCGTGGACATCAGGCATGGAATCGCACCAGGTCAGGCAAAAAGTTCCATTGGGCGGCTGGCAAAGTAAAAACAAAACTTTTGTTTATATAAACAGAAGTTTTGAATATATAAACAAAAGTTCTAAATATACTTTCCCCTTAGGGACAAGGAACTTCATGCACCGTGAGGGGAAGTTTTCCCCTGTGGTCATCGGTTTTATCCCCCATCGCAACCAGACGGATAGCGGCGCGTGGCTGTAGAGACGCTGCCTGCTGCGTCTCTACAACCCCCAGACAATTTTAATGAATGCAGCAGCGTAGCCGTAGAGACGCATAATATGCGTCTCCACCACGTCCCGTGCATCCGTTGATGAATCACCGCCTGTCGGGGAGACGCATATTATGCGTCTCTACATCATACGGGCTGATAACGGACAAGGGATGCTTACGCGATGTAGAGACGTGCCACTGGCGCGTCTCATTGCCAGGCGGCGCATGACATTCCACCAGACAGCTGTGGGCAGCGCATTCCTCGCAGAGGAGACGCGCCAATGGCACGTCTC
>CALNGU010000003.1 GCA_939800445.1 uncultured Bacteroidaceae bacterium | reverse complement strand
CCGCGGGGTCTGGCGGTGCCGGCGGCAGGGTGCGCGCGCCGCTTTGCCAAGACGGCGGATTGCATTAATTTCGCCGCGACAAAACAACATACCACAATGGGAGAATCATTGAAAATCAACAAAGTCTCCGTCCGCCAGCTCCAGATGGACGACTACGGGCAACTGGCGCAGTCGTTCACCCGCGTCTATGCCGACAGCGACGTGTTCTGGACGCGCGAGCAGATCCAACGGCTCATCGACATCTTCCCCGAGGGGCAGGTGGTGACGGTGGTCGATGACAAAATCGTGGGGTGCGCCCTGTCGATCATCGTCGACTACAACCTGGTGAAGAACGACCACACCTACGCGCAGGTGACGGGCAACGAGACGTTCAGCACGCACACGCCCAAGGGCAACATCCTCTATGGCATCGAGGTGTTCATCCACCCGTCCTACAGGGGACTGCGGCTTGCAAGGAGGATGTACGAGTACCGCAAGGACCTCTGCGAGAAGTTGAACCTGAAGGCGATAATGTTCGGCGGCCGCATCCCCAACTACCACAAGTACGCCGACAAGCTGCGCCCGCGCGAATACATCAGCAAGGTGCGGCAGAAAGAGATATTCGACCCGGTGCTGACGTTCCAGCTGTCCAACGACTTCCACGTGCGCAAGGTGATGCGCAACTACTTGCCCAATGACGAGGAGTCGAGGCATTACGCCTGCCTGCTGCAATGGGACAACATCTACTACCAGCCGCCATCGCAGGACTTCATAGGCAAGAAGACAACTGTCCGCCTGGGACTGGTGCAATGGCAGATGCGTTCCTATCGCAGCATGGACGACCTTTTTGAGCAGGTGGAGTACTTCGTCGACGCGGTGTCCGACTACAAGAGTGATTTCATCCTGTTCCCCGAGTACTTCAACGCGCCGCTGATGGCGAGGTTCAACAACGAGGGGGAGGCTCAGGCCATACGCGGGCTGGCGACCTACACCGAGGCGATACGCGACCGCTTCATCAAGCTGGCGATAAGCTACAACATCAACATCATCACGGGCAGTATGCCCTACGTCAAGGATGACGGGCGGCTGTACAACGTCGGCTTCCTGTGCCGCCGTGATGGGACGTACGAGATGTATGAGAAGATTCATGTCACCCCCGACGAGATAAAGAGCTGGGGGTTGAGCGGTGGGAGGACGATACAGACATTCGACACCGACTGCGCCAAGATAGGGGTGCTCATCTGCTACGACGTCGAGTTTCCCGAGCTGTCAAGGCTGATGGCCGACGACGGGATGCAGATACTCTTCGTCCCGTTCCTGACCGACACACAGAATGCCTACTCCCGGGTCCGCGTCTGCGCCCATGCCCGTGCCATCGAGAACGAATGTTTCGTCGCCATCGCCGGCAGTGTCGGCAACCTGCCCCGGGTGCAGAACATGGACATACAGTATGCCCAGTCGGGTGTCTTCACGCCCTGCGACTTCGCATTCCCCACGGACGGGACGAGAGCGGAGGCTACTCCCAACACTGAGATGATACTTGTCTCGGACGTTGACCTCGACCTGCTGTCGCAGCTCCACACCTATGGCAGCGTGAAGAACCTCAAGGACCGCCGCCACGACCTTTACGAACTGCGCCTGAAGAAGTGATTCCGCCCGCCGCGCAGGATGCCTGCGGCAAGAGGCCGGTAAAAAGAAAGCCGCCCGTCCTTTCACAAGGACCGGCGGCTTTAAACAAACACAAACACAAATACAACTAAATATACATTTCCTATTGCTCTATCAGATGATGCCTTGCTGCAACATCGCGTGGGCAACCTTCATGAAGCCTGCGATGTTAGCACCCTTGACATAATTGATGTAGCCGTCGGGCTCAGTGCCATACTTGACGCATTGGTCGTGGATGGCCGACATGATCTGGTGCAACTTGGCATCGACTTCCTCAGCCGACCAGCTGATGTGCATGGCATTCTGAGTCATCTCAAGACCAGAAGTTGCCACACCGCCGGCATTGACTGCCTTGCCCGGGGCAAATATCATCTTGTGCTCGATGAATTTATCAATAGCCTCTGGGCGGCAACCCATGTTGGACACTTCGGCGACTGCCAGCACGCCGTTGTCGATGAGCTGTTGCGCGTCATTGCCGTCCAATTCGTTCTGAGTGGCGCACGGCATAGCGATGTCCACCTTGACTTCCCAAGGCTTGTGTCCGGGGATGAACTTAGCATTCGGGTACTTCTCGGCATAAGGAGCGACCACGTCGTTGCCTGATGCACGGAGCTCGAGCATATAATCTATCTTGTCACCTGAAACGCCATCGGGGTCATAGACATAACCATCAGGACCAGAGATGGTGACAACCTTCGCACCGAGCTGGGTAGCCTTGGTGACTGCGCCCCATGCCACGTTGCCGAAGCCTGAAACGGCGACCGTCTTGCCCTTGATGTCGATGCCCTTGGTCTTCAACATCTGGTTGGTGAAGTAGAGTGCACCGAAGCCCGTAGCCTCTGCCCTTACCAGCGAGCCGCCGAACTCCAAACCCTTGCCGGTCATAGTCCCGGTGTGGGTGCGGGTGAGCTTCTTGTACATCCCAAACATATAGCCGACCTCGCGTGCGCCGACACCTATGTCACCGGCAGGAACGTCCATGTCGGGACCGATGTGCCTCCACAATTCGAGGATGAAGGATTGGCAGAAACGCATAATCTCGGCATCCGACTTGCCGCGCGGCGAGAAGTCCGAGCCGCCTTTGCCGCCACCCATCGGGAGCGTCGTCAAGGCATTCTTGAAAGTCTGCTCAAAGCCAAGGAACTTGAGGATAGACAAATTGACGGAAGCGTGGAAACGTATGCCGCCTTTGTAGGGGCCTATCGCGTTGTTGAACTGCACGCGGTAGCCGATGTTCACCTGCACCTCGCCGTTGTCATCCACCCAAGGCACTTTGAAGGTGAAGATACGATCCGGCTCCACCAACCTCTCGATGATTTTCGCTTTCTCGAATTCGGGATGTTGGTTGTACACCTCCTCGATTGACATGAGGACTTCCCTGACTGCTTGCAGGAATTCGGATTCACCAGGGTGCTTGGCCTCAAGGTTGGCCATGACTTGATTGATGTTCATAATATTATGTTATTTATAAGGTTGTTAGACTTCAAAACGATTGTCTCCTGCAAATGTACATATTGTAATCAGAAAACCTAAGAAAAACACAGTTTTTTTGTCCAACGTTGATAAAATGTCCAAAATCCGCCGTCAAACCCCGCCGCAACGGCACTTATCGTGAATTTTTGTCAATTCCGACGCAGCCGGCTGTTGCCAAGTATGAAGCACGCAAGACGGCGGCGATGCGAAAATTTTGCATTTCTTCCCTGCTATATATTAAATAGGTATAGGCCGTGCCTGCGACCGGCATCGGGCACGCAACACCGGCCGTCTGCGGCAGGACCAAGGGACAGGAATGCGGCAGGGCGGCACGGAAAGTCTATTTTTAGGCTAAAAACATATAAACTTAAACTACAAATACATAGTTTTAACCTTAAAATATATAATTTCAGCCTAAAAACAGACTTTTCACACCGTGCCACGCACTTTTTGCCCATGGCAGGCGGCGCGGCACGCGATGGCAAAACGGCGAGTCACGCACACCGCACCGCCTGGGGCGGACGTGCCGGGGCTGGCAAATCATGCCGTCGGGTTTGCATTTGCCGCCGATTGCATTACCTTTGTAAGCAAACTTTTTCAACTATGCATTCATCACGACACATCACAGGGCGGTTCCTGCCATTGCTGGCGGCATTGGCAGTCGCTGCATCAGCCGATTGCGCGGCGCAGTCGCTGTTCCGCGAGCAGGAACTCCCCAACCCCGGCAACACGCCGTCGCCGGTTTTCCCCGTCCCCACCGAGCGTCAGATGCAGTGGTTTGAGACGGAATTCTACGGTTTTTCCCACTATGGGCCAAACACCTTCGTGGGCACTGAGTGGGGGAATGACAGGCCGTCTGACCCGACAGAGTTTGCCCCTGCCACCCTGCCCGACTGCCAGCAGTGGGCGGATGCAATGGCGGCGGCCGGGATGCGCGGCGCAGTCATCATCAGCAAGCACCATGACGGCTTCTGCCTATGGCCGACGGGCAGCACGGAGTTCAATGTCCTGCACGGCGCGGGGGTGAGCAAGGAGGTGAACATCCTCAAGCAATTTGCCGACGCGTGCCGCGCCAACGGCATGAAGTTCGGTGTTTACGTCTCCCCCTGGGATGCCAGCAGCCCGCTTTATGCGACCGATGCCTACGTGACGGACGTGCTGCTCAAGCAAATCACTGAGATTTGCACGGGCTACGGTCCTATGTTCGAGATATGGTTTGACGGTGCAATGGGCGGTGGCGGCTACTATGGCGGCAGCGAGTTGCAGAACCGCACGATAGACAAAACGGTCTATTACGACTGGGAGAACGTCGCCGACTCCATCCACAAGATGCAACCCGGGTGCGTAGTCTGGGGGCGGGAGTTCCGCTGGTGCGGCAACGAAGACGGATTCTCGGGACGCACGTGCTGGGCAAACTTCAACTCAAAGGAGGTATTCATCGAGCAACAGAACAACACGGGCGTTGAGGACGGCCTGCTGTTCATCCCCTCAGAGTCGGACGTACGCACCACATCCAAATGGTTCTGGACGGCAGAGGAGAAAGCCAAGACACCCGAACAGCTCTTCAAGATATACCTGGAGACCATCGGACGCAACTCGACACTCATCATGAACTGCGCCCCCGACGACAAGGGCAAGATGCCCGACAACGTGGTCGAGAGCCTCAAGGGGCTGGGCAAGCTGCTGGACGAGCGTCTCGCCAAGGACTTTGCGGCAGGACGGCACGCCACGGCCGACAAGGTGCGCACACCGGGCGACTTCGGTGCGGACAATGTGACCGACGGGTGCAAGGACACCTACTGGACCACCAACGACGGCGACACGTCAGGTTCGGTGACGATTGACCTCAAGCGGCGACGCGGCATCCACTATGTCATGCTCCAGGAATACATCCGTCTGGGGCAGCGCGTCCGTGCATTCGACATCGAGACCAGCATCGACGGGCGCGACTGGCAACCATTCGCCGAGGGGACGACGATAGGCTACAAGCGCATCATGGCCAAGGACGACAACACCGACAGCTACGGTGAGGCGACTGAGGCAAGGTATGTGCGTGTCAACATCCGCGACAGCCACACTTGCCCGCTGTTGCACACCATTTCAATATATTAATAGGAGGAGATGAAGATGAAAAGATTCATATACGCAGCCGTCGCAGCCCTTGCATTCGCGGCAGGGGCGACGGCGCAAGACTACGAATGCTCGTTTGAGGCGGGTGACTACAAAGCAGTCTCGACATTCGACACCTGGGCAGACTCGCCATTCCGCACGGGGCAGCTCACGGGACAGGCGAAGGTCATCGACAACCCGCACCGCGACGACATCAACGGCACAGGGCGCGTCCTGGCATTCCACCGCTCGCAGTGGGGCAGCCACCTCTATGGCGCAAGGGTTGACTTGGCGACCCCGCTGCCATTCGCCGACACCCCGCGCTACCTGCACGTGATGATCCACAAGCCCGCACGGGGCAAGGCAGCCCTCGTCATCCTGGGCAAACGCTCGGCATGGGCAGGGCAATCGCCCGAGACGGTGCAGCTCGTCTCGCCGTCGCTCAACGAAGTCGAGGGCGGCAAGTGGTGCGACGCGGTCTTCATGGTGCGCGGCAACGTCAATGCCGAGATGCACAGCTTCGTCGTGGCGACCGACACCGAGCGCAACCCCGCCACCCAAGGCAGCTACACCGCATTCATCGACAACCTGTTCCTCAACGACGACCCCACGCCGCGCAATGTGAGCGAACCGTACAAAGTGGCATTCGACACCAACGCTACGGTGGCGGACGGCACGACACCGTTCAATTCAGCCGCCTTCTCTTCACCCGACGGCGAGGGAGGTGAGCTGAAGTTGTCAGCGTCGCAGCAGGCAGCATACCAATACATCGACCAATGCCCGCTCGCCACTGCCAAGCCGGGCGACCGCGTGACGCTTGACATCCGTGGCGGCGGGGCGGATTTCGCCTGCGACATCTATGCCGACTGGGACAACGACGGAGTGTTTGCCGCCGGGACTGACGGCGAACTCGTCGCCACCACCCCATCGCTCGTCCCCGACAGCGCAGGGGCGGGATGCACCATGTCATTCGCCGTGCCCGAAAGCATCAAACCCGGCAACTACCGCCTCAGGCTCAAGGCCGCCAACGCCCTGTCGAGCCGCCCCGACCCGTCAGACCCCACCGGCGTTGACACCGCAGCCGGCGGACGCATCATCGACTGCCTCGCCAACGTGCACGCCGCGAAGGTCAAAGTCGGGTTCGTAGCCCGTATGTGCGAAGTCACATCCACCGACGGCGGGCTCGCCCCGGCAGAGGCGGAATGGGGCAAAGACCTCGTCTTCAACCTGCGGATGGACGGCGACTACCGCCTGACGGGACTTGAGGTCAAGCACGGCCACAACCTCACCGGGCCGCAACACACCAACGGCAACCAGCAGTGGAGCGTCGATGTCATCGACGTGACCGAGGACGGCCGCCTCACCATCCCCGCCAGGATGGTCGATGGCGACGTGTCAGTGACCATACTCTTCACCAACAAGTGACGACCCGCCCCCGCCGCGCACCGCACGGCGCACGACACGGGACGGACAAACAGCAAAGGCGCACCGCACGGTGCGCCTTTTTTCTTAGAGGACAAAACCGATGACAATGGGCACAAACTTGCCTTGGGTCAGGCATAAAGTTGGTTGTCTCGGTGAGTAAAGTAAAAACAAAAGTTTTGAATGAATAAACAAAACTTCTGTTTATATAAACAAAAGTTCTGAATATTAAAACAAAACTTTTGAATATACTTTACTCGCCGAGCAAAGGAACTTTTCTCGGCGGGTAAGCGAAGTTTACTCCTATCCCCATCCGTTTTATGCCCTGACGGGATGGCCGGACATCCTTACGGCGAAAAAGCAGCCCCCGCCCCTGGACGGACCAGGAACGGGGGCAAGCCGGATTGCAACCTATGCCATCGCCCCGCACACCAGCCGCAACGGCCGGCGATGGAGGGCGGCACGGGGTCAGTCGTCCAACGCCTTGTCGATGACGATGGTGTAGGAGGCGCGGAACACGCCGCCCGGGGCAAGGACGTTGACGTTGTCGCGGTCGCGGAATTCGCCCTCGAAGCCGACGCGGTCGCACCGCCCGTACCACGGCTCGATGCACACGAATGGCGCGTCACGGTGCGGCGGCGACCACACGCCGAGCAGCGGCGAGTCAAACCGCATGGTCAGCCTCGGCCGTCTGTCGCGGTCGAGCAGGCTGGCGGCCTTGACTTGGCTGCCGTCGATGATGAACGTGTCGATGTCGAATGTCGCCGTGTCAAGTCTCAGGCATCCTCCGTCGAGGGGCTGGACATAGCGGTCGGGGGCCGCGCAGGCCTTGTCCCCTATCCTGACGTAGGTGAAGCTGTCGCCGCAGTCCAGCCGCAGGTAGCCGCGCAGGCCGTCGCCGCCCCGCTCGGGGTAGTAGAAGGCGGGGTGCGCCCCTATCTGGAACGGCATCTCGCGGTCGTCCTCGTTGAGCACCGTCCACGACACGATGACGGTGTTGGCCGCGAGGCGGTAGCCTATGCGCAGCCGGAAGCGGCGGGGGTAGACGGCCATCGTGGCATCGCTGGCTGCAAGCTCCCACAACGTCTCGTCGGCCGTCTTGCCCACGAGGGTGAAGTCGCTGTCACGGGCGAAACCGTGCTGTGACATCGGGTATTCGCGGCCGTCCATCCTGAACTTGCCGTCCCACAGCGAGCCGACGATAGGGAAAAGGACGGGCGAGTGCCTGCGCCAGAAGGCGGGGTCGGCCTGCCAGAGGTATTCGTTGCCGTGTCTGTCACGGATGCTGCACAGCTCCGCGCCGTGCGGCGAGACCAAGATGGTCAAAAGGTCGTTGGTGATGGTTTCCATATTCATGTCGTTCAGTGTCAGTGTCTGGATTGGTTGGGCTGACGCCCCTGTCCCGGGCGGTTGCCGCCAGCGGTGAGGAGGCCAATCATCCGCTCCACTTTGGGGCGCAGTACCTGGTCGTAGAGGCGGCTGTAAGCCTTGTATTCAAAGTTGGAGGCGAGCAGCACGGAGAGTGACCGGCGCGTGATGTTGTCATAGTGCGCCTTGCGGTGCGTCTTCTCGTTCATCGAGCCTCGGCTGCTGAATATCTTTTCGATGTGCCGTCTGACCGTCCGCCTGCAAAGGGGGGCGAGGAGGCGTTGTGTGATTATGTCTTCGAGGACGTGCCCGTTGATGAACAGGAAGCAGTTGTCACGCGCAACCCCTTTGGCGGCGACCGCGCTCTCGAGCGACGGCATCTTGGCTTTCAGGCGTGGATATTCGTCACCGAAAGCCTTGACGCGGGCGTTGACGCTGCGCCTGACGCGGGCTACGGCCTGCTGCCAGTTGTCTTTGGTCAGGCTGACGGGTATGTCAACCGCCGCCTTGAAGTCGCTGAATGCCAACGTCCCCGCCATCTTCTCCTTGCGGAACATCAGCGACCAGAGGAGCAACGGGTATATAGCCTCGGAGTAGGCGCGGTAGAAAGCGACGAAATCAAAATCGGGGTCGGACAGCGTCGCGTTGACACATATCCTCTCGAGCGTCGCGGGGTGGCAGTTCCAGTTCTCAATGGCGTAGGTGATGGTGTGGAGGATGTAGGGATTGTCGCGCAGCTCCCTGCCCGCCTCGGAACTGTCCGGCAAGAGGTAGTCGTAATCACTGTCCACACAGGCGATGAGGTGCGGCCCGAGCTGGGCTGCGTACTTGAGTATGTCGCCCTTGCCTTTGTTCAACCTGTGGCTGCGGTAGGGAGTGAAGCGGAATTCGATGCCGTCGTGGCGGTTGAGAAGGTCGTTCCAGAACGGCACGTCATACTCGTCCTCGACCCACACCTCGACGACCTGCGGCTTGCCGGTCAGGAGGTTGGACTGGCGGACATACTCTGAATTGTAGTTTTCACGCAGTGACGAAGCCATGGCGGGCGGTCATTTGAATGTGCTGATCTCGTCCATCTCCTTCACTTTGTCAAACCATCCCTTGATGATGCTCGGCGCATGGGTCGTGGTGATGATTTGCAAGGCGGGATTGATCTGCCTGAGGGTGGCGATGAGACGCTCCTTCCACTCGATGTGCATCCCGAGGTCGGCCTCGTCCAGCAGGAGTATGCCGGGCTTGCCCTCGGTGTTAAAGGCTTTGAGGAGCACCAGCAGCAACTGTTTCTCGCCGGTTGACAGGCGGAGATAGTCTATGCAGTCGCCGCCAGAGAGGAACATGAAAGTGCCGGAGTCCTTGACCGACGTCTTCCCCGTCGAAGCAAAGAAGCCGTCAAGCACCTCGTGGATGTCAATGAGGCTCTGTGACGTGAAGTCCAGCTTGCTGGCTATGCTCTCCTCCAGCCGGTTGATTTCCCTCTCGGCATCCTCATCCGTGCGGTCGAGGGTAATCACTTTCTGCAATTCCTTCTGGAGGCGCGTTATCTCGCGGTGGTTGTTTATTAGAGAGAGGAAGCGGATGGAGCTGACAAGGAGCTGATTCCTGCGGTTTATCTCACGGTAGAGCATCAGGTCGAGGTTGGTCTGCAAGCCCGTGTCGCCCAATGCTTCGGAGATGTCGTTGCGGAGGCGCATCTGGTCAAATGCGCTGATGATGTCGATGCGCATCGATGCCGCGAGCGTCCCGATGGGGAGATGGTGTCCGTCACTGTCGGTGAAGCGCGACCGCTGCACGATGAAACGCCCGTCCTCATCCGTCCGCGTCGTGTCCACCTTGTAGCGGTAGTCTTCCTCAGGTGCATAGGTCTTGAGCGTTGCCCGCTGCTTCTCCCAGCACAGCACCGCGCCGTTACTGAAGCCGAGCCGCACCTTGTCGATGAGGCGTGCCTGCCTCTCGTCCATGAATCCTGTCGTGATGAGCTGGTAGACCGCGCTCACTATCGTCGATTTACCGCTACCGTTGATGCCACCGAGGATATTGACGTCCTCGAACAATTGCCAATCGATGTCCTTGCACCCGAAGATGTTGTCGATTGCTATGCTCTTGATGTAGAATGTGTCGTTTGCCATTGCCTTTGCATTTGTTGCTGACATTGCAAATATAGAAAAAGACAGGTGCGGAGTAGACTGGCGGAAGAAGTTATTTAGTGTCCCATCCCACACAAAACAGGCATAATTACTTGAAACAGCAAACCCATTGACACAGATTCCAGCCATTGTCGCGAGGCGTAATGGCTGGCAGGAGCGAGGATAGTGCGTCACGCAGCCCTCAACCTGGCAACCTATTATCTATCTCCATGAGTGCAGGCGTTATTTGCAAAGGTATTTGATGGTCTTTACAAGACTGTTGCCATGATACGCTCTCAGTATCACGAGCCCTTCACCCGGCCCATCCAGTTCCTCCATACTTTCAACTTTGCCAAAATAAGTGCCGTCTATGCCATACATCTCTATAGTGCAGCTGCCATCTGCCAGCATTTCATCTATTGTCAATGATTCGTATTGGCAATGACTCATACTGCCAGGTATCTCCAATACGGCCTTGTCGCTGCCATAGTCGTTCTCAACCTCAATATGTATCTTGGCATATCCGTATGAGTCCACATTGTAAAACATGGCACTCGTATAGTTTTGATTGTCGGAGAACTTGGAATCCAGGTAAGGGTAGAACTCTGATTCGAGATACATATGTACATAGTGACTCCCGGTATAGTATACTTCAAACGCGACATCGTACCAAGTCTCATCATAAGCGCATGGCGTAATGCTGACGATATTGGCCTGCATGATGTGTGGTCTCATGTCGAGAGTGATGCCGCAGGTTGCCGTGTGCGCAGCACCATTAGCTGTCCAGCCGACAAAGCTGATTATGCCTTGCAACTCTGCCGAGGCTGAACTGTCATATCCGTTGTCTTCGTCAAGTGCAGGGATGGTAAACGATGTGCCTGAGGTGGAGGAAGCCACTTCCTCTGTTCCTCCTCCTTGGAGCGGGAGGATGTAACGCCACGAGCAAGTCTCAAATGCCAACGAAGTGTTAAGCCTGAATGTATATTCCTTGTATGCCGACCCGATGAAGGGGCTTGCCAGTTCGTCACACTCTATCGCTATCTCGTCTGGCATCGCCCGCTCCGAGGCCGCGCTCCCTTGTGCGAAAGATGGCACTGCGTATGAAAATATGATGGCAACTGTCATTACGACAGCCATCATGAGTGAGGATGAATGTTTCATGTCGTCAGACCTTTAATATTGTGGCAATCATTTATCTATTGCAACAAATGTATGTGAATTTTGCAAACAGGGCAAGATGTTTGCAGGCATATTGTGCATGGCACATGGGATGGAAGCCGAGAGTGTGCCTCTATTCCTCCAGGAACAACCCCATGTCCCTCGTCATGTCCACTTTGTAACCTCCGTGACCGTCGTCCGAGATGAAGTAGGCCGCCTTGACCGCCCTCGCGGTGTCGGCATGGAGCATTGCGGCATCAAGTCCCATTGCCATGAACGCAGTGGCGTAAGCATCCGCCGTCATGCAATCGTCGGCGATGACGGTTGCAGAGAGCAGCGAGTGCGCGACGGGGTAGCCCGTGAGCGGATTGATGGTGTGCGAGTAGCGTTTGCCATCCTTGATGTAGAAGTTGCGATAGTTGCCCGATGTCGCCACGCCCGAATTTTCGATTCGGACGACCGTCTGTATGTCGCGGTTGATGCCGAGGGTGTCATCGACAGGCTTGTTTATCCCGATGCGCCACGCCTGACCTTCGCTGTTTTTGCCTCCAGCCATCACTTCGCCGCCAATCTCCACCATGAAGTTCTGCACACCTTGCCGGCGCAAAAAGGATGCGACGGCATCACACCCGAAGCCCTTGGCTATCGAGCCGCAGTCCAGTTGGCATCGTGGGTCCGACTTGACGATGCGGCTGTCACGGAGCGACACTTTGCCATAGCCCACGAATTGCAACAGGCTGTCAATCACCGACTGGTCAACGTCAACACCTTGCTTGAAACCGAACCCCCAGGCATTGCACAGCGGCGCGACCGTGATGTCATAGAGCCCGCCCGTGTTGGCGGCGACCTCCATGCCCTTGGTAAAAACCGTCAGGAACATCGTGTCGAGCTCGACCTCCTCACCACGGTTGACGCGGGATATGACCGATTGTGGATTGAACATCGACAACGAGGCATCGACCCGGCGGAGCTGCTCCTCGATGCCCGCCTTGAAGTTGTCATTGGATTGGTATTTTATGGTATAGACCGTGCCGAATGCCGCCCCCCTGTCCTCCTGCCAGACCGTGTTGTGCCGCCTGATGATGAGGGCTGTCCCGATGATGAGTACAAGGAGAAAGAGGGCATTGCCCGCCCTCTTCCAGCCATTCCGTTTGCATTGTGCAGTGTTGCCGTTTGTCATATCCCTTTTGTTATGTGCTCAATCAGAATCTTCGTACCGATGGCAATGAGTATCAAGCCCCCGACTATCTCGGGTTTGAGCCGCCTGAACCGCGAGAACCACGCCCCTCCGACAAACCCCAACGCCGACATGGCGAATGAGACGAAGCCGATGACCGACACCGGCCACGCTATGCTCATGAAGTCCGCCCCATAGATAAAGGCGAAAGACACCCCGACGGCAAGTGCGTCGATGCTCGTCGCCAGAGCCATCAGGACGACAGTCTTGTTGTCGCATGGGTTGAATGCGCAACTCTCGCCGTCCTTGGCGGTGAACGCGCCGTAAATCATCTTCGCCCCGAGGAAAAACAGCATGGCGAAAGCTATCCAATGGTCGTAATCACCTATGTAATCGCTCAGCCACCGTGCACACCCCCACCCGATGACAGGCATGACTGCCTGGAACAACCCGAAGAGGAAAGCCGTGCGCAACGTCACCCCCCAACGGGTGCATTTCAACGCTATGCCGCCGGTGATTGACACAGTGAAGCAGTCCATCGCCAACCCGATGGCTATCATCCAAATCTCAAGTTCCGTCATTTCGTTTTCTTGCTTGCGCTGAATTTATAGATTATGCTGTACGTTGCCCCGTAGGCCGTCGTGCCGTTGTAGCCGTAGCCCGGGATGTACCACGCCTCGTTGTCGCCATTGCTGACATTGCCAATCAGCCTTTTAAGCCTGACCGACCAGCCCATCATGAAATTGTTTTTGATCTGGACGCGGACACCAGCGACCAATTCAATCCATTGGCCGAATGCTTTCTGCCCGAGGCGGTCGTATGTTATGGGGGCAGACCAGACGGGGTCAATCAGACCGTTTGACCTGATGTCATATTTGAATGCGGAAAAGCCGTAACGAGCCCCGATGTAGAAGTGGTTCTCACGCAGTTTTTTCGCCATCGTGTTATAATTCAACCCCACGCGGAAATAGGGGGCGGAGGACTTGTAGTCCAACCCTTCGCCATTGTCGTAGCTGACTCCACCGTAGCCGAGCTCGATGACGGGGAAAAAAGCATTCTTTATGTTCACGTCCACCGCCGCTTCCCCTTGCACAAACCTCGTGCCGAGGAAGTGGCTTACCGGGTTGAAAAGGTCGAGCGAGACGTATGTCCCGCCGTAGAGGGGAGCTTCTTCCTTGGCTTCCCCATCATCCTTTCCACCCCTTGCATTCACTGGAAGGACAGCGAAGATGAGACTAAAAAAACATATAGATATTTTCCTCATTCTCTTCACTTATTACGGCATTGACGATGCCCATGCTCTTTATGAAACTGGTGGAGTGCCTTCCCGTCTCCAGCACGTAGGAAAAGACGAGGCCGCAATCCATGGAAGTGAACTTTTGTTCCGCCGTGTACTGCACTTCCACCAAGTCATCGTAGCGGACAGGGGAGATGATGACAGTGTCACGCTGCTCCGTCGTCCCGTCGGGGCGTTGACTGGTCAGCGTCACGGTGTCACGGTGCAGCATGGTGAACCTGAAGTTGTAGGTCGTCACCCTCTGCGTGCTGTTGAGCGGCAACGTGACATAGTAGGCATCATTCTCCCTGTTGAGCAGCACGGAGTCAGTCCCATCGGCCGTCACCGTCAGCGAATCGACCACAAAACGGGTGGTGTCGGCGGCGGAAAGGAAGCTTATCTTCACTTCATTCGCGCTGCCCATCGGGCAATCGGTGTCGTTGCAACCGCTGATTGCCACGGTCGCCACGACTGCCAGGACGGCAAGCAGGGGGAGGAGACGTGCTTTCATCAGATTTCCTTCTCTATCTGGTAATTGTTGCGCTCGGCGGAGCTGCGGGCGATGAGCTCGCCCACGAATCCCGTGAGGAAGAACTGCGTGCCGAGCAGCATCGTTGTCAACGCCAAGTAGAAATAGGGCGAATCGGTCACGAGCCGGTAGGGCATCCCGTGGTGCATCGCCCAGAGCTTGCTCGCGCCTACGACGATGACGGCGATGAACCCGATGATGAACATCAGCGTGCCGAGCAATCCGAAGAAATGCATCGGCTTCACCCCGAATTTGGACAGGAACCACAAGGTGATGAGGTCAAGATAACCGTTGACAAACCTATCGAGCCCGAACTTTGTCTTCCCGTACTTCCGCGCCTGATGATGCACCACCTTCTCGCCTATCTTGGTGAATCCCGCGTTTTTGGCCAGATAGGGGATGTAACGGTGCATCTCCCCGTAGACCTCGATGTGCTTCACCACATCCTTGCGGTAGGCCTTCAGCCCGCAATTGAAGTCATGCAGGTTCCTGATGCCCGACACCTTGCGCGCCGTCGCGTTGAACAGTTTGGTCGGGATGGTCTTGGACAACGGGTCATAACGCTTCTTCTTCCAGCCCGAGACGAGGTCATACCCGTCCTTGACTATCATATCATACAGCCCGGGAATCTCGTCGGGACTGTCCTGCAGGTCGGCATCCATCGTGATGACAACGTCGCCCTCGGCCTTGAGGAAGCCGGTGTAGAGCGCCGGCGACTTGCCATAGTTGCGGCGGAACTTGACCGCCTTGACATTTTCCGACTGCCTCGAGAGCCGCTCGATGACACCCCACGAGCCGTCGGTGCTGCCGTCATCGACAAATATCACCTCGTGGCTGAAGCCATGCTGCCGCATCACGCGCTCTATCCAGTCTAACAACTCGGGGATAGACTCCTCCTCATTATATAAGGGTATGACTACTGAAATGTCCATGCCTGTTGCTTTTTTAAACTAAACGCCCCGGTGTTTCACGCCTCAAGATGAGACCGATGAACAGGGCTATGATGAAAATCCAGATTATACCGTTGGAAAACGTCGCCATCGCTATGTTTATCGGCGGCTGGGCAGCGAAGTTGTCTATCACATCCCTGAGAGATGACAGCATATCCCCACCGAGACCGCTACTCCCCAATTGGGAGAGATAACCATAAAGACCGTCCACAAACCGCCCCTGGTCAAGGTAACGGAAATAGACATACTGGGCGGCAGCCTCAAGAATGCCGCCAAAAAGCATCGATATGAACGAGAACTTGAAGCCTTGCCCAAAGGTCATGACCCCGCAGAGATGCCTGTTTCTGACAAACGCCGCCAGCAGCCCGCACACGAAAGGTGCGGCTATTACAAGACCTGCATAGAGCAATGCCAGCAACGGCATCCCCAACGCCAGGACATAGATTGCAAACCTGACGATGTAGTATAGCCCCATCACCAATCCACCTCTGCCCGCCAGCTGCATCATGGTGAGCGGTGCGCCGCCCTGCGTCGTGTTGTTGTCGTACATCCGTCTAACGCTTTTGATTGCTGAGTAGGGTGCAAAGATAGTGCAACCCGTGCGCAAAACAAGCAACAAACCCCAGCTTTGTCACCCGCGCCGCTCCCACGCGCATCCCCGCCCCCTCCAAGAAGCCACAAGGCGGCATCCGTCAGCAGCCATCGGGGATGTCCGCCGCACCGCCACCGCCCGGAAAGGCGCGGAGGTCGGAAGAAAAGTCTACTTTTAGCCTAAAACTATATATTTTAAACCTAAAAACATATAGATTTAACCTGCAACTACATAGATTTAGCCTAAAAACAGACTTTTCTCCCCACCCTGCCGGTTTTCCACCACGCGCACCGTCCCGGCAGGCAGGGTCACGCAGGCTAATTTAACGCACGCGTATTAGTGGGCAATCAAGGATAAATGAGTAATTTTGCAGCCTGACAAAAAAGACAACAGACTATGCAACTTGACACATTGACGGCAATCTCGCCGATAGACGGACGCTACAGGAACAAAACGGAGAAACTCGACGCGTATTTCTCGGAGTACGCGCTGATACGTTACAGGACACGGGTCGAGATAGAGTACTTCATCGCCCTTTGCGAACTGCCCCTGCCGCAGTTGGCCTCATTCGACAAGTCGCTGTTCCCCGAGCTGCGGAACATCTACCTCAACCTCAGCGAAGCCGACGCCCGCCGTGTCAAGGAGATAGAAGGGGTGACAAACCATGATGTCAAGGCCATCGAATACTTCATCAAGGAGCGTTTCGACGCCATCGGCGCGGGCCTTGACCGCTACAAGGAATTCATCCACTTCGGGCTAACGTCGCAGGACATCAACAACACGTCGGTGCCGCTGTCCATCAAGGATGCGCTCGACGACATCTACTACCCGCAGGTCGAGGAGATGCTCGCCATCCTGCGCCGCTATGCCGAGGAATGGGCCGACGTGCCGATGCTCGCACGCACCCACGGGCAACCCGCCTCGCCCACCAGGCTGGGCAAGGAGGTGATGGTCTTCGTCTACCGCATCGAGAGGCAGCTTGAGCTGATGAGGGCAATCCCCATCACCGCCAAATTCGGCGGGGCTACTGGCAACTTCAATGCCCACAATGTCGCCTATCCGCACATCGACTGGAGGTCATTCGCCAACCGTTTCGTCGCCGACAAGCTGGGGCTGGAGCGTGAGCAGTTCACCACGCAAATCTCCAATTACGACAACCTCGGCGCGGTGTTTGATGCCATGCGCCGCATCAACACCATCGTCATCGACATGGACAGGGACTTCTGGCAGTATATCTCGATGGAATACTTCAAGCAAAAGATAAAAGCGGGCGAAGTAGGCTCCAGCGCGATGCCCCACAAGGTGAACCCCATCGATTTCGAGAACTCCGAGGGCAACCTGGGCGTAGCCAACGCCGTGCTGGGTCACTTGTCATCCAAGCTGCCTATATCCCGGCTGCAACGTGACCTGACCGACTCGACCGTGCTGCGCAATGTCGGAGTGCCTTTCGGCCACTTCGTCATCGCCCTGCAAAGCACCATCAAGGGACTTGGCAAGCTCATCATCAACCGCGCCGCCATAGACCGCGACATCGACAACTGCTGGAGCGTCGTGGCAGAAGCCATCCAGACCATCCTGCGCCGTGAGGGATACCACAACCCTTACGAAGCCCTCAAGGCATTGACGCGCACAAACAGCGCGATAACGCATGAATCAATCGCCGACTTCATAAACAACCTCGACGTGAGACAGGAGCTGAAAGAGGAACTGCTCGCCATCACGCCGAGAAACTACACCGGCATCTGACAAGACTACCACAGGTCGTGAGACCTTTACCCTACACACAAACAATTTAGTTATGAACGACAGAGAAAACAGAAAGAACAGCCCATGGGGGAGAGTCTCCCGTGAGGACAGTGACGTGCAACGCCCGCGCTTCGAGAGGCGCAACTACAGCCGCGATGACCGGGACGCGCAACGTCCACGCTACGGGGAACGCCGCACGTCGGGAGACAGGCAAGGCAGAGACCGCGACAGCCAGGACGGCTGGCGCGAGAGACGGTTTGACAGGGGCGGCTACAATCGCGGGGGAGGATTCAACCGCAACCGCGAAGACGACGAACAGCCATTCAGCTACAGGCGCAGCCACCAGCGTGACGACTATTCACGCGGCGGCGAGAGGAGGAGCTACGACCGCGACGGTTACGAGCGCAGGCCCTACCGTCCACGCACGAGTGACTATGACCCCAATGCTAAATACAGCAAGAAGAAACAACTCGCATACAAGGAGGCTAATTTTGACCCGAAAGCCCCGGTGCGCTTAAATAAATTCCTCGCCAACGCAGGGATATGCTCCCGCCGTGAAGCCGACGACTACATAACCGCCGGCGTCGTCACCGTCAACGGCAAGGTCGTCACCGAGCTTGGCACGAAAGTCTTGAGAAGCGACGAGGTGAAGTTCCACGACCAGCCGGTCAAGATGGAGAAGAAAGTCTACATCCTGCTGAACAAACCCAAAGATTGCGTCACGACATCTGACGACCCGCAAGAGAGGAAGACAGTGCTCGACTGCATCGAAGGTGCTTGCTCGGAGAGAGTCTACCCCGTCGGCAGGCTTGACCGCAACACCACGGGCGTGATCCTGCTCACCAACGACGGCGAGCTGGCATCGAAACTGACGCACCCCAAATACCTGAAAAAGAAAGTCTACGCCGTGACACTCGACAAAAACGTCACGAAGGATGACATCAACAAAATCATGAACGGCATCACGCTCGAGGACGGTGAGATAAAGGCTGACGACATAGCCTACATCGACCCTGACGACAAGGCGAAAGTCGGCATCGAGATACACTCAGGCAAGAACCGCATCGTGCGCCGCATCTTCGAGTCACTGGGCTACAGGGTCAAACAACTCGACCGCACAATGTTTGCCGGGCTGACCAAGAAAGGTGTCAGACGAGGCGACTGGCGTTACCTCACGGAGCAGGAAGTCAATATGCTCCGTATGGGCGCATTCTGAGCAGGAAGAAAAAACGACAACAAACGACCAAACCAACAAACAATCTAATATGGAAAGAATTGCCAGAACAAGGATAGCCGACCTCCTTAAGAGGGAGGATTTCGGCACAACGGTCAACGTCAAAGGTTGGGTCAGGACAAAACGCGGCAGCAAGCAAGTCGCATTCGTCGCGCTCAACGACGGCTCGACCATCAACAACGTGCAAATCGTCGTTGACGTGGCAAACTTCGACGACGAGATGCTGCGCCAGATCACCACTGGCGCGTGCCTCAGCGTCAACGGCACGCTCACCGCGTCGGTTGGCAGCGGACAGAAGGTCGAACTGCAAGCCCGCGAGATAGAAATCCTCGGGCTGTGCGGCAACGAATACCCCTTGCAGAAGAAAGGACACTCGCTCGAATTCCTCCGCGAGGTGGCACACCTGCGCCCCAGGACCAACACTTTCGGCGCAGTGTTCCGCATCCGTCACAACATGGCCATAGCCATCCACAAATTCTTCCACGACCGTGGCTTCTACTACTTCCACACCCCCATCATCACGGCATCCGACTGCGAGGGGGCGGGACAGATGTTCCAAGTCACGACAATGGACCTCGCCAACGTGCCGCGCAAAGCCGAGGACGGCACGGTCGATTATGACAACGACTTCTTCGGAAAACCGACAAGCCTCACCGTTTCCGGCCAGCTCGAAGGCGAACTGGCGGCCACGGCGCTCGGCGCGATATACACTTTCGGCCCGACGTTCAGGGCGGAAAATTCCAACACTCCTCGACACCTTGCAGAGTTCTGGATGGTCGAGCCGGAAGTGGCTTTCAACGACATATACGACAACATGGACCTGGCCGAGGCATTCATCAAGCACTGCGTGCGGTGGGCCCTGGACAACTGCCGCGACGACGTGCAGTTCCTCAACGATATGTTTGACAAGAGCCTCATCGCCCGCCTCGAAAGCGTGCTTGAAGGCGACTTCGTGCGTCTGAAGTACACCGAAGGGGTCAAGATACTCGAACAGGCGGTCGCCGACGGCCATAAATTCGAGTTCCCCGTCTTCTGGGGCATGGATCTGGCATCCGAGCACGAGCGTTTCCTCGTCGAGGACCACTTCAAGCGTCCCGTCATCCTGACCGACTACCCGAAGGAGATAAAGGCGTTCTACATGAAGCAAAACGAGGACGGCAAGACCGTCCGCGCCATGGATGTCCTCTTCCCCAAAATCGGCGAAATCATCGGCGGGTCGGAGCGTGAAGCCGACTACGACAAGCTGCTCGCCCGCATCAAGGAGCTTGGCATCCCGATGAAGGATATGTGGTGGTATCTCGACACACGCCGCTTTGGCACCTGCCCCCACTCGGGCTTTGGCCTCGGCTTCGAGCGTCTGCTGCTCTTCGTCACCGGCATGGCCAACATCAGGGACGTCATCCCGTTCCCCCGCACGCCGAAGAACGCCGAGTTCTGACCACATTCACGCATGAATCATCCCACACGACGCAGGGGACGGCCGACCGCCGCCCCCTGTTTCATTATGCACCAGTGGCTGTGACACCGCACGCCACGGGCAACAGCACCGCACGCCGTGAGCGATGAGGTGCGATGCCATGGCAAGGAGCATTGTATGCCATTTCCGCCGGCAAAGCACGTCCCGTGACGGCGGCACACCCTGCACACGAAAATGGGTCACCCACTTTGCCTAAGTCAGTTACCCACTTCATAAAAAAGGGTTACCCATTTGAGCAAAGTGGGCAACCCCTTTTTCATGGATGGGCAAGAGGCTGCACTGCAAAGACTTGCCCCGACACTCCAAGCACCATGCGAAACGGGGCGCGGCACACCGTGCCACGCCCCGCCAACTGTCTGGATTGACGAAGGTCAGTCGCGCCAAATCATCTTTTCGCTCTTGGCACTGCCGTCCTTGTACTGAGTGCGCTTGATGACAAGCTCGCCGTCACGCGGCTGGTCTGTCATCGTGCCGTCGATACGATAGTAGTCGGTGCGCACCGCCTCGGCACTGCCCGCGCCGTCGGCTACTGTCTCGGTGACGGACGATGCGGTGGTCCTGGACGGGTCATAGGTGACGCGTGCCGTCGCCACTGTCTCGAAGACCGAGTTGGGGTCTATGTCCAACGAGCCGGTCGTGCTGTCATAGATGCCTGCCCAGATGGCCATCGGCTCAAAGTCTATCGTGCCGTTCTCAAGGTCTATGGCGGCATAGGTGTAGCCCTCATGCCTCTCGCCCGCATGGCTGATGCCGGTCGGGAGGTTGCCGTCCTCGTTGAGCTCGCATCCAGCCAGGATGCGGTAGGTCCCGTCATTGGCCTGCCCCACGACGGATGTCACGAAGATGGCGTTGCTACGCGAGTTGTCAATCACGCCCTGAGCCATGCACCCGTAGCCGAATTGGTCGGCCTGGAGGAAGTTGTAGATGGTGATCACCGGGTCGTCTATGCGCACCAGGCACGGACGCGACTCGTCGTAGCGGTCGAGACCGCTGGCGGCAAACGAGACATTCTCGGCCGTGCCATTCGCCTTGACTATCTCAGAGCCTTGGGCGAAATAGCTGGGCTGGAGGTCGCCTTCCTCATATCCCACCATGAGCATGAGCGTGGCATCGGTGCGCCACTCGCCGTTGCCGGCATACTTGTAGGTGATGGGGCGCGGGTTGACCATCTCCTGGTCGTCATTCCATTGGTAGAGGTAGTAGACGATGTTCTCGATGTGGTAGATTAACACGCCCGACGGAATGGTCAGGCTGCCGTTCTCCTCGTCATAGTCCGCCTTGACATCGAGGCAACCACGCATATACATATTGGAAATGACGAGCGAGTCGCCCCTGTCGGTGATGGTCATCGGGCGCATATCAGAAATGCCCTCGACATCATTGTAGACCTGTGAATTGATGATTATGAAATCACCTGTCATCTCTTCCCTCGCAGGGACAGTCGTCGCGTCCTGGGCAAATGCCATGACCGCAGCGGCCAGTGATGCCGCGACTGTGAGTAGTTTTTTCATTTTATTCTCTTAGTTGTTAGTCAATGATTATCTTCTCTGTGTGCCGTCCGCCATCCGGAGAAAGGATGGTGACAAGATATATGCCAGGCGCATAGCCGTCTGCCATGAGACGCACCTCTTCGCCTGCTGCGAAGTTGCGGCCGGTGTCAGCCTTGACAACCTTGCCGTCAACGGACGTGACGGTCAATGCTGCGTCAGTCAAATCACGTGCGAACAGCAATGAAACCGCACCAGCTTCGTCGCGGACAACGAATGGAACGTCAATCAACGTTTCGCCGCCGTCGATGCCCGACGACTTGATGCACTCCTTGATGCCGGCGAGCACGTCAAGTTTGCCGTAGCCCCATGCATAGTCACCGTCAGCCCTCACGTCGCCAGTGAAATTGTCGTTGATGGCGGTCGTGCGCATGATTTCCTTTGCCTTCTCCGGCGTAAGGTCGGGGCAAACTTGCAACCACAACGCCATGGCACCCGTCACAAACGGGGTCGCCATCGATGTGCCTTGCATAAAGCCGTAGTAGTAGGATTCGCCGTTCCATGTGACTTTCTGAGCCCTTGGCGTGGTGGTCGCATAGCGTGATATGGATGACACGATGTAGGTGCCAGGTGCGCAGACATCAGGCTTCAACCTGCCGTCGGCGGTAGGCCCTTTGCTCGTGAACGAAGCTATCGCGCCAAGCTTTTCACCTGACGGGTGGTAGATGCCATATTCCTCGTAGTGGTCACGAGTGACATAGGCACCGACCGAGATTATCCGCTCGCCTGTCCCGCCAATCTCACCGGCGGTGTAAGTGTCGTCACCTGCGGCAAAGCCATCGACATCATAGTTGTCAAAAGAGCTATAAACATTGTCAGCCCAAGCATGGACTGTCCCTGCCGCCGTCGATGTCACCATGAAGCCGATGTAACGTCTGTCGTCGTTCATGAATGATGCGGCGAGGCTCAGATGCGGCTTGCCATTCAAGGGATTAATTTCAGATGAGACTACCAGCGAGCCGTCAATGCCGTCAAACGCATACTCGGTTTCGCTGCCTGTCCCGCCCGGCGCGATGGTGAATGGATTGAGGCGTGCGTCGACCTTGCCCGTCATCCTGTCAACTGTCACGGGGACAATGGTCAGATCCATGCCTTCATCTCCCCAGATCTCGGTATAGGAGGTCATCAGGTAGGAATAGGTGAACTTAAACAACGTCCTGAGCGTGTCGCCCTCCTCGGCATCAAATGTCATGGAAGTATGGCAAGTTGTCCCACCGTCATTGCCAAGAGCCCCGACAATGAGACGGCCCGGTCCCTGGAGTTCGTCACACATCTGGTCAAACGAGGACGTGCCGTCACGAGGACCGACAAACGAACCAAGGCTCATGTTGATTACACACGGTTTGCCCTGCTCGTCTGCATAGTCAAAGATGTAGTTGATGCCATCGAGGATTGTCGTATTGTCACCAAGCAGCATATTGCCCTCATTCATCGCCACAAGCACGATGTCAGAACCTTGGGCAAGACCGGCATAGTCATGTCCGCCAGTGTCGTCAGCCCCTGCAGCTATGCCTGTCACATGAGTGCCATGCCCGACCGACGCATCGTCAATCTTGGCTGCAAGGATTCCATCGGCCGTGGTATACTCAGTGCCGTATTCATAGCCAGCAGGAGGATTGCCTTCAAGGTTCTGATTCCAGACACGACGGATGCGTAGTTCCGACTTCTCTTTATCGTAGAAATCAGGATGCCCGAATTCAAAACCATTGTCAATGACTCCCACAATGACACCTTCACCATCAAAAGCTTGTGGCAACCCTATGCCATTGAGCACGTCGTTGGCATTAGATGCCTTCTTGGCTTCATCCATCTGGACTGTTACGGGAGAACCCATCTCCACATAATCCACGCATCGGAGTTCAGAGATGCGCTCAGCCTCATCCAAGGGTAGATAAGCTGTGGCAAACGAGGCTGTCCTTGTCCTGACCACAGCCCCGTGTGCGGTAAGGCTGTCTATCGCCGCCTCGTCATTGAACTTGACGAAAGCAGAGATATATGTCTTTCCCGCCTTCACCTTTTTCACCGCAGAAAAGACCGAGTCTTGCACAGATGACTTGGTTTCCGCTTTGCGCAGGGTCTGCCTCAGAAGAGGAGACATTTTGCTTTGCCCCCACGCTGGGGTGAGGGCAAAGGCAGTCAACAAGAATAATAATGGCAATTTCTTCATTTCCATATCGATTTAATCAGCAATGTTCAACGAACCATGGTCTTATACACCTTGCCGTTAGCCCTGACTATGTAAAGTCCTCGGTCAAGGCTCAAATCGACATTGTCTGACGACGAATGGTGAACCATGATTCCACGTGAATCATAGACTTCAACATCAAGGCTCTGGGGATTGCCCACGCAAAGGCGGCCGTCAGAGGCAACCACGATGACATCCGGCTCTTCCGCCAACTCATCCACAGCGTCTGTGCCTTTCTCATAAACCTTGATGTCGAAGACATAGAGGAATTCGCAGTATTTGGGAGATACCGCGTGCAATCCATAATAATAGATGCCCTCCTCGTCCGTCGTGAATTCAGTCTTGAATTGCTGCACCGGATTGTCCTCATCAACACACGGCACTTCCGGGATGTCAAGCAGGAGTTGGGTCATGCCTTCCGGTGTCCTGTCCCTGCCGAGCATAATCTGCATCGCTTCGGGATAGCCTTGCAGTGATGAGTATGCCTTGAAAGTCAGTTCGTATGTCGTCTCAGCGTCATATATTATCGGAGGCGCGATAATCCAGTCATCCGCCTGCTGGAAAGGACTATAGATGTAGACCGCACTCGCGGTGTTGGAATCAAAACCCCAAGAAAATCCATCACTGTTGTTATCTATTATGGTGTAGTAGTTGTACATATCCTCAGGTCCTGCGAATACCCCTCCATAAGGCGGACGGAGCGGTTCACCAAGTATCAGAGCATTGGAATAGCTGAACTCTCCCACCCTCTCGCCATCAACGGCAGTGACGGTGTAGATGTAGCGCGTCATCTCGGCAGGATGGGTTTCTGTGAAGCTGCACTCCTTTATTCCCTCGGCAACAGTCACCTCGTACGGATAACGGACAACGGTGTAAGTGAAATTGTCTGAGTTTATCGGCCTGCCGTTCACACCTTCCGTCGGCGGCTCCCATGTCAACGTAGTGGTCAGGCCATCGTTGGTCAAGACAACGTTTTGCGGAGCTTTGGGAGTGTCATAGCCGACATAAATCTCGCGCTCTACGGTCGGGCTGTTGCCAGTCTCATTGGAAACAGTGATGGACAGCGTGTGGAATCCATCGGCAAAGGTTATGCCGTCAGAGACATACTCCTCACCGGCAACCGCCTTCGTGTCAAGCAACGTCTTGCCATCCTCCTCGACAAGCAAATCAAGGGTTGCTCCAGCCAAAGACTCGCCTGCATAAGTGACAGAGGGCAGTGTGATATGGAAGACACCATCGTTTGCCCCATCGGCATCAGCGACGAACTCGAAACCGTCAATTATTGCAGGCACGTCAAAGTCTGGTTCTTCAAAGAACGCCCCACTGACGTGATGTTCCTTTTCCAAATAGGAAATGAGCGTAGCCTTGCCTGTCAAGGTGTTCAAGCGGAACAGCGGAGTATAAACAGCATTCAACTCATAGCTCGAGCTGCTCATTATCCAATAAAGTTCATCCGTAGCATTGTTGAAAAACAACGATTGCTTGTAGTTCATATAGACAAGAATGTCAAGCCCCATCAGGTTGTCGCAAGTGATAGTCCCGACCTTGACAAAACGGCCGTCGCTTTTCCTGATTTTCGAAAGCTGCACTTCGCTCTCACCCGTCTGGTAGTTGTTGTAGGTGGTCACGGCAAAAAGCTGGCCATTCTTGTTGCAGGCAATGCAAGGGAAATCATAATTACGGTCAAGGACTTCCCCCACTTGCGTCATCTCACCGGTCTCGGGGGCTATCTCGACGAGGCGTGTGTCGAAATAATCGACTACAAAACCATATATCTTGTCCGTCGTCGGGTCATAGGCCAATGAGTTGGTCGTGTTCCTGCAATAGTCACTGAGCTCCCTCTCATACAGCAATTCGTAAGTCTTTGCATCATAGATCTGCCACTTAGGCTTCACTTCCTGCACGTTGCCGCTGTCGTCATACGCGTTGCAGTATATTTTGCCATCATGATAGGTACTTCCACCTGCGAAATAGCCTCCAAACAACGGCTGCCCATCGGTCGCCGGGCGATAGGATGTCTCATAAGGGAATTCAAACAAGCCGGGATTGATATATCCATAGTCTCCTACCTCGGCGAAGGTCACTGTCCCGAAAAGTTTTACACCCTCCATGGAGATTCTCTCATACGTTTGTGCCTCAACCACAGCTGGGATTGCCGCCAAGCCGAACAGCAGGTATAATTGCTTGAGATAATTTATCTTTTTCATTATTATCGTTTTTATAGTTAAAGCCGCCAGCCTTGACTGGCGGCTTCATTCATTGTTGTCATTTCACTATCTTGATGTTTTCTGGTGTGACATCAGCCCCTTCGAGCACTACGACATATACGCCAGAACCAAGCTCCGACAGGTCTGCCTCGTTACCTTCGATGACCATGCTTGCCACTTTCATCCCTTGCACATTATAGACAGAGAGTTTATCATAGCCGTCACCTGCGACAAGCGTGGAAGTCTCATTGACATAATATGCAGCATCGACTCCATCCGACACTTCGCCAAGACCAACCTGGCCAGTCTTGCGGATGCTGAAATCGTCTATGGCGATTATACCGGCATTAGCCTCTTCCGCTGCGAAGTAGAACCAGAAGCAGATCGGGGTGTTGTCAAGCTCGTGTGTGTATTCAAACTTCATTTCTGTCCATTCATCAAGAGGTTCGCCCATGACTTGAATGACTGGCAACTCAATGTCTTCGTTCGACTGCGTCGGTGACAGAAGCACATTGCCATAGGTGTTGCGTCCGTCATTTCCTGGCATATAGAGCCAGTAAGTAATCTCATATATACCGCCTTCGTCAAGGTCAAACATCGGGGTATAAAGGGTCTCGGTGCGTCCGTTTATCGAGAACTCCTCGGCAACGGCAGCATACTGTCCTGAGTGCGCAGCAATGGTGTTGTTGTCAGGCATGGTCGTCACATTGAAGAGATTGGCCGATGTCGTATGCCTGCCCCATTTATTAGGCATACCTGACAACTCCTCGACATTCACCCTGTCCTCGAAATCCTGCACATAAGGCACCGCCTCAGGCTCGCCTTGTCCGAAGATACGCATGACACGGAAGTCCTTGACCTTTACACCACCTTCGTTGCAAACAGCATGGACGGCCAGGTAAGCCTCAGCTTCTTCAGCAGTGAATGCATAACCCAACTCAAGAACCATCGGGGGTGTCACCTCAAGATTCTCATAGGTCGCAAGGGTAGTGTGTACCCCATTTTCCTCCTGGCTATCCGCCAATGCAAACGTCAGGTCAGCATTCTGCCCGTTGCCCGTCTCGACAGAGCAAGTGACGTAGTAGGTCCTGCCTACCTCCAAAGCGATTGCAGGCGAGAACAGCCACTCATCTTGTCCGCTTGTCTCAAACGTGACAGTCTCAGCATCGGCAGTCCAAGTCTCGCCGTCGTTGTCATTGTCTGCAACAACCCAATCATCCGACTGGCTGTTGGCGGAGTCAAATGTATATTCTTTGAGATAACCCTCGCCAAGGCTCGTGACATTGATGGCTGTGTTTGAAGAATAACCAGCCAAATCGCCTATATAAGACTGCGCCTTGATGATGATTTGCCCAGCATACGAAGGACTGCCATATCCATAATCATAAACCAAAGAGCCGAAAGAACCGGGCTTGCCGCTTTGCTCCCCAAGATACTCATGCTGGTCATATATCTTGACCGTCACATTACTGTTCGCACTAAGAGGATTGCCATCCACGTCTTCCGACGGGTAAGTCCAGTTCAGGATGATGCTTGACGGGTATGCCGTTCCACCTCTGAGGTTTTGCGGGGCAGCCGGGGCAACTTCCGGGATGTACTCGGCAACCATGAAGTCGTCGATTACGACCTGCCCGGAGTTAGTCAATGGGCAAGTGACACTGATCATGAAGCATACATCCTCGCTCCCTGTTGCCGAGAACGTGAATTCCTGCTTCTGCCAATCCTGAACGTCTGCATTGGCAAGTTCAAAGACAGGCTCGCCTGTTGCAAGCGATTTGTCCGGAGCATTAAGAGCATAGACCCTCAATGTCTGTGTCCGACTGTTTTGCGCAGGCATTTGCAGCCAGAATGATACAGTGTATTGCTTGCCCGCCTCCAGATCAAACATCGGGGTAAACACTGTCTCGTCACGTGCCTCCGTAAGCCCAGAGTTGGCAAGCAAGGCATTAGGCGTGCTGTGTGCATCAAAGTCTGGCAGACCGAGCCAATCTTTGACATTGACCACACGGAAACCGAAGGTGTCATTCCCGCTCTCGACGCTCCAACCATCAGGCAAATTGGTCGTATTGTCAAAACCTTCGGAATAGGGGAATTCGGCTATTACTACCAATTCCTCGCTCTCTCCGATATACATCAACCTTACATTTTTGATCGACATACCATTCTGGACATCACCTGCATGGAAACCAAAGTAGTATGTCCCACTCTCCTCTACGCTGAATTGCTGTGTGGCGTAGCTGCCAAAACCGTTCTGTCTGAGATCTGCATACTCTGTGATGACAGTTGATTGCGCTGCCGCTGTCTGGGCATCTCCCATTGTGACATCGAGATCTGCACCATAGTTTTGCGTGGTCTTGATGTCATACTCAAGCACATACCTTACACCCGTCTCCATCTCTACACCTGGTGTGATAGCCCAATCATTGTTTGTGCGGCTGCTCATCGGGATGGCGATGCCTTGGTTCCATGATTCATAGATCCACGTGCTGCCTCCGTTTTTGTCTTCGATTACCCAACCGTCAAAATCGCTCTGCGTGGCGAGTGCAAATTGCCTTACCAGGAGGGTGTCACCCTGCATGTCGTCGAGGTTGATGGTCTGCTCGACCGTCTGTGATGCGTTGCTGCCGATCACTGCACGCACCCCGTATGTCACATCCCCGGTGAACGGGATTGATGGAGTGTGCAAGTAACTGCCCTCTTCACCAGGCTCTGCACCTGAAACGGTGTGGATGAGTGAGCCGTTTTCGAGTATGTCGATGTTGACAGTCTCGTTTATCGGAGTCTGATTGGTGTCAAGTGAGGGGTTCGTCCATTTGAGTGTCACTGTCTTGTTAACATAGTCCGAGGTGACTTCCAGCCCGGTGACTGGCATCGGGGTTGCTTTTGCTGCCGTCGTGACCCGGACTTCGACGAGCGACATCGTACCATTCATGTCGCTGGTCGTGATGTGGAAGCCAATATGCATAGTCCCGGTCCTGTCAGCAGTCATCCTCAGCGACCTTGTCTCGGTGCCACTACCGAGATTATATGTCTCCGTTTTGAGGACATCAGTCATCGCAGCAACGTTTTGCTCACCGCCACAAGCGACAGAAACAACATCGGCATCAAATGCTCCAGCCTGTGTAAACGTATATTCCACTATATAGTCAGTTCCTTCGCTTACGTTGAACGACGGACTAATCAACCAGTCATCGGCCACACCAATAGCTGTATTGCCGTTGTAGGTCACACCCGGCAGCCCATCAATCACGTCCCAGCAGTTGTCATCATCGTTTGTATCATCTGTGAGCCAGCCTTGCAAAGGTTCATTGCCAGAGAAGTCTTCCTCAAGCACAACCTCACCAACGACGGGTTGCGAAGTGGTCTCCTCGATTGCAAAGGCATACAATCCCAAGTTAGTGCCGCCCACTGCCGAGAGATTGCGGAATGCAAAATGGTAAACTCCACTCTCTGCGGGGACGAAAAATGCTGTGCCTGTGTTATCACCCAGGTTTGCCAGTTCGAGAGAGGCAAGATGTGTGAGCGTCTCGCCCTCACGACCTTGCAGCAGCTGCACGTTGTTATTTTCATTCGGCTGCGCCATCACTGCCACATTGGTAGTGACTTTATAGGTCTTGCCTCCTGTCAGATTGATGCCAGGTGAGACGTAATCGTCATTATGCGATGATGATATCGCGGTGTTCATCGTCACCCCAAAGCCGACAGTGTAAGTCCAAGTGTTGCTGTCTTTGTTGTTGTCGGCAGGTGTCCAGCCTTCATCGTTTGTCAAGAAGTCTATGCTGTACGGGGCATTCACCGTGACAGGCTCATCGGGGTCTGTGCCGCCACCGCCCTCGCCAGTTATCTGGAAATCAAGCAAGCACGTTTCCGAATTGAAGGCTGGGCTCAGTGCGTGATATGCCAAATAATAAGTTCCGCTTTGCTCGACACTCACTTTGACTATGTTGGGAGCGTCAAGATTGTAGTAACCCTCCTCCACTGGCAAATCACCGACTTTTGAGAATGTAGATGCATCATCAACTGCCGTGCCTATGCTCAATTCGATTTGTGATCCGGCCATTGTAAAGCCACAACTCATCAAGGTCTCGACCGTATATTCAACCCCAGCCTCGAGATGCAACGCGGGCGAGATCCAATAGTCATCACTTTGCCCATTATAATCACTCCCAAGCACGACACAGGGATAACTAACACCATAGGCGCTCATTCCTTTCTCTTTGAACGTCCATGTAGTCCCGGGCGAGGCACTATTGTCCAACGCAGTCCATTCCGAGCAGTCTTCCGTCGTGAAGTCTATCGCGTATGGCACTTGCTTTTGTGAATACGCTCCCGCACTCCCTAATAAATATAGGAGTGCAAAGCCTGTTGTCAATTGTACTAATCTTCTCATTGCGGTATGATTTAATAATTTGATGGCAATTTATGTAGCCACAAGCTATTTTATATAACGTTTGCATCTACAAAGTGTCTACAAATATATAGATTTGCATCATGGGACGCATAAAGTTGCTTATAATCTCGTTTTTGCTGCACATTTTTGCCGCGCACGCTTCCACCACTTGCCTATGGCGCAGTGTGTCGCCAGGATTTGACAGGTTGACGCTCCAGGCAGAAAAGTGGTCGCAGGGTGACAGGTCAGGAGTAGACATCGCATCCATCGTGTCACAAATGGACTCTATCTCACGCATCAACCCCGACAACAAGGTGATGCGGGCAAGGGCTCTCTACTGGACTGTATGTGCCGACCCGTCAATGGATCTCGACAAAGCTGGCAAACTGCTCGACACCGCCATCAGACTTGCAAAAGACGGTGACAGATATGACCTTGCACGCCTTGACATGCAAAAGGCCGTAGTACTCTCAAAGCAGGAGGACTATCCCGAGGCCTATCGACTATATATCTCAGCAGGAAAAACATTCTCCGAGGCCGGAGACTCACGCCTACTCGCCTATACCTATTATAATATAGCCTACATCTTCCTACTGCTGGGCGAGTACAGGGATGCCGAGTCCAACGCACTGGCTGCCGACTCGCTGTTCGAGGCATTGCGGCTCAATGACCATCACATCAGCTCAGAGTTGTTGTTGGTCAGTGTCTACGAGATGGCAGGCAAGCCCCAGGATGCGCTGAGGTTGCTCGATGGCATGGCAAGGTATGACCAACAGCAGATGGCACCGCCGTTGCGCGTGATGTTCTTCACAGCCTACCTACCCTACATTTCAGATCCCGACAGTCTCATCAAATACTCTGATGCTGCCTACCGCCTGGCAATAGAGACAGGTGACAAGCAGCTACACATCTCATCGCTGCTCAACCGTGGATGGGCGTTTGTCAACACGGGACAGACCGACAGTGCAGCCGTCTATGTCGCCGAGGCACGCCGTGTGGCGGCAGGACTCGGGTCGGCGAGGGCAGATGAGAGCATCTACAAGTTGCTGGCCAAAGTCAATGAGGTGCAACACCGCTGGGACAGCGCCTATCACTTCCAACGGCTGTATTACGACTGTCACGAAGAGACTCGCGGCAAAAGCGTGCTGGCAGACATACGTGCCGTCGGGATGAAACATGAGATCGAGGAATACCGCGTAGCCTCCCTGCTGGAAAGAGAGAAGGAAAAGACGTGGATCCGCACCTCACTAATAATAGGCCTGTCGCTGCTCGTGCTGCTCACGGCATCCATATACATCATATATGTCCTGCGGCGCAAGATGCAGGACGAACAACGTCGGCAAATGCAGAAAGACCACGAGCACATCGCACGCTTGAGCCAGGAAAAAGAATTGGTCGAGAGCAAAAACCGCGAACTCTCGGCCAACTCCATCCTGCTAATGAAGAAAAACGACTCGTTGAAAAAGGCGTTGAGGGAGATGGAAAACATCCACAAGAACTTCCACGTAGACATCGGAGACATAAAGTCTGAGATAGTATCATCGCTCAAGGGCGACGAGAGCTGGGACACTTTCAAGCTGCACTTCGAACGTGTCCACCCGCAATTCTTCTCCACACTCAAGAAGATGTACCCCCGTCTGACCGACAACGAGCTGCGATTGTGCGCCTACATCCGCATCGGACTGAGCAACAAGCAGATTGCGCAGATGCTGCTCGTGCAGTCAAAAGCCGTCATCCAGGCACGCTACCGGCTGAAAAAACGGATGGACCTGCCCGAGACGGCGAGTGTTAGCGATTTTCTCATCAACCTCCCTCTGTCGAGCGACGCGACACAGGGCGACGGCGTGCAGTGACTGCGCATACAGCATCGACACACTCGCAACGGACACGGCAGGTGCAAGCACACAGCCTGCCGCTTAAAAGCCTCATCGCCGTGTGAAAAGTTTGTTTTTAGGCTAAAATTATATAGCCGCAGGTTAAATCTATATATTTTCAACCTACGTTTTTATATTTGCAGCCTAAAAACAAACTTTTTGACCGACGGACCGTGAAAATTCCTCCCCCGCCACAGCAGCCAAGTGCGGCACATGGGACTACGCCTGCCGACGTAGCGAATAGGCGCGGCGATCACTCGTCGTAAAGGTTGTAGGTAGTGCGCAACACCTTGAACTCGGTGCGGCGGTTGAGTGCGTTGCAGATCTCTTGCTGGTCTTCCGGCAATCGGAGGATATAGGCCTCAGTGAGCGTGCTGTCCTGTTGCAAGAAGGTGTGTTCCCGAGCCAGACGCTTGGTGACTACGACGGGACTGCTCTCGCCATAGCCCTTGGCCTCGAGACGGTCGGACGCTATGCCTCCCGCGATGAGATAGTTGACGACCGACTCGGCACGACGCTGCGACAGACGCTCGTTGTAGGCGTCGCGTCCCTTGTAGTCGCAGTGCGAACTAAGCTCTATCGTCACGTTGGGGTTGTCATTGAGCAGCTTGATGAGTTCATCGAGCGAGGCGGTGGACTCGGGGGTGAGGGTTGCTTTGTCAAACTCATAGAAAATGTTCTCTATACGCACCGGGCGGGTGATTGAGGCCAAGGGGAACTCGAGTTCATAGTGCAGGTCGGCCTTGGTCGTATCCGTCTTCAATTGCTGCTTATAATTGAGGTAGCCACGACAGGTGGCGAGCATGACATACTCGGTGTTGACATCCAAATCACAGGTGAACGAACCGTCGCGCTTGGTAGTGTACTTCTCATTAGTCCCGTCGTTGCCGACGATGATGACCTCGGCATCCTGCAATTCGTAGGCATCGCGGTCATAGACCCATCCTGTGAATTTGTAGCCGAAGTCGGGCAACTCAAACGTATACAAATGATCCCATCCCCGCGCGTCGTTGCGGTTTGACGAGAAATACCCTTTCTGCTTGCCATACTCAAACGTCATGCCGAAGTCGTCGGCGTTTGAATTGACCGGCGACCTCAGGTTCTCGATGCTCCAATGCTCAGCACTGTCCGGCACAGCCTTGAAGATGTCAAGCCCGCCCATCCCGGGATGCCCGTCGGAAGAGAAGTAGAGTTCGCCCTTGGTGTTGAACGTCGGGAACATCTCCATGCCCTCCGTGTTGATTTCCTCGCCGAGGTTCTCGACCGGGCCAAAGCCCGTGGGCAGGATTTCAGCGCGCCAGATGTCCGTTCCCCCCATCCCCCCGAGCATATCGGACGTGAAGTAAAGGTAACGCCCCTCGGGGTCAACGGCCGGATGGGCATAGGATGACAGGCTGTCCTTGGTGAGTTCGCAGGCCATGGGTGCGCCCCAGTTCGCCCCAGTCCGCTGGGAAGAGTAGATTTGGGCGAATGCCGGTCCGTTGGTCTTCAGGATGCAGCGCGTGAAATACATGGTCTTGCCGTCGGGACTAAAGCAGCAAGCACCGTCTTCGTACTCACTGTTGACCTCCGACTCCAGCAGCACGGGCTTCTGCCACTTGCCCGTCTCATCGACAGTTGCCATGAAGATGTCGGCACTCTTCATGCCAGTGATGGGATTGAGGTCAGTCCCGGTCGCCTCATTTCGTGTCGATGTGAAGTAGATTGTGCCCACATCCTCGCCGGCATAGGCGGGGCTGTAGTCGGCACGCCGCCCATTGAACAGTTTGTCCTTGCGCACGACATAACGTGTCGGGTTCTCCCTCCACTGGGGCAGCAGGTCGCACGACTCGCGCCCAACTGCCGCCATCCCGTTGTCCGCATCGAGGGCGAGATAGGTGTCGTAGCTCATGCGGGCATCGTTGTAGCGTCCCATCTTCAGCTCCACCTGCCCTTGGTAGAGATAGGCGGTCGAGTCGGGATATTTATAGCGTATCGCATTGATGTATGCCCCCCTTGCCCGCGACGCGAAGTTGATGTAGCGGTAGCAGTTAGCCATCTTCCAGGCGATTTCGCCGCGCATTTCGCGCTTCTTCGGCTTGACCTTGGCATAGGCACGGCGGTAGTAGGAGGCGGCATCGTTGTATTCGCCACGCGAGAGGCTCTCGTCCCCCTTCTTCAACAACGTGCCGAAGCCACACGAGGTCAGCAGGGCGACGGCGATGACGATGAATATGCTGCGGTGCAGGTTGTTTGACATATCATTATATAAACTGCCACGCCCCTGCTTTTATTGTATCCCCACAGCCGACGGCGGGAAGGAGTTGCGGAAATCAAGCATTGCCGGCAGCGGCATCGTCGGCAAACGGTTGCCGGAACGTGCACCCCTCCCTCCACCGTGAGCAGCCGAGGGCTGTCTTGCCACGGATGACAGTGCCCTGGCCGCAGAGGGGGCAGACCGCGCCCTCCTGCACTGCGGACGGTTTCGCTTTGGGTTTGGGCTTGCGGGGTGACTTGGCCTTGGTTTTGGGGGCGGGGGCGGCAGCCACTTCCACCCTGCCGTGGGTGTTGTCTGACAGGACGGAGATGACGAGACTGTTGACCATGGCTTTCAGTTCGTCGAGGAAAGTGCGGGTGTCGTACTGGCGACGCTCTATCTTGCGCAGCTTGTTTTCCCAGATACCGGTCAGCTCGGCCGACTTGAGCAATTCGTCATGGATGGTGTCAATCAGTTGGATGCCAGTCGGAGTGGCTATCAGATTCTTGCGTTCCTTGCGGACGTAGTTGCGCTTGAACAGGGTCTCGATGATGGCGGCACGGGTCGATGGGCGGCCGATGCCGTTGTCCTTGAGGGCTTCGCGCAGCTCGTCGCTGTCCACGAGTTTGCCTGCCGTCTCCATGGCACGGAGCAATGTCGCCTCGGTGTAGGGTTTCGGCGGCTGCGTCCACCGCTCGCCGAGCTGGGGGATGTGCGGCCCGCTCTCGCCGACGGTGAATGTCGGGAGGGTCTTCTCCTCATCCTCCTCCTTTTCATCCTCCTTGTCTTTGGCGAAGACGACGCGCCACCCCGGGTCAAGGATCTGCTTGCCCGTCGCTTTGAACGCGTTGTCATCGACCCGCCCGTTAACCGTCGTGGTGGCGAACTTGCAATCGGGGTAGAACGCGGCTATGAAGCGGCGGGCAACAAGGTCATAGACCCGCGCCTCCACGTCCGTCATGTTCTGCCCGCTGACCCCTGTGGGGATGATGGCATGGTGGTCGGTCACTTTGGAGTTGTCGAAGACTTTCTTCGTCTTGGGCAGTTTCTTTCCCTTGAGAGGGTCGGTCAGGGCGGCATACGCCTTGAGGCCGTCGAGTATGGAGGGCACTTTGGGATAGATGTCGTCGCTGAGGTATGTCGTGTCGACGCGCGGATAGGTCGTCAGCTTCTTCTCATACAGCGACTGTATCGCCTTGAGCGTCTCGTCGGCGGAGTAGGCGTAACGCTTGTTGCACTCGACCTGCAACGACGTGAGGTCAAACAGGCGCGGCGGTGCCTCGGTGCCGTTTTTCCTGGTGACGGCGGGGACGGGGAAGTCCTTGCCCGATATTTCCGCCAGGATGCCCTGCGCCTCGTCCTGCGTCTTGAAACGCCCGCGCTCGCTGGTGAAGGTGGTGTCGCGGTAGACAGTCTTCAACTCCCAGAACTGCTCGGGAACAAACTGCTCTATCTCCCTCTGCCGCCGCACGATGAGGGCGAGCGTCGGGGTCTGGACACGCCCGATGGAGAGGACCTGGCGGCGTTGCCCGTACTTGAGGGTGTAGAGGCGCGTGGCGTTCATTCCCAGGATCCAGTCGCCGATGGCGCGCGAGAGGCCCGCCTCGTAGAGGGGCTGCAGCTCGTCCTGCTCCTTGAGCGACCGGAAACCTTCGGAAATAGCCTCCTCGGTCAACGAGGAAATCCACAACCGCTTCACCGGGCAGCGGCAGCCGGCCTTCTGCATCACCCACCGCTGGATGAGTTCCCCCTCCTGCCCGGCATCGCCGCAGTTGACCACAAGGTCAGCCTTGGCGATGAGCGACTCGATGACTTTGAACTGACGCTCAACACCCTTGTCATCGATGAGCTTTATCCCAAAGCGCGGCGGGATCATGGGCAGGCTCGACAACGACCACGCCCGCCACTCGGGACGGTAGTCGGCCGGCTCCTTCAACGTGCAGAGGTGGCCGAAGGTCCACGTCACACAGTAGCCGTTGCCCTCGATGTAACCGTCCCTCCTGTCCCTCGCACCGAGCACCTGGGCTATGTCGCGCGCCACGCTCGGTTTCTCAGCAATGCAAACTATCATCAGCCTTTCCGCATTTAGGGTGGCAAAGATAACGCTTTTGCACCAACCGTAAACCCGCCAAGGCCAGGCACAAACCTGCACGTCACCAGGCATGAAGTTGCACAGGGTCAGGGGAAAAGTTCATTCAAAACTTTTGAATATAAAAACAGAAGTTTTGAATATATAAACAAAACTTTTGTTTGTTCATTCAAAACTTTTGTTTTAACTTTGTGCTTAGGGCTATGGGACTTTCCCCCTGGCCCGAGGCAACTTTAGGACAAACCTTATCAAACTTCACAAGCAATGGCAACAAAGTATGTAATGCGCGAAACCCCTGATTTGCACGGGGATGGAAAGAAAGTGCTCTACCCGAAAATGGTGATTGTGGACAGGGTGGACAGCAGGAGGCTGGCTGAGAACGTGTCGCACGGTTCGACATTCTCGGTCGGTGAGGTCGAGGGTCTCATCGCCGACATCGCATCTCACCTGGCGACACTCATGTCGCGGGGATGCTCAGTGAAGATTGACGGCATCGGCCTCTTCACTCCATCGCTCTCGTTGCGCAAGGGCGTCGAGCGCGAGACAACGGGCGAAGGCGGCAAAAAGGTCAATGCCGCGAGCATCGAGGTCGGAGGCGTCAACTTCCGTCCCGTAAAGGAACTGCTCAACGCCATCAACAAACAGTGCGACTTGGAGCGTTCACCGCTGGAACAACAACGCAAGTCGTCGCCCTACAACAAGGAACAACGTCTGGCCAAGGCTCTGGAGCACCTCGACGGGCATCCAGTGTTGACGGTCAGGGAGTATGCCGCGATGACCGGACTGGCAAGGACAACCGCCGCGTTGGAACTGAGGTCATTTGCATCGACACCCGGCAGCGGGCTGGCAGCATCGGGCAGCGGGCCTAAAAAGGTATATGTCAAAGGATGACTGGGGCGGCATCCACAGCGAGGGCATGAGATGACCAAGCAACAGACAATCACCGATTGGCTGCCAACCTCCAGGCACGAGCTGGAGATGCGCGGCTGGGAAGAGGTGGACATAATCATCTTCAGCGGCGATGCCTACGTCGATCATCCCTCGTTTGGCAGCGCGGTGATCGGGCGGGTGCTCGAAGCCGAAGGCTACAAGGTCGCCATCGTCCCCCAGCCCAACTGGAGGGACGACCTGCGGGACTTCAAGAAACTGGGGCGGCCGCGCCTGATGTTCGGCGTGTCGTCGGGATGCATGGACTCGATGGTCAACCGCTACACCGCCAACAAGCGGTTGCGGTCGGACGATGCCTACACCCCAGACGCCCGCCCCGGGATGCGGCCGGACAACGCGGGGGCAGTCTACTGCCAAGCCATCAAGAGCCTCTGGCCCGATGTTCCGTTGGTTATGGGCGGGATAGAGGCATCCATGCGCCGGCTGACCCATTATGACTACTGGCAAGACCGCCTGCGCGAGTCGATAGCGGTAGAGAGCGGGGCGGACTTGCTCGTATACGGCATGGGCGAGAAAGCGATGGTCGAGATAGCCCGCCGCCTTGACAGAGGCGACAGCGTGGGGTCGCTCGACGACATCTCCCAGACGGTCTACGTCAGGAGCAAGGTGGCATTCGCCACGGCACCCGGCGACATAGTGCTGCATCCGCACGAGGCGTGCCTCAAGGACAGACGCGCCCAGGCCGACAACTTCCGCCACATCGAGGAAGAGTCTAACAAAATGGAGGCGGCACGCATCGTCCAGTGCTGCGGCGACAAATGCGTGGTGGTCAATCCCCCCTACCCGCCGATGACGACCGAGGAGGTTGACCGCAGTTTCGACCTGCCCTACACCCGTATGCCCCATCCGCGCTACAAGGGGAAACGCATCCCGGCCTACGAGATGATAAGGCACTCGGTCAACATCCACCGTGGATGCTTCGGGGGATGCGCCTTCTGCACCATCTCGGCGCACCAAGGCAAGTTCATCATGTCGCGTAGCAAAGCCTCAATCCTCCGCGAGGTGGAGGCGGTGACACGGATGCCCGACTTCAAGGGCTACCTGAGCGACCTCGGGGGACCTTCGGCCAATATGTACCGTATGGGCGGACGCGACACATCCAAGTGTCGGCGGTGCAAACGTCCGTCGTGCGTGTTCCCGAAGATATGCCCCAACCTCAACGTGGACCACTCGGCGTTGCTCGACCTCTATGACGCAGTGTCAAAAGTGCCGGGAGTGAAACGTTTCTTCATAGGAAGCGGCGTGCGCTACGACCTCCTGCTGCATGACAACAAGGACGAGCGGTTGAACAAGGCGGCAGCCGACTACACCCGCGAGCTCATCACCCGCCACGTCAGCGGACGACTCAAGGTGGCACCCGAACACACGTCGGACCGCGTGCTGGCTGTCATGCGGAAACCGCCCTTCGGCCAATTCCTGCAATTCAAACGCATCTTCGACCGCATCAACCGCGAGGAGGGACTGAAGCAGCAGCTCATACCATATTTCATCTCGTCACATCCCGGATGCAAGGAGGAAGACATGGCCGAACTGGCCGTCATCACCCGTGGCCTCAACTTCCACCTTGAGCAGGTGCAAGACTTCACTCCCACCCCCATGACGGTGGCGACGGAAATCTACTACACCGGCTACCACCCCTACACGCTTGAGAAGGTATTCACGGCACGGTCAAAGGTGGAGAAACTGGCGCAAAGGATGTTCTTCTTCTGGTACGAGAAGGAACAACGCCCCCGCATCATCGCCGAGCTGCGCAAGATGGGGCGGGGCGACCTGATTGCCAAATTGTATGGTCCGCGAGAGAAATAAGCTGGCCGCGACCGTGGCATTTGACCGTAATTGATATATTTGCGCACACAACATCAACCAATTACTATGAAAAGATTCATCACACCCTTGCTGGCCATTGCTGCCATCGCAGCATTGCTATGCTCATGCAGCTCGAAAAACGAGCATTTCATCACTGACGAAGCCTACCGCTCCCAAGTTGAAAAGGACTTCCTTGCCAAGAAAGAACTGCTGGCACAGGGCGACCTCTTCACAGTGTTTGACCAAGAGTTGACCACAGCCGAAAGGGAAGCCCTGGAGTTCCTCTATGCCTATATGCCGATAAGCGACGTGACCGATGTCGATGGCACACTCTACCTCGATGCCGTCAGGACCGCGTTCCAGGCACGTGAGGAGATGCCGTGGGGAAAAGACATCCCCGAGCGCGAATTCAGGCACTTCGTCCTGCCCGTCAGCGTGAACAACGAGGACATAGACACGGCGCGGACAGTCTTCTACAAGGAACTCAAGACGAGGGTGTCCAACATGACGCTCCGCGACGCCGTGCTTGAGGTCAACCACTGGTGCCACGAAAAGGCGATATACCAGCCCTCCGACCCGCGCACTTCCTCCCCTCTCGCCACGGTCAAGACGGCCTATGGACGCTGTGGCGAGGAATCGACATTCGCAGTCGCCGCCCTCCGCTCGGTAGGCATCCCGGCACGCCAAGTCTACACCCCGCGCTGGGCACACACCGATGACAACCACGCATGGGTAGAAGCATGGGTGGACGGCAAATGGTGCTTCCTCGGAGCCTGCGAGCCCGAGCCAGTCCTCGACCTGGCATGGTTCAACGCGCCAGCATCAAGGGGAATGCTGATGCACACCAAGGTGTTCGGCAAATACGACGGTCCTGAGGACGTGATGTCGAGAAACAATATGTACACCATCATCAACGTGACCGACAACTATGCCCCCACCTCACGCATTGACGTGCAGGCAGTGGATGCCGAGGGCAATCCGGTCGCTGATGCCATGGTGGAGTACAAAGTCTACAACTATGCCGAACTGTTCACCGTGGCACGCAAGACATCGGATGCCGAGGGCAAGTCATTCATCACGGCAGGTAACGGCGACATGGTCGTCTGGGTCTCAAAGGACGGACGTTTCGGATACCAGAAAGTGACTTTCGGCAAGGACCAGTCGGTCACTGTCAAGCTCGACATGACCGCCGGCGAAAGCTACTTCGTCAACATGGACCTCGTGCCGCCAGCCGAGAGGTCAAACATCCCGAAAGTGACACAAGAGCAGCGTGACGAAAACGACGCACGTCTCGCCGAGGAAGACAAAATCAGGAACGCATACATCGCCACATTCATGACAGCCGCGTCAGCCGACAGCCTCGCTGACGAACTGGGTGTCAATGCAGAACAATTCGCAGACTTCATTGTCAAGAGCCGTGGCAACTGGCAGACCATAGCAGACTTCATCAAGGACACGCCGCAAGACAAGCGGAACACCGCCATGACGCTGCTCGCCACACTGTCAGACAAAGACCTCCGCGACGTGAGCACCGACGTGCTGGACGACAACCTCTACAACACACCGCAGATTGATTGCTACAACTGGGCAGGGACAGTGCTGTGCCCACGCATAGAGTACGAGATGCTCACGCCCTACAAAGGCTACTTCAAAGAGAATGTCCCAGCCGACCTCGCCGAGAGCTTCGCCCGCGACCCGCAGGCACTCATCGACTGGTGCAAGGACAGCATCGCCATCTGCAACGAATGGAATCCCGCCGGCGACGTGATTTCACCAATCGGGGTGTGGAAGTCGCGCCGCGCCGACTGGTTCTCACGCGAAATATTCTTCGTGGCCATGGCACGCTCGATGGGCATCCCAGCATGGATGGACCTAGTGACGGGCAAGGTGCAGTACGCCCAAGGCGACAAGAACATCGATGTTGACTTCAACGCAGGAGAACAGAAGACGGCCAAACTCGGCAAGCTCGTCATCAACTACAAGGCACTCGCGAGGTTGAAAGACCCGAAGTACTACACCCACTTCACCATCTCGCGCATCGTGGACGGGCGGCTCGTGCTGCTCAACTATGACGAAGGAGGCACATGGGCACAGACATTCAAGGGCGGCACGCCGCTCGACGAGGGGCACTATGTCCTGACCACCGGCACGCGGCTTGCCAACGGGTCGGTGATGGCCAGCATGACATTCTTCAGCATCAAGCAAGGCCAGACCACGACGGTTGACATGACCATCCGCAACGACGACAGCGAGGTGCAGGTGATAGGCAACTTCGACTCCGAGTCCAAGTACATGACCACCGACGGCAACGGCGAGAAGAGCATCCTGGCGACGACCGGGCGCGGATACTACGTCGTGGCAGTGCTCGGGGCTAAGCAAGAACCGACCAACCACTTCCTCAAAGACCTTGAGAAGGTTGCCGCCCAATTCGAAGAATGGGGCAGACAGATGGTCTTCATCTTCCCGAGCGAGAAGAGCTACAACAACTTCAACGCCGCCGAGTTCCCCGGCCTGCCATCCAACATAACCTACGGCATCGACATCAACAACGACATTGCCAACCGCATCACCGCAGGCATGGAGCTCAACCGTGCCGGCTCGCTGCCGCTGATCATCATCAGTGACACGTTCAACCGCGTGGTGTTCGTCTCGCAGGGTTACAACATCGGCACGGCAGACCGTATGCTCGACGTGATACACAAGCTCTGACAAGCCCATACTACAACACTTTAAAGGCTGGGCGGCGCGACCGTCCAGCCTTTTCCATGCCCACCCCGCAGCAAGGCAGCGGGCGGGAGCGCAAAAATGGGTTACCCATTTGCCCAAAAGGGTTAGCCACTTCACCAAAACGGGTTACCCTCTTTGCCCAAGTGAGCAACCCATTTTGCAGCATCCACCGGGGACGCGGCGCGGGGCATTGTATGCTCCCGAGAACAGCATCGTATGCCACCACCAACGGCATTGCATGGTAACGGGCAAAACACCGCACCCCGCTCACGTCATGGACAAAAGCAACAGAGCCGGGCGGTCAGACCGTCCGGCTCCATAGTCCTGCCATCGCGCCAGCGTCACTTCTGGCGGATGAAGATGTTGATGGGCGTGCCACAGAAATCCCACCGCTCCCTTATCTTATTCTCGAGGAACCGCTTGTACGGCTCCTTGACGTACTGCGGCAAATTCGCGAAGAAGACGAATGATGGGATGCGCGTGTTGGGCAGCTGGGTCACGTACTTGATTTTGATATACTTGCCCTTGATCGACGGTGGCGGGTAGGCCTCGATGAGGGGCAGCAGTTCCTCGTTCAACTTCGACGTTGACACCTTCCGGTTGCGGTTGTCATAGACACGCTGGGCTTCCTCGATGACCTTGAAAATCCTCTGCTTGGTGAGCGCGGAGGCAAATATCAGGGGGAAGTCGGTGAAAGGTGCGAGGCGTTTGCGTATGGCGTTGATGAAGAAATCAATCGCCTTTTGCGACTTGTCCACGGCGAGGTCCCATTTGTTGACAACGAGCACGAGGCCCTTGTTGTTGCGCTGCACCATGGAGAAGATGCTGAGATCCTGATTCTCAATCCCCTTCTGCGCGTCAATCATGAGCACGCATACGTCCGAGTTCTCTATTGCACGGATGGAACGGACGACGGAGTAGTATTCGAGATCCTCCGACACTTTCTTCTTCCTCCTTATACCCGCCGTGTCGACGAGGTAGAAGTTGAAGCCAAATTTATCGTACTTCGTGTAGATGGAGTCGCGTGTCGTGCCGGCTATGTCGGTGACGATGTTGCGGTCTTCGCCGATGAAAGCGTTGATGATTGACGACTTTCCGACATTCGGCCTGCCGACAACAGCAATCTTGGGTATGTCCTCCTCAAGGATTTCGCCCGTCCCTTCGGGGAATTTCGACACGATCATGTCGAGCAAATCCCCTGTGCCGCTGCCGCTGATGGCCGACACCGGGACCGGGTCGCCCAACCCGAGCGAATAGAATTCTGCGACCGAAAACGACAGATTGGTGTTGTCGGTCTTGTTGGCGACGAGGATGACCGGCTTTTTGGCACGGCGCAGGATGGCTGCCACCTCATCATCGAGGTCGGTGACACCGTTCATCACATCGACGAGGAAAAGTACCACGTCCGCCTCCTCAAGTGCTATGGCGACTTGCTTGCGTATTTCCTCCTCAAAGATGTCGTCAGAGTTGACGACCCATCCGCCCGTGTCGACGATTGAGAACTCTTGCCCGCCCCACTCGACCTTGCCATACTGGCGGTCACGTGTCGTGCCTTCGCGCTCATTGACGATTGCCTGGCGCGACTCGGTCAGACGGTTGAAGAGGGTGGATTTGCCGACGTTGGGACGGCCTACGATTGCTACTAAATTTCCCATTGTTATAAAAGGTTGCGACTGTCACAGTCGTATTAATAATGTCAGTCCTGTTTGTAACCGAAGTTGCGGAGTTCCTTGTCCGAGTTCCTCCAGTCCTTGTCCACCTTGACGAATGTCTTGAGGAAGATGTTCTTGCCGAAGAAACGTTCCATCTCTTTCCGCGCCTCGGTGGCCACTTTCTTCAAGGCCTTGCCCTCGTGGCCGATGATGATGCCTTTCTGGCTGTCACGCTCGACATAGATTGTCAGGGCGATGCGGATGATTGATTCCTCCTCCTTGAACTCATCCACGACGACTTCCACCGAATACGGTATCTCCTTGTCATAGAAGAGGAGGATTTTCCCCCGCATTATCTCCGAGACGAAGAAGCGGGCAGGCTTGTCCGTGATTTGGTCTTTGTCGAAATAGGGCGGCGAGTCGGGCAGGAGTTCCTTGACCCTGCGCATGACATAGTTTATGTTAAACTTCGCTTTCGCCGAGACCGGGATGATTTCCGCCTTGGGCAACAGCTTGCCCCACTCGTCCACGAGGCGGTCGAGTGTCTGGGCATCGGTCAGGTCAATCTTATTGATGAGCAGCAGGATGGGGACATCCAGCTTGTTGACCTTGGAGACAAACTCCTCATGCTTGTCATGTTTCTCCACAATGTCGGTCACATAGATGAGGATGTCGGCATCTTCCAGAGCGGACTCCGAGAAGCTGAGCATCGTCTCCTGCAACTTGTAGTTCGGTTTCAGCACGCCCGGCGTGTCAGAAAACACGACCTGCACCTCATCGTCGTTGTATATGCCTGTGATGCGGTGGCGTGTCGTCTGCGCCTTGAACGTTGCTACCGAGATTTTCTCACCGACAAGCGCGTTCATCAACGTGGATTTGCCCACGTTGGGATTGCCGACGATGTTGACGAAACCTGATTTGTGTTGTGGCATGATAAAGAGTCGTTTTTAGTTTGGCTTGGCCTTATTATATCAAAAAACGCATCTTTTCGGGATGCGTTTTCAATGTCAGTTTTGCTTCTGTCCGTCGTATCCCCACTTGACGTATATCGCTCCCCAAGTGAATCCAGCCCCAAAGGCGGTCAATATCAAGTTGTCGCCCTTGCGCAATTGGCTCTCGTAGTCCCAGAGGCAGAGAGGCAACGTGCCGGCACTCGTATTCCCGTATTTCTGGATGTTTATCATCACGTGTTCCAAGGGGACTTCCAGGCGTTGGGCCACCGCGTCGATGATGCGGAGGTTGGCCTGGTGGGGAACAATCCAGTTGATGTTGTCCTTGTCAAGGTGATTGCGCTCTGCGATTTGCGCTGTCACGTTGGACATATTGGACACTGCGTACTTGAACACAGTACGCCCCTCCTGGTGGATATAATGCATCTTGTTGTCCACGGTGAAGTAGGACGGCGGGCACACGGAGCCTCCGGCTTTCATGTGCAGGAAAGGCAGCCCTTTGCCGTCAGTCCTGAGCAGCGAATCTATGACTCCCACTTCCTCGGTCGTAGCCTCAAGCATCACTGCCGCAGCCCCGTCGCCGAAGATTGGGCAAGTGGCACGGTCGGTGTAGTCAACCATCGACGACATCTTGTCTGCTCCGATGAGAATGACTTTCTTGTGACGGCCGGAAGCAATCATCGAAGCGGCAGTCTCCAAACCGTACAGGAATCCGCAGCAAGCGGCCTGCATATCGAAGGCATATGCATTCTTCAGCCCCAGCTTGTCACACAAGATTGAGGCAGTCGAGGGGAAATGGTAGTCAGGGGTCGTCGTGCAGACGATTACCGCATCGATGTCATCGGGGTTGGAGTTGGTCTTCTTCATCAATTGCTTGGCAGCCTTGCGTGCCATATACGATGTGCCGAGCCCCTCCTCGTTGAGTATCCTGCGTTCCTTGACACCAATGCGTGTCATAATCCATTCGTCGTTGGTGTCCACCATCCTTGACAACTCGTCATTGGTCAGGACATATTCTGGCACATATCCACCAACGCCGGTGATTACTGCGTTTATTTTCTCCATTAGTTCTGCCAGTTAAATTAAACACAAACGGGACATCCCGCCCGACGGGCAGGATGTCAGCCGCGCAAAAATCGGCAAAAGCCGCTGTCAGGTCAGACAGCAGCTTTTGGAACAGCGAGCTTACCTCTGTAATAGCCGCACTCACCGCACACAGTGTGGTAGATGTGCCATGCCCCGCAGTTAGGACAAACAGCCAGCGTGGGGGCTACTGCCTTGTCATGAGTTCTTCTCTTAGCAGTTCTTGTCTTGGATTGTCTTCTTTTAGGATGTGCCATTTTCTCACAATTTATTTGTTGTTATTCAATAATTCTTTCAATGCGTCCCATCTCGGGTCCGTGCCTTGCCGCCTGGGATTGCCGCCTTCTTCATCGCCGTCACCGCCAGCCTCGTAGTCATGGAGGCGTGCAGCCATCTCCTCGTTGCACTGCCCGTCGGGATGCACCCGCTTGCAAGGCAGGGCGAGGGCGATTGTCTCAAAAAGATGCCAGGCGAGATTGAGCACCCCATCGGGGTTGCCAACCCAGATAATCCCGTCGTCACTGTCATCGCCACTGCCCAGCTTGGCCACCAGCACCTCATGCGTGTGGACATCGACAGGCACGTCGTCAAGGCAACGGTCGCACGGCACGACGGCGACACCGTCACAATCGACCGTCAGCTCGAAATCATGGGACACGCGCCTCACATCGACACGGGCGGTGACATTGCCCTTGTTGAGCACTGGCGAATCGATTGACTCGAAGAAGCTGTCGGTCAAGACGAACTCACGGTGGAGCGTGTCGCCCGCCATCCCCTCGAGGTCTATGTCAAACTGTTCTATAAGTCCCACGTTTACAACTGACTAAGCCGCCGCGACACTTGGCATGAGCGCACGACACGGCAATTTTCGGGCTACAAAGGTACAAATAATTTGCATTCGAGCATCAAAATCCCCTGATTATTTGACCGATTGCAGCACCGGCGGCTTCTGACGAATCGGTCGGCAAGCCCCACTCCTTCCGCCACGACGCAGGTTGCCACCGCTGCGACCAACGACAGCCAGCAACGGCATATACCTATATTAATATAGGAAAGGCAAGGGCAAAGCCCCATCAGACCAGGCGCAAAGTTCGCCACCATAGGGGGAAAAGTTCATTCAAAAGTTTTGTTTATATAAACAAAACTTTGGTTTTTATATTCAAAACTTCTGTTTTAATATTCAAAAGTTTTGAATGAACTTTTCATTTAGCCCTGACGGACTTTGCACCTGACGGAAGGCAATTTTCCACGCCGGCTCACGGGACAAAGCACTTGGCAGCGCGGAAGGGACAACTGGTGGAGCGGGCAACAATATTTAATGCTTTTGGAAATATTTTCCCTTGGAAAATTTGTAGGTTAGAAAACAGGTGTTACCTTTGCCGTATCAAAACGTATACGAGATGAGAATGAACTTTGTAAAACAACTCGCCCTGCCGCTCGCAGCCCTCATGATGACGGTCTCAGCGTGCGCACAGACATCGGAGAAGGATGCCATCCAGGCAGCGGCACAACAAACTGAAAAGATGGGAACAACAGGCACAGTGCACCTGACGAAGGAAGAATTCCTCAGCAAGGTGTTCAATTATGAGAAGAACAGTGAATGGAAATACGAGGGAGACCTCCCGGCGATTGTGGACTTCTACGCCACGTGGTGCGGCCCGTGCAAGGCCATAGCCCCGGTGCTGGAAGAACTGGCGGCGGAGTACGAGGGGAAAATCCACATCTACAAGATCGACACCGACCAGGAACAGGAGCTGGCGGCGGCATTCGGCATAAGGAGCATCCCCACCCTGCTCTTCATCCCGATGGACGGGCAACCGCAGATGAGCATGGGCGCAATGCCCAAGGCGCAGCTCAAGGAGGCAATCGAAAAAGTCTTGTTGCAGAAGCAATGACCGGCGGCCTCGAGACACTCTGCCACATACGTGAGCTGCACAGGGCCATAAGCGAATTCGAGCAGCAATTCCAGTCGCGCCACGGGCTCTGCATGAACGAGGGGATGCTGCTCTGCACGCTCAAGAAGTCATGCTGCCTCACGTCGGGGGCAATCGCCGACGCTCTCGCGCTGTCGGTGTCCAACGCCTCGAAGGTCATATCTGCCGCCGAGAAGAAAGGACTCGTCAGCCGCAGCCTCGGCGACTGCGACAAGCGGCAAATGAGGTTCATGCTGACGGACAAGGGGGAAAAGGTGCTGGAGGAGATAAGCAAATGCGAATTGCATCTCCCGCCGCCCCTCGCAGCACTGATGCCCTGAACACAGACGACGGGGGCAGACCGGTCAAGCACCGGCTGCCCCCGTCGGCATGACCATGCTCCCGACGAGTTGCACACGCTCCATGTCGGAGAGATACTGCAAGGCGGCGACCGCCACATCTTCGTCCACGCCGAGGATGAAGGCGAGCCGGGCGACCGCGATGCCACCATGGTCGCGGATGCAAGCCTCCATCCGCTCGATGACATCTGACAGTTCGCCAAAGCGCAACGACGATGCCGTGTGCTGCAAGCAGACATCGCACTTCATGCAATTGGCGGACGACGTTTCGCCAAAGTAGGCAAGGAGCATCCGGCTGCGGCAAGTCTCGTTGCTGGTGCAGTAGTCGATGACGGCATCAACGCGACGGCGGCACCGCTCCTTCTTATCCTTATATATCTCATCACCGAGGCGGATGCGCTCACACTCGATGCGGTCGGTGTTGTATATGACATACTGGGTCTTCATGCCTGGGACAAAACGCAGGACACCGAGGCGCGAGAGCCATTTGAGCTGCTCGTGCACGTCGCGTTGTGCCAGGTTGCATTTGTATGCGATGAGTGTCTCGTCGATGAAGGAATAGTCTTTGTACAATCCAGTATAGCTGCGCATGACCGCGTCAAGCACCGTCCCCGCCGTGGGATTGGACCGCGCGGCAGCATCCAAGCTTTCCCGCCCGGCCAGCAACATGAGACGCGGGGGGACATCCTGCTCCTCGGTGTAGTCGATGTAGCCTGCCAGTGCAAGGAGCTTCAACGCACTGTCGGCCTGCACCGCAACGTGCTTGAATTTCGTGGAGAAGTCGAAGAGGTCAAATGCGAGGATTGCTCCCGCGCCACTGCCCATGCCTATCTGGAAATAGTAGCTCAGCTCCTCATAGACCCGACGTATATAGGACAGCTCGGGATACGAGTCCGACACCCTGCGGTACAACAACCGCTTGTCCGCCGCCTCGCAGAAGAGCATCACGGCGTAGGCCTTGCCTCCGTCGCGCCCGGCACGTCCCGCCTCCTGGAAATACGCCTCGATGGAGTCAGGCACGTCGATGTGGACTACGACGCGGACATCGGGTTTGTCTATCCCCATGCCAAAAGCATTGGTCGCGACCATGACACGCACCTCATCATCCATCCAGCGGCGTTGGCGGGCATCCTTGTCACTGTCGGTGAGACCGGCGTGATAGTAGTCCGCCGTCACCCCCCGCGCGTTGAGCAAGTCACTCACCAAGCGGCATTTCTTGCGGCTGCGCACATAGACGATGGCCGAACCCCCTACCTTGGCGAGGATGTCGAGCAATGCCTTCTCCTTGTCATCGGTTGGTCGGACGACATAGGCAAGGTTGTCGCGATAGAAGCTCATCTTGACGACGTTGGGGGATGCGAACTCCAGCTTTTCCTGTATGTCCGCAACCACCTCTTTGGTCGCAGTCGCAGTGAGGGCAAGCACGGGGACACCGGGCAGCAGATGCCTTATCTCAGCTATTTTCAAGTAGGACGGACGGAAATCATACCCCCACTGCGAGATGCAATGCGCCTCATCGACGGCGATGAGACAGACCGTCATCGACTTCAGCTTGGTACGGAAAATGTCCGAAGCCAGACGTTCCGGGGAGATATACAGGAACTTATAGCTGCCGAATATGCAATTCTCCAGCGTGGCGATGATGTCCCCGCGCGACATCCCGGAATACACAGCCGCCGCCTTTATGCCCTTGTCGCGGAGATGTGCCACCTGGTCTTTCATGAGTGCGATGAGCGGGGTGATGACGATGCATATCCCCGGCATCGCCATCGCAGGCACTTGGAATGATATGGACTTGCCACCGCCGGTAGGCATTAGGCCGAGGGTGTCTTTGCCCCCGGCTATGCTCTCGATGATTTGTTGCTGGATGCCCCTGAACGAATCATACCCCCAGTAGCGTCTGAGGATGTCGAGATGGGTCTGGTTCATACAGACGGGCGGATGCCTTCTATCTGCAACTGCACCTCACCACGCTTGTGGGTATTCTCCTCGACGGTGTAGCAGATGTCAAACGAACTTTTGGTCTTGATGAAACGCACCTGGGAACTTTGTCCGAAGGCGATGCCGTTGATCACCTTGTTGGATTTGTTGTCAACCAACTCCAGCCGGATGTGCTCCTGGTCCCGTCCGACAACTCTACTGGTGCCATAGTCGTAGACATTGCGTGTCATGAACAGCGGCTTCATATTGCCGGGGCCGAAAGGATTGAACTTCTTGAGGTCGTTGTAGAACTTCATCGAGATGTCTTTGAACTGCAACTCGGCGTCAATGTTCATCGTCGAGCCCATCTGCTCGGGCTGTATGTGCGAGGCAACGTAGTCTTCGAAACGGCGTGTGAATTCCCCGACGTTTTCAAGCCTCATCGTCAGCCCGGCAGCATAGGTGTGCCCACCGAAGTTCTCAAGCAAGTCCTTGCAGTGTTCTATCGCCTTGTAGACATCAAAGCCAGAGACCGAGCGGGCAGAGCCAGTCGCAAATTCATTGGTCTGGGTCAGCACCACGGCAGGGCGGTAGTAGATTTCCGTCAGGCGCGATGCCACGATGCCTATGACCCCCTTGTGCCACTCGGGGTTGAAGAGCACGATGGTCTTGCGCTCGGAGAGGTCGGCCAGATGTTCGACGATGTTGTTGGCTTCCTCCGTCATCGACTTGTCCAAGTCCTTGCGCGTCTCGTTGTACTGGTTGATCTGGTTGCTCTTTTCGATAGCCGCCGCATAGTCTTTCTCCGTCAGCAAATCGACCGACTCCTTGCCGTTCTGTATCCGTCCCGAGGCGTTTATGCGCGGGCCTATCTTGAAAATGATGTCGCTAAAGGTGATTTCCTTGCCGACCAAGCCGCACACCTCGATTATCGCCTTTAGCCCTGTCGTCGGGTTGGTGTTCAGCTGCTTCAATCCATGATAGGCAAGCACGCGGTTCTCGCCCATGACCGGCACGATGTCTGCCGCTATGCTCACCGCCACAAGGTCAAGCAGGTGGGTGAGCGTCGAGAACGAGAGCCCGTTGTCCTTGGCAAACGCCTGCATGAACTTGAATCCCACGCCGCACCCCGAGAGGTCGGGGCAGGGATAAGTGGAGTCAAACCGCTTGGGGTTCAATATCGCCGCCGCGTCGGGCAGCGTCTCGTCAGGGACATGGTGGTCGCAGATGATGAAGTCTATGCCCTTTGACTTGGCGTAGGCAATCTCATCGACAGCCTTAATGCCGCAATCCAGCACTATCACCAGCCCCACGCCAGTCGAGGCCGCGTAGTCAACGCCTTTGCGCGAGACCCCGTAGCCCTCATCATAGCGGTCGGGAATGTAGTAGTCAAGGTTGGAATAGAAGTTTTGCAGGTACTTGTAGACGAGCGACACGGCCGTAGTCCCATCGACATCGTAATCCCCGTAGACCAAGATGCGCTCCTTCCGCCCGATGGCAAGGTTGAGACGCTTGACTGCCTTGTCCATGTCCTCCATCAGGAACGGGTCATGCAGCTGCGACAACTGGGGACGGAAAAAACTTTTGGCGGCGTGGGCGGTCGTTATGCCGCGCCCCACCAGCAGGAGAGCGAGTGCCGGATGGATGCCAAGCTCCTGCGCAAGCCTTAGCCCGCGATGTTCCTGGTCAGGGGTGGGAGTCTGATAAATCCATTTACTGCTCATATAGTGTGTCTTTTTTCTTTCTTCTTGCGCCTGTGCACGCACCTTGCACCGCCACGGGCGGCATGGTGCGCAAAAAGCGGCGGATGGTCGCCACCGCCACATTGCCACTGCTGGCAAACAATCTGTAAAGTTAGGGAAAATTAATGAGACGGAGCGACAAAGGCCATACATTCATTAAAAATACCGCATTTAAGGTATTCCGCCAGCCCATGCACGACGCAGTGAAAGACATCGCAAGCAACAGCCCGCACCCGCCACGCCGCCACCGCGACATCAGGCCTGGCATAAAAAAGCCAGGCACGGCGGTTTGCCGTGCCTGACAGTCACTTTTTCCCGCACCGCACATGACGGGTGGAAAGATCTTTTCTTTGAGACGACCCCTCTTTATGCAAGACGTGCGATGGCCTCGCGCACACGCCGTGCGGCCTCGGCCAACTGCTCATCAGATGCGGCATAGGAGAAGCGGATGTAGCCCGGAGCGCAGAAAGCATCGCCCGACACGGCTGCCACGTGCGCCTCCTCAAGGAGATACATCGCAAGGTCAGACGAGTTGCCTATCACCCTTTCGCCCGCACGTTTGCCAAACAACGCCTCGCACTTTGGGAATAAATAGAACGCGCCATCGGGCTTGCGGAGCTCAAAGCCGGGTATCTCGCTCAACAGGGTGAACATGAGGTCACGACGACGCTCGAAGGCGCGGCGCATATCTTCCACACACGCCTGGTCACCGGCGAATGCCGCCTCGGCCGCCTTCTGGGCTATTGACGAAGGACCTGAGGTGTACTGTCCTTGGAGCTTCGTGCAAGCCTTGGCTATCCACAGCGGTGCGGCGACAAAGCCCAGACGCCAGCCTGTCATGGCATAGGCCTTGGAGACACCGTTGATGAGTGCCGTGCGCTCCTTCATGCCCGGGCATGAGGCTATGCTGTGATGCTTGCCGACATAATTCACGTGCTCGTATATCTCATCCGAGAGCACCACGATGTCCGGATGCTTGGCAAGGACTGCCGCCAACGCTTCCAACTCCGCCTGCGAATAGACGCTGCCTGTCGGGTTGGAGGGCGAGCAGAGCATCAGCACCTTGGTTGCCGGCGTTATCGCCGCCTCGAGTTGCGCAGGGGTCAGTTTGAAATCCTGCTCCATGCCCGTCTCCACGATGACGCTCTTCGCTTCTGCCAGCTTGACCATCTCGACATAGCTGACCCAGCACGGGGCGGGAATTATCACTTCGTCGCCCGGTCCGGCCACGCACATCAGGACATTGCACACGGCCTGCTTGGCCCCGTTGCCGCAGACAATCTGCTCGGGCGCATACTCCAAGCCGTTCTCCCGGCGCAGCTTCTCGACTATCGCCTTGCGCAGTGAGAGATAGCCCGGGACGGGTGAATAGAAAGAGTAGTTTTCGTCTATCGCCTTCTTTGCCGCCTCCTTGATGTGCTGCGGCGTGAAGAAGTCCGGTTCGCCCACACTCAGGTTGATAACGTCTACGCCGGCAGCCTTGAGCTCGGCACTCTTCTGTGACATGGCCAGCGTCGCCGAGGGCGAGAGGCGGTTGATGCGGTCTGACAGGTTGTTCATCTCCTTGTATTTTTATTGTTCGTTTGACATTGTTCCATCCATCTATGCACGAAACCGCACGCGACACCCCGTGCCACGCAGGCGGCCGGCGGAGGGAAGTGCGGCATCATCGCAAGCGAATAGTGCCGTAAAGATACGCCAAAGCCTCATCCCGACAATGACAAAAGCAAATTATTGCTGTCCCGCCAATGCCAAATCAAGGCCTCGCCGCGACGCGAAAGGGCATCGCACGCACTATCTTTGCACCATCCGGCAAACGCCACGACAAGCAAAAGCGAAAGTCACTGTCCGGCGGCGACGGTTGCGCAGCCGACCAGGTGCCCTACAACCTCAACGAGCGGGGCGTGGAGTTTGACCTCATCCCGTGGTGCGCCGCACGGCGGATGCCCGTCATGGCATATTCGCCGCTCGACGAAGGCAGGCTGCGCCACGACCCCGCCGTCAACGCAGTCGCAAGGCGGCATGGCGCGACACCGGCACAGGTCGCCATCGCCTGGACGCTCCGCCTGCCCGGCATCATCTCAATCCCCAAAGCCGGCAGCGTCGCACACGTCGAGGACAACCACCGCGCCCTCACGCTCGACCTCACCAACGAGGACCTTGCCACACTCGATGCCGCATTCCCGCCACCAAGGAAGAAAATCCCGCTGGCAGGGTGGTGAGACGCACATCCGGCGATGCGCCCCCGACAGCATACGACCATAATGGCAAAAGCATACAATGCCGGCACGGAAAACATTGCATGATGTCGGTGCCGGCATTGTATGCTTTTGGCGGTTGCTTGCTACGCTACTATTATGGGAACTGGATTGTGTTCTCTCCAGGTCTGAGGCAAAAAGGTGTATTGTAAGCAGTCATGGTTATTTCTCAGGCTTTAAGATGGCATAACAACGTATCCTTGATTCCGAAAAGCCATTCTCTTTTATCCATTTGTTACGACAGTAAAGATTGGCTAATGCCTCCTTTTCCGTCTCCCCATCCTCCATGCCTAAGATTTGCAAACTGTCAAGCTCCTTGTTGTTCGGTGCCACAGTATAACCTTCGTCCGTGTAAAAGAGATAAGTAGTCATTGTCCTAAAGGATAAAATCGAATGATTGCTTTTCAACCTCCATTTCATATTGTTTGATAAGTGCATCATAAGTCAGAAATGATACGCGTTTATTCAATCTCAGGTCGTCGAATGCATGGAAACGCATCTTTGCCTCGAACTCAGGCCTACGCTTCACGTCGGCAACAATAGCCATCCTAACATAGAAATCTTGCAAGTCAATGAACTTCAATAATGAGTTCTGAATGTCCGTAGAGTGTTCTATTTCGAAAAAAGAGTGCGGCATATCACGCTCGTTAAACCATATAGCATCAATGGTCGAACTGCGTTTCAGCATTTGCGGGTAAGAATAATGCGGCTGTTCATCGAGAGTTGAGAGCTCCCGCAATCTTTTCCCATCATAAAACCTTTTGTTCTTGTCCTGGTCAGGTATGAATGTCTGCATATTGTGATATTTCCCTATTATCAACAGAATGCCTTGATAGTAGGTATGATTGAACTTCCTGACATCATCAGAGTCCTTATTTTTCTCGGTTTCCACCAGAATGCCCTTGTCCTCTATCTGCTTCCTGTACTTCTCAAGCCCGTACAGTCCGGGCTTTATCTTATAAATGCCTTTGGTCACTTGCACTATGCGGCGGATGCTTGCAAACGGTGTCTTCGTTTTCCATTCGCAATCCTTTATCTTGAATACCTCCCTGTTGAGTTCGCCAAGTGTAGCCACCCCTCCCAATCTATCCAAAGTCTCTATTACTGCTTCGTATTGTTTCATGAGCTATTCCATTTGCCAATTCCACTAATGAGGATGTAAATGTATGAATTGTAATTCAAATCTTGCCTTGGATTTGCTCCCCCAGCCATTGCCTTTGCATATCTTTGCCCGTCACTTCCCCTGCCAAGCGCAGGGAGCGGCATAAAATCAAGACTGATATGGCAAGAAAGACATTGTTGGCCGCGCTGCTCGCACTCGCGGCAGTGGCGGCAGAGGCGGGGGACTTTGGCTCGCGCGTCGATTCCCTGCTCGGCAAGGGGGCGATGGATCGCTCGACGACGGCGGTGATGGTCTATGACCTGACGGAGGGCAAGGAGATTTACTCGCACAACGCCGGCAAGCTGCTCCGCCCGGCATCCATACTCAAGCTCGTCACGGCCGTGACCGCGACGGACATCATCGGGGCGCAGAGCGAATGTTTCCGCACCACGCTGCACGTCCCGCCGCACACCGGGGGGACGGTCAACGGGGACATCTGGGTGCGGGGCGGTTTCGACCCCGAATTCATGGACGATGACATGGACCGCCTCGTCGCGGGTCTTGCCGCCTCGGGTGTCAAGCGCATCACGGGACGGGCGGTCGGCGACGTGTCGATGACCGACACCCTCTACTGGGGCGAGGGGTGGTGCTGGGACGATGCCCCGTCGTCGTTCCAGCCGTATATGTCCCCGTTGATGTTTGAGAAGGGGCGTGTCTGCGTCACCGTCTGGCCTCTCGCCACGGGACGGGCGGTCAGGGTAGTGCCGCAATCGACCTTCTACACCGTGGCAGACCTCCGCACGACCCCGCCCTACGACACCAGCCGCGCCGGGGTCACACGCGACTGGATGGACGGCAGCAACACGCTGATGGTGACGGGCGATGTAAACTATGCCTACACACGGGAGATAAGTATGTACCGTTCCGAGGATTTCTTCATGCACACCTTTGTCGAGCGCGCCAGGGCGGCGGGCATCGAGGTCGGGGGCTATGCCTTCGGCGAAGTGCCAGACAGTGTGCCAGAGACATTCGCCGTGACGCACACCCTCGACGATGCGTTGCACGAGATGCTCAAGGAGAGTGACAACCTGTCGGCCGACGGTGTGTTGTTCCAATTGGGGCGGATTGCCGGCTACAGCCACGCCGACCGGGGCGACTGCATCAAGACCGTCAAGCGCGAGATAGACCGCATGGGGCTGGATGCGTCAGACTACAAGATTGTGGACGGCAACGGCATCTCGCTCTACAACTACGTCTCGGCCGAGCTGATGATGCGCTTCCTGCGCAAGGCCTACGACGACAAGGACGTGTGGCCTGCCATATACGACAACCTCCCCGTATGCGGCCGCGACGGCACGCTCAAGCACCGCATGGGCAAAGCACCGCTGCTCGGCCGCGTCCGCGCCAAGACAGGCACGGTGTCGGGGGTCTCGTCGCTGGCGGGCTATGTCACCACGGCACGGGGGCACATCGTCGCATTCGTGATCATGAGCAACGGCATCATCCCCATACGGCGCGGCACGGAGTTCCAGAACGAAGTGTGCGAGATGATATACCACCTCTGACCCACCACCACACACGGCAAGCAGGGCGGGGCGGCTTAGATGCCGTCCCGCCCTTTGTCTGGCACACGGCGCACGGGCTTGACGGCGGCACGAGCGGGGAAAAAGCTGGTGACGCGCCGACAAAACTTCCATCACCCGCCGAGAAAAGTTACTTTGCTCGGCGAGTAAAGTAAAAACAAAACTTTTGAATGAATAAACAGAACTTTTGTTTATATAAACAGAAGTTTTGAATATTAAAACAAAACTTCTGAATATACTTTATGCACCGAGTAAAGTAACTTTTCTCGGTGCTTGGTGGAAGTTATCTTCCGACTTCCTCGACTTTATGTCATTTTGGAAATGCCGCCACGTGCCGCTATGTCAGAACCGCCACGCCACGCCGGCATCCACGCCCACCTTGAGCGCGGGATTGCCACCGCCCGACGAATGGATGTAGTAACGCCGCCCGTGCAGCGTCGCACGTGGCTCGACCGTGAACGACAGCGACCGCCCCACGGCGAAGCCGAACCCGACACCGCCCGTCACGCCTGGCACAAAGGCAGAGCGTCCTCCGCCGAATGCCGCGCCAAACGACGGCCCGCCGAATGCGGTGAACGAGAACACACCCTCCCCGCCGCGCCCACGGGCAAGGGCGGTCATGTCGAGGACATACTCGACGCCCGCACCAGCAAACTGCGCCTCACGCTTGCGCCGCTGCCTCGCGTTGTCTATGCTGGCGACGACGCGCACTGCCGATGCCGCCGTCAGCCGCCGCCCGTAGCCGAGACGGAAGTCATAGCCGGCATAGCCGCACACGCCGCCACGCGCCATCAGGTTGAGCAGGCCGGATGCCCCGGCGTTGAAGATGACGAAGTTGCGCCCCGCGCCCGCCGACGCGCCCTGCCCTGTCGCCCTGCTCCCGCCGAAACGATAGGCCGCACCAGCCGTCAACGACGCATAGGCATCGAATCCCGGCAGGAAACTATGCCCATAGGTGAACGAGCGTTTGAACAGCCTGAGCGACGGCTCAAGCCACACGCCCCATCCCCCGCCGAGGTTGAACAGGCCGTGCAGCCCGACATTCAGCCCGACATTGCACTTGGACTGCCCGTTGGACTTGACCGCCAGCACCGCGCCGGCGACCCCGCTCGTCTCAAACAGCCTGTCGGGGTCGTAACCCCAGAGTGCCGACGAGAAATTGAAGAGATAGTCCAGCCCCAACGTCCCCATGTAGCTCTTGACAGGCACTGCCCCCTTGCCCCGCGCCGTGCGGTCGTCCTCGAGGTAGCCGAGGCTGCCGCTGAGGCGAAGTCCCGAGACGGAGGTGAACCACTTGCCCACCGCCGCCGTGGCAACGGGCGAGACGAGCTGCCCTACCCCGCCGCCCGGGCCGTGTTGCAGCAAGGTCTGCGCACCTGCACCGACGGAAAAGAAGAGGTTGTCAGCAGCCCGACGGAACGTGCGTTGCCCTCTCAGCGCGAATTGTTCGGAGGGTAGCCGCATGAAGTTCAGACCAACACTGAGCGAAGCCAAGGCATCGATGCCCCCGACGGTCAGCGACGAGGGGGAGAAGTCACTGCCATAGATGGACAGGCGCGGCTCGATGTAGAGCGAAGTGCCGCCCGACAGCTGCACGTCCCCCTGGAGTCCCAGCCCCGCGCCCAGCATGGGTTCGGTGGCGGAGACCTCCTTGCGCAGCGTCGTCTCAAGGCCTGCGACGAGCAACAGTTCGAAGCGGCGGGACGGGTCATAGCCGCCAAACACGGCATTCATGTTGAGCAGGTAGTCCAACCGTGCGCCGAATGCCTTGAGATGTCCCCGCCCTGCCTTGGCATAGCCCCCGTAGAACCCGAGCCTCAACGCCGACGAGGGGTTGAACCACTTGCCCACCCCGGCGGTGACGGCCGGACGTGCCGACGACAAGATGCCTCCCGGGTCGTTGATGCCGCTGACGAGGGTCATCACGCCAACGCCTGCCGTCACAAACGTGCCGTCGAGGAACGTGCCGCCCCACTCCGCATCCTTTGCCCTGCGGTCATCGGGCACCATGTTGTAGGTCAGTCCCAGCGACACCGCCCCCTGGGTGTCATAGCCGCGCCACCCGCTGATGCCGTCAGCACCGTCGGACAGGATGCCGTATTTCGGTTCGAGATATATGTCAACGAGCGGCGAGACGTGCCACTTGAGCTGCAATGCCAGATGGCCTCCCCACTGGTCTGCCCCCACGTGGCGCACGGCCATCCAGTCGGCACCGGCAAGCCCTATGACCTCAAAGGGGCGGTCGTAATCGTATCCGCTGGCGAGTGCCGAGATGTTGAGCATATAATCCAACGAGAGCCTGGCATAAGCATAACGGCGGTCGAGGACGTTCCTATTCGTCCCTATCCCCACTCCCAACCGCGCCCCGGACAAGGGGGTGAACCACTTGCCAAACGCCACCGCCGCCGAGAACCCGGCAGGCGAAAAGCTGGACGATGCCCTCTCGTCAGGGGTGAAAAGGAATGATGTCCCCAGCGATGCCGAGAGGAACGTGTGGTCGCGAAAGGCCGTCTCGCCGAATCCCTGCCGAGCCGGCCGACGTTGCAACAGGTGGTCGAGGGCATTGCCACGGCGGGCTATGCTGTCGCCCTGCGCCGCGACGGAGAGGGCAGGCAGGACTATGAGGGTCGCCGTCAGGAGTATTTTGATGTGTCTTTTCATTTATGCTTCAGTTTGTCGTTTGATAAAAGCGGTTATTCCCTGACTTGCCCGTCGGGGAGCAGGTCGATGAGGTCGCCGTCGGTCTTTGCATACTCCTCCAGCGAGGGGTCGAGTGCGAATGCCTGTTGCATGAAAACCAACGCATCGGTCAGGTTGTCCATGCGGTTGGCGGCGATTGCCTTGACATAGCATTCCTTGGCCGTGCCGCTGTCGAGCGTCTTAGCCTTTGCCCAGGCCTCATCGTTGCGCCCCATGGCAAGGAGGATGATGGCTTCATTGAGGTCGCCCGTCGCCGCAATCACACCGAATGCCTCGTCAAAATAGCCTGCCCTGGCGGCAATGATTGCCTTGATGAGGGCATTGCCATCGTTGTCGGCGAGCAGGTCGGCGGTGGCAAGCGCGTCGTTTATCCTGTTGTCGGTGAGTTGGCACAGAGCCTGGTTGTAGATGACCTCCTGCGGTGCGTCCTCATTCACGAAAGGTTCAAGGACGGAGCAGTCGGGCCGCCCGGTGCGGAGGAGCAGCCGTGACAGTTCGTTGGCGGCAATCAGGAACTTGGGGAAACGCTCCAACGCCTGACGACAACGGACTATCCGTGCGCTGTCGTCCGTGGTCATGAAGATGAGCCTGTGCCATTCACTCGCCGTGAGTTGCTTGTGGTCGGCGGCATAAAGCTCACGTATCTCGTCGTCGGTCTTATATCTCAGTATGGAATATTCGTAGGTGTACTCGACTTTCCTCAGCCTCGGCAGGTAGTCCTCGGCAAGCAGCGGGCGGTAGAACGGCAGCTGTGTCATCCGGCGTGAACGGGTGTCGCGGTCGGCATAGGCGGCAATCACCTCGTCCACCGCACGTGCCTCGTCGATGAGTGAATCGTTGCGCAGCATGAGGGACACGGCTTCCCATCCCTGCACCTCGGCCGACGAACCTTTGTCTATGGTGGCGCGGGTCGATTGTCCCAACATGGCGAGGATGCTGTTGAGAGCCGTCTCCGTCCTCTTGCGGGCCAACGAGAGGTTGTAGGCATACCTTCCGTCGGGTGAGGACAGCCCCGTGACGAACAGCGAGCGGAGCGAAGCCTCGTCATCCGCCTCGATGGCACGCAGTTCGTCGCTCAACTTGCGGAGTTCCGCCGCATTGCCCGGGTCGTCGGGGTCGATGGCATCGCTGTTGATGACGAATGTGAGGTTGACCTCGCCGTGCGAATCCATCAGCTGCATCGTGGCGCGGGGTATGTAGGCCGAGTCGTTGAACTCCCGCCCCTGCAAGTCATAGTCGAGCAGGCGCAACGGATTGACCGTCCCCCTCGCAATCGTGAAGGTGTCGGTGTAGATGACGCGGTTGTAGTCCTCCAACGCAAGCACCACGTCGGCGCGGTAGTCATCGTTGATGCGGCTGACGTAGATGGAGTCGCGGTAGGGCATAAGCTCCGCCCGGGCATAGCCTCCCTCCTTGACACTCACATAGTCATTGAGGGGGTCACGGCTCGGGTCGAAGTCGTACATCCGCTCCTGCGTCACGTTGTACGCCCTGCCATCGACGACGAGGGGGCGCATATAGAGCCGTTCCCCGCTGTCAACGTTGTAGACACTCGGCTGGGCGACAAGCCTTGTCCCGCTCTTGAACAGACGGGCGGGGATTGAAAAGCGCGTCCTGAGGTGGAAGTAATTGCCCTTGACCTCGATGTCAGTCGGCTCGGGGACGATGAGTTTGCGTTTGGCCTTTGCCGCCACGACTACCTCCTCTATTTCAATCACGTCGTTGGGCATGGTGACGTTGATTTGCAGCCTCCCCTTGACCGCCACAAGCGTCTCACGGTAGCCGAGGCGGCTGAACTTGAGGCTGCCGTCGGCTGGCACTATCGCCTCGTAAGCACCGAATGCGTCGGTCGTGCCGTATGACTTCTCCCCGGCCATGTCGGTGACTGCCACGCCCTCGATGGGCAGGCCGTTGGCATCCACGACAGTGCCAGTGACCCTCAGCCCCTCTTTCTGTGCGAATGACGGCACGGAGGCGATGATGGCAACGACGAGTGCCGCCATTGCCCTTATTATAAATGATTTGATGCAGCTCATGATGTTTGCGTCATTTGATTATGTAGGAAAGCGTGACACCGATGCGTGTCGGTGCGACAAGGTCGCGGTGCACATTGGGACGGGATGGAGCATTGCCGCCGTCATCCCACCGCTTGCAGCGTCCGCGCAACCACCCCACGCCGATGTTGGCCTCAAGGTTCCACCGTCGGCCGAGGATGAAGACGTAGCCATAGGACAGCCCCGCCGCAAAAAAGTCACCGTTGTAGTTGGTGCCGCGCCACGACAAGTCATACTGCCCCATCGACGCATTCACCCCCACGAAGTGACCCGCCATCGGGCGACCCGGCCAGTAACGCACCTCGGGACTGAGCAGATAGGCCCGCGTCTGCGTCTCCCCGAAACTGAAAGGATTGACCGCCACCCCGAAATCGAGCGTCACCTTGCGCCCCAGCACCAGCTCCGCGCCGAGGTTGGGCGAGGCCGTCGCCCAATGAGCCAAGTTGGTCTTGACAGCCACCCGTTGCGCCAGAGCCACGAGGGGGAACATGAGAAGCACCATCAATAGGAGCTTTTTTGCACAATAAAGCATAGTTGTGGTAAAAACGTTATCTCTCAGCCGCGAAAATAAACGTTCTTATCAGATTTTGTGGAATTGTTTTCCACAAAATGCCCACCGGTGGGTGCAAAAAAGGATAATGATGCAGATTTGTGGCAGCTCACCGTCGCAGGAAGCCATGCTCGTAGACACGTGGCTCAATCTTCCTGGCCAGCACCTTGAGGCGTTGGCGCAGGGTCGCAATCAGCTCGGTGTAGCGGGCATCACTGCTCTCGGCTGCCATCTGTACCCGTCCGTTGCGGGTCGTCTTTGTCCCTTGGAAGTGCATCTTGATGTCGTAAAGCGCGGCATCAGCCATCGCCCCGGGCTGCGAGTGGTAGTAACGCCACAATTCCCTCCCCGCATCCATCACCGCCCGTGCCTCGGGTGAGAACTCCAACGGCGTGCCGCCTGCCTGCGCAAGTGACTCGTCAAAAAAACTGGTCTGCACCTGGTCATTAGCCTCTGCCTGCACCTTGCCACGGATGTAGTCGGACATGAAATGGCTCTTGAATTTCTCCTGTGCATCGACCTCCGCCTCAGTGAAGGGAATCCAGTGGTTCACACCCTGCTGGCAAGAGATGCGGTTCTGACTATTGAATATGGTATATACGAGGCAGTCTGAATGAAACTCTCTGTCCTCTGCCCAGCTGTCTTTCGGGTATAAGAATTGGTCACGGTCATTTAGCCAAGTAGCGGGGATGCAGAGACGGACGGCAAAAGAAATAGCTATTTTGAGAAAATTGTTCTTTGTGATCTCATGCGTCCTCCTTTGCAGGATATCATTGGCAGATGGAGATAATGTTAGGAATGTTCCATTCTGATTCTGAAAATCAGAGCATGTAGTCCTCAGATGACCTATCACTGCCCCCCTGCTTATCGTGCATTGTTTTAATCCAATCCATCAGCAGACCGCCTTGTGGTGGAACTGAGATGCATTTCTTTCCAACAAAGCGTCCTTGCTCATCATAGACATCTGCGTCAATTTTGCTAAACCGCATATTGCCATCGGTATCGTAAATGGAAAAGCCTATGGGGAATGCACCGTTTACGTTATCAAATGTCTTAGCTGGGACAATAAACAACGACTTAAGCTCTGCTGCGAATATCTCCCTGAATTTTGCAAAATTCGGTGCTTGCAGCATTTTCAAAGTTGAAAATGCTGCAAGCACCGAACCGCCAAATTCCCGAAAAATCCTTATAAAAAACAAAGCAAAGACTTCATTAGTAGCACTTCCAAGCAAATCTTTATACATTACTGCTTGCTTGTTTGCTTTTGCTACTTTATCCTTATTTCCAATTTCCTCGTCTGTCATTGCCTTTTTATTCCCCGCCTCCGCATACGGCGG
>CALNGU010000002.1 GCA_939800445.1 uncultured Bacteroidaceae bacterium | reverse complement strand
GGCTTGGGATGAAAGTTGGTTGCATTTTCACCGATTTTCCGATGCGGCGGCTTGCCGTGCTGGGGAATTTGCGTAAGTTTGGGTTCAGAAATGACAACCCTTAACAATTTAAATTAATCTAAGACATGAGTGACATTCAATCATTGAAACCATCGTCGGTGTGGAAACACTTCCACGCCATCACGCAAGTGCCGCGCCCGTCGGGACACATGGATGCCATCAGGGCGTTCCTGCTGGACTATGGCAAGAGCCTCGGACTGGAGACCTACGCAGACAGCGTCGGCAATGTGATAATCAGGAAGCCTGCCACCCCCGGCATGGAAAACCGCAAAGGCGTCATCCTGCAAGCGCACATGGACATGGTGCCGCAAAAGAACAATGATGTCAAGCACGACTTCGAGCGCGACCCCATCACCACCTGGATTGACGGCGATTGGGTGAGAGCCAAAGGCACGACGCTCGGGGCTGACAACGGCATGGGACTGGCTGCCATCATGGCTGTCCTCGAAGACAAGTCGCTGCGCCACGGACCGCTGGAGGCACTCATAACCAAGGACGAGGAGACGGGCATGGATGGTGCTTTCGGTCTCAAGCCGGGCGAGTTGAAGGGTGAAATACTCCTCAACCTTGACTCGGAGGACGAGGGGCAGCTATTCATCGGTTGCGCCGGCGGTGTGGATGTCAACGTCGGGCGCGGATATGCCGAGGAGAGCATCGATGCCGACGCTTATGCCGCCGTCAATGTCGTGTTGAAAGGTTTGCGCGGCGGCCATTCAGGCATGGAGATAAACAAGGGACGCGCCAATGCCAACAAGATGATGGTGCGTTTCCTGCGTGACGTGGCATCGGTGCATGGTGCGCGGATTGCCCGCATGGAGGGCGGCAATATGCGCAATGCCATCCCCCGCGAGGCTTTCGCCGTGCTCTGCGTGCCCAAGGACAAGGTTGACGGATTCATGGAGGCGGTCAAGCAGTATGCGGCAGTGCTTGCCGATGAGTTTGGCACGATTGAGGACACGTTGTCGTTCACTGCCTCCGCTTGCGATTGCCCCTGCGGCAAGGTGATGGCAGCTGACGAACAGAGGACTTTGCTCAATGCCCTTTACGCTTGCCACGATGGTGTGCTGCGCTACATCCCGACCATCCCTGACACGGTAGAGACATCATCCAATATGTCAATAGTCAAGATGGAGGAGGGACGCTTTGAGGCGCAGTTCCTTGTCAGGAGTTCGTCCGAGAGCATGAAGACATACTTGGCAAACACTATAGAGTCGTCTTTCGAGCTGGCAGGTGCCCAGGTCGAGATGTCCGGGGCTTACAGCGGTTGGCAGCCCGATGTCAATTCGCCAATATTGAAATCGATGAAAGAGGTCTACAAAAGCCTCTTCGGTCAAGAACCGGATGTGGAAGTAGTCCACGCCGGGCTGGAGTGCGGCATAATAGGGGCTGCAATGCCGGGGTTGGACATGATTTCATTCGGACCTACCCTCCGCTCACCTCACTCGCCTGACGAGAGGGTGTTTGTCCCGTCGGTGGAGAAGTTCTATAAGTTCCTGGTAGCTTCGCTGGAGAATGCCCCGCTGAAGTAATCAGAACATTTTATCACGAAAACTGGGGTGCGTGCCACATGGCGGCGCACCCCAGTCTGTGTATATAATAATGGTATAATGTTCAGTCAAACTTCATCGTCTTGGTGGGGTTGACTCTTGAAATCATTATGGACGGGATGAGGAACACGGCAAATGAGATGGCAATGACCGCCAGGTTGATTGCCAGCACGAGCCACACGCCGATGTCCACCGGCACATGGTCAACGTAGTAGATGGCGGGGTTGAGCCTGAACGGTTGCAGCAGTTTTTGCAGAGCATAAAGTCCCAGCCCGATCAGGTTGCCCCACAGCACGCCTCGCGCGACGATGTAGGTGAAAATGTCGGAAAACACCCGCCTGACGAAGCCGTTGCTTGCGCCGAGTGCCTTGAGGATGCCTATGGTGTTGACCTTTTCGAGCAGGATTATCAGCAGCCCGGACACTATGGAGAATGCCGAGAGGCCGATCATCAGTATCAGTATTACCGTCACGTTGGCATCCAGCACGTCGAGCCAGGAGAAGATTTCGGGGTAGATGTCTTCCGGTGTCTCCATAGTCATGTCTTCGTTGCCTGGGTGCGAGTGGATGGCGGCGTAGATGTCGTCCAGCACTTTGTCCCGTGGCGCATCAGGCTTGAGGAGGATTTCGAGGCCGGTTGCTTCATCGTCACTCCAACTGTTAATCCTGTTGACGACATCCTTGTCCGTGATTACGAAAAGATTGTCGTGCTCGTTGATGTTAGTCTGGTATATGCCCGTGATGTGCAGCTTGCGTGCTTTCAGCGTCTTGTTGAAGAAGTAGGCGTGGATGTCATCGCCTGTCCCCAATCCGAGTTTCGACGACAATGCCTTGGAAATCGCAATCCCGTTGCCGCCATGTGCGGGCAGCCGGCCTTCGACCATCGATGTGGAGAGGTAGAGGGTGTCATAGTCGTCCCCGATGCCTTTGAGCACCATGCCTTGAAAGTCTGATGCGGTCTTTATCATCCCGGGCACTATCGAGTAGCTTTGCAGGTGGGCGACACCGTCGATGGCGGACAACGAAGTTTCAAGCTCTTCACTGGTCGTGATGGGTGATGCGGCGTAGGAGGTGGCATAGTCCAGATTGCAAATCCGGACATCTGACGTGAAGCCGTGAATCTTCTGTTTCACTTCATTCTTGAAACCGAGGATGATTGCGAATGACAGCATGATGACCGCTATGCCAAGCGCGATGCCGCTCACAGATATTTTGATTGCGAGTGACGAGATGCCTTTTGAACGGCCGTCAATCGCGTGGTAAATCCTTTTTGCAATGAGCCTTGTTGACATTGTGGTCTTGGTCGGTTAGTAGGATGGCAGGTGGCGCAAAGATAGGGATAAAAACGTAATAGTTTGCAAGCGCACAAGACAAGCAGGCGGCACTCAAGGAAACGGATGATGTTATGCAATTTTAATGCAATGGGCAGAGGTCGAGGTGGCATATTATTCTTAATTTTGCAGACACTAAAATTAAATGTGATATTGATATGTATATATGGTTTGAATGCAAGGTTCGTTACGAAAAGACGATGGAGAATGGAATGGTGAAGAAGATTACTGAACCGTACGTGGTGGATGCCATGAGCTTCACCGAGGCCGAAAGCAGGATAATCGAAATCATAAGCCATTATGTCTCCGGAGAGTTCACAATTGCTGACATAAAGCGTGCGAATTATAGCGAGGTGTTCTTCAACGAAGATGGTGACAGGTGGTTTAAGGCCAAGGTGCAGTTCATAACCATTGATGAAAAGAGCGGGGCGGAAAAAAGGTCTTCTACCAATATGCTTGTCCAGGCATCAAACCTGCGTGACGCACTTGACAAGATAGACGAGGGCATGAAGGGCACGATGTCTGATTATGTCGTCGCGGCAGTGAATGAAACAGCGATTATGGATGTCTATCCCTATGAGGTCAAAGCTGACGACAAACCGGAATATGAGACAAAAGGCCAAGGGTTATGAGCAGCATAGCCGATAATATCCGACAGACGAAAGCATCGTTGCCTGATGATGTTACGCTTGTCGCTGTGTCAAAGTTCAAGTCTTGTGACGACATCATGGAGGCATACGGCGCAGGACAACGCGTGTTTGGCGAAAGCCGCGCATTGGAACTGCGTGACAAGCACGAGGCTTTGCCCAAGGACATCCAGTGGCATTTCATCGGGCATTTGCAGACAAATAAAATAAAATACATCATCCCGTTTGTGACGTTGATCCACAGCATCGACAGCCTTAAACTGCTTGAAGAGGTAGATGCACAGGCCCGTAATCATGGACGCAGTGTCGATTGCCTTTTGCAAGTCCATATCTCGCAGGAGGAAACGAAATTCGGTTTCACATACGACGAGTGCCGGGCTGTGCTCAAGGAACTGGCGGATGCTCCCCTTGCAAATGTCAATGTGGTGGGTCTGATGGGTATGGCGACCTATACCGATGACATGGATGTGGTGCGTAATGAATTTGCAGGGTTGAAAGCATTTTTTGAAGAAGCACGTGCGATGATGCCGCAACGCCTCTCTGTCTTGTCGATGGGAATGTCTGAAGACTATGAGGTGGCAGTGCAGGAGGGAACGACGATGGTGCGGATAGGCAGTAAAATCTTCGGTTTAAGGAACTGAGTTTTATCTTATTTCATCAGAATCTGGAGCATGATTGACCAAATCAATCGCTTGTTGTCGGGCTATCCTGAAATACAGGCAATAGTCGTGATAGCGTGCATCTCGGCATTAGGGCTGGCTCTTGGCAAACTGAAAGTGGCAGGCATTTCGTTGGGAGTCACTTTTGTCTTTTTCGTAGGCATAATAGCTGGTCATTTCGGTTTGGAAGTAAACCATGATATGCTGTCTTATGCCGAGAGTTTAGGTTTGGTAATCTTCGTTTATGCGCTTGGCCTGCAAGTGGGGCCGGGCTTCTTTTCTTCACTTCGCGAGGGAGGCATCAGGCTCAATCTCCAATCCCTTTCGCTAGTGTTGCTGGGGACTGTCTTTGCTATGGCGTTGGTTCCGGTTTCCGGGATATTGTTGCCCGACATGGTGGGTGTATTGTGCGGGGCTACGACCAATACTCCTGCATTGGCGGCAGCGCAGCAGACTCTGCAACAGTTCGGACTTGACACTTCGGGTGCGGCGTTGAGCTGTGCCGTCACATATCCTCTTGGAGTGGTAGGGGTCATTCTCGCAATCGTCCTGACAAGGAAAATTGTGGGCGGCAGACGCTCAAAAGAACAGGATGGCAGTTCGCAGCCATCAAAAAACAAGACTTACATAGCCGAGTTCCGCATTGTCAATCCGGAATTGGATGGGAAAAAAATAATTGAAGTCTCACGTCGCGCCCATCTGCATTTTGTGGTCTCACGTCTATGGAGGAATGAAAAAGTGCAGATACCGGTGTTCGACACTCAGCTCAGGCTTGGCGATCACATCCTCGTCATAACTACAGAAAACGAGGTGGGGCTGCTGACATCCCTTTTCGGTGAGCAAGAAGAAAAGGATTGGAACAAGAAGAACATTGACTGGAATAAAATTGACAGCCAGCTCGTGTCCCAGCGTTATGTGGTCACGCGCCATGAGATAAATGGTAAGAGGTTGGGCGACCTGAAGTTGAGAAATCATTTCGGCGTCAACATAACCCGCATCTATCGTGCCGGGGTGCAGTTGCTGGCAACGTCGGACTTGCGGCTGCAGGTGGGTGACAAAATCACGGTCGTGGGTGAGAAGGCTTCGCTGCGCAATGTAGAGGCTCTGCTCGGAAATGCCATAAAGAGCCTCAAAGAACCCAATCTGATAGCCATCTTCATCGGCATCATCATCGGGCTGTTGTTCGGCATAATCCCGATATACTTCCCGGGCATGGACAATCCTATCCGTTTGGGACTGGCCGGTGGGCCGATTGTCGCAGGCATATTGGTCGGGGCTTTCGGACCACGGATACACATGATAACCTACACGACGCGCAGTGTCAATCTGATGTTGCGCGCTTTCGGGCTTTCCGTCTACCTTGCCTGTCTCGGTTTGGACGCGGGACGGCATTTTTTCGAGACGGTCATCTGTGCCAATGGGTTGATGTTGCTCTTGTGTGGGGCGTTGATTACATTTGTGCCTGTGCTACTTGCCATCGTGTTGCTTGCGGTCACAACCAAGACCGATTTGAATGTCATCTACGGCATGGTCTGCGGGAGCATGGCCAACCCCATGGCTCTGGACTATGTCAATTCGACCACAAGCGGCGACAGGGCATCAGTAGCTTATGCGACCGTCTACCCTTTGTCGATGTTCGCACGGGTCATAATAGCCCAACTTTTATTGATAATGTTTTTGTAACTATTCGTATTGGTCATGGTCAATCATAATCAAGATGTCAAAGAGGAGCAAATAAAGAAGGATTTACGTTACTTGCAACTGCTTTCGCGCTCTTTCCCGAACATTGCCGAGGCAAGTACAGAAATCATAAACCTGGAGGCAATCCTCAACCTTCCCAAGGGCACGGAACATTTTCTGACCGACGTGCACGGCGAATACGAAGCTTTCCGCCACGTGCTCAAGAATGCGTCGGGGGCTGTCAAGAGGAAAGTCAACGAAATCTTCGGCCACACGTTGAGGGAGACAGAGAAGAAGGACCTTTGCACCCTCATCTATTATCCAGAGGAAAAGCTGGAGTTGGTCAAGGCAAAGGAAACCGACCTCGATGATTGGTACAACATCACCCTCAACCAACTGATCAAAGTCTGCCAGAACGTCTCGTCGAAGTACACCCGCTTAAAGGTTCACAAGGCGATACCAAAAGAATTTTCCTACACCATACAGGAGCTGATGCACGAGTCAACGGTCGAGCCCAACAAGCAAGCCTACATCAACGTCATCATCTCCACCATCATCTCCACGCAGAGGGCGGACGACTTCATCATAGCCATGTGCAACCTCATCCAGCGTCTGACGATTGACTCGCTGCACATCGTGGGCGACATTTTCGACCGTGGCATGGGGCCGCATCACATCATGGACATCCTGTGCGACTATCACAACGTGGACATCCAGTGGGGCAACCACGATATACTGTGGATAGGTGCTGCGGCGGGCAACAGGGCGTGCATCGCCAACGTCATCAGGATAGCCATGCGTTATGGCACGCAATCGACGCTGGAGGACGGCTACGGCATCAACCTCCTGCCCCTCGCCACTTACTCGATGGAGCACTATGCCGACGACGATTGCGCGAAGTTCCAGCCCAAGATAGACCTCTCCGACCGCAACGTCCCCGAGAAGACCTTGCGGCTGGTGGCGCAGATGCACAAGGCGATAACGGTCATCCAATTCAAACTGGAGGCGGAAATCATCCGCCGCCATCCCGAGTTCGGGCTTGACGGCCGCCTGCTGCTCGACAAGATAGACTTCGCACGGGGCACTTGCACCATCGATGGCAAGGACTACACCATGTCCGACCTCAACTTCCCGACGGTGGACAGGGACAACCCCTACGCCCTCACCGATGAGGAGGAGCAGATTGTCAACCAGCTGGTACATTCGTTCCGCCACAGCGACAAGCTGAAGAAGCACATGAAGTGCCTGTTCAAGCGCGGCAGTATGTACCTCGTCTGCAACTCCAACCTCCTCTTCCACGCCTCCATCCCGTTGAACGAGGACGGGACGTTCAAGGACGTGGAAATCCTCGGCGAGACCTACCACGGCAAGGCACTGCTCGACAAGATTGACACCCTGGTGCGCCTGGCCTACTACGGCAACAGCTCGATGGACGACTATGCCTTCGCCCTCGACTACATCTGGTATCTGTGGTGCGGCAAGGACGCGCCACCGTTTGACAAGGAGAAGATGGCGACGTTTGAACGCTACTTCATCGACGACAAGGAGGCGCGGGCCGAGCGCAAGGGCTACTACTACTCGCTGCGCAACAACGAGGAGGTGTGCGACATGATACTCGATGAGTTCGGCGTCAAAGGCGCGCACCGCCACATCATCAACGGCCACGTGCCGGTCAAGACCATCAAGGGCGAGAGCCCAGTCAAGGCCAACGGCAAACTGCTGGTCATCGACGGCGGCTTCTCACGAGCCTACCAGCCCGAGACGGGCATTGCCGGCTACACGCTCGTCTACCATTCGCACGGGATGCAGCTGGTGCAGCACGAGCCGTTTGAATCGACGTGGAAGGCCATATCGGAGGGCAAGGACATCAAATCGACGACGTTCATCGTCGAGTTCAACACCCAGAGGATGATGGTCAAGGACACCGACAAGGGACTCGTCCTGCGCGAGCAAATCACAGACCTCACGATGCTGCTTGAGGCATACAGGAAAGGTCTGATTAAGGAACGATAAACCAACGACAATCCATGGACAAGCAAGATTTCATGCGCGAGGCCATCGCCCTCGCCGTTGAGAGCGTCGCCGCCGGGGGCGGGCCATTCGGCGCGGTCGTGGTCAAGGACGGGCGCATAGTGTCCCGTGGCAGCAACCGCGTCACCCTCGCCAACGACCCCACGGCGCACGCAGAGGTCAACGCCATCAGGCAGGCGGCAGCCACGCTCGGGACATTCGACCTGTCGGGCTGCGAGCTTTACACATCATGCGAACCGTGCCCGATGTGCCTCGGGGCAATCTACTGGGCGCACATCGACAAGGTTTACTACGGATGCACCAAGGCCGATGCCAAGGAGGCGGGTTTCGACGACTCGTTCATCTACGACGAGATGGCATTGCCGCACGAGGCAAGGCGGCTCGCGTCCGAGCGTATTCTCGGCGACGAAGCCATGGCGGCTTTCCGCGCTTGGGGTGAGAAAACGGACAAAATAAAGTATTGAAAAACGTGCCACCGCCAGTCGGCGGAATGACACGCCTTGTTAGTCGCACTAACAAGCGTTGTTAATGGCACTAACAAGCATTGTTAGTCGGACTAACAAAGCACCCTGCGGCGCGGGCAAGCTGACGTGGCGCGGCGGGCATCGGAACTATTGGTGAAAAACACCCTGCACTGCCCCCGCAACACCGTGTGCGGCGTGCCGGTGGCAAGGTGAAGAAGAAACGAAGAGGAGACAGGCGTATCAAAAAGATAAGGAACATAATCCTGACGTTGCTGGTGATCGGCGTGGTCATCTACGTGTCGTTCTATGTCCTGCTCAGGACTCCGGCCGTGCAGCACCGCATCGGCGACGTGGCGACCGAGGAGCTGTCGCGGCTGATAGGCTCGCCCGTGAGCATAGCCGGCATCGACATCTCGGCCATCGACCGTGTCATCCTCAACGACGTGTCGGTGCGCGACCGCGAGGGGCGGGTGCTGGCCGATGTCAACCGCTTGTCGGTGACGATGGACCTGCTGCCGCTGTTCAACGGCAAGGTGCGCATCAACTCCGTCCAGCTGTTCGGCTTCGACATCGCCCTGTCGCGCGACACGGTGGGGGGGGAGCTGAACATACAGTACATCATCGACCGCTTTGCCAAGAAGGATGGCGGGCAGGATTCGCCGATTGACTTGCGGATAAACTACCTGATGTTGCGCCAGGGGCGTTTCACCTATGACGTGCTGTCCGAAGACTCCACGCCAGGGCTGTTCAACGCTTCGCACGTGGCGTTGGGCGACATCAGTGCCAACATCTCCCTCAAGACGCTCACCGCCGACTCAATCAACGCCAGCGTCAAGCGTCTGGCATTCGTGGAACGCTCGGGGCTGGCCTTGCGCAGGACGGCTTTCCGCCTGCGGGCCAATGACGACCGCCTGCTGCTCGACGATTTCGTCATCGACGTGGGGCGCAGCGGGTTCAAGGTCGATTCGGTCTGGGTCGCCGATGCCAATGGCAGGTTGTTGGCACGGGGGCGCGGTGACTTGTCATTCGGCATGAGCATCAGCGGCACGCGGGTCAGGTTGAGCGACCTTGCCTATTTTGACGAGCGGTTTGCCCGCTTTGACAGGGACTTGTCGGTCGATGTCGAGCTGCGTGGCGACGGTGGCGGCGTGGAGCTGCGGCGGTGCCGGATGGACATCGGTGACGAATTCAACTTGGACTTGGTGGCGTTGGCAGATACGGCGGGGCTGTATGCCCGGCTCGAGGACTTCCATGTCAGCCGCCCGTTGCTTGAACTGTTGCGCCCGTCTGATGCCAAGCTGCGGATGCCAGGCTTCGTCGATGCGGCGGGGGAGGTCTATGGCAAATATTCAGACCTTGCCCTTGCGCTGGACGTGTCGTCGCCCGTCGGTGGCTTGTCCCTGGCATCGTCGCTCGGTGTGGACAAGCGTGCGCTCACCGTCAAGTCTGCGAAACTATCGACCGACGGCATCGCGGTGGACAGCATCATGCCGCAATCCCGGCTGTCGTCGCTTGCCTTTGGTACCGATGTGCGGATGCGTGTGCCTTTTGCCAGTCCTGCTGCGTTGAGCCTGGATGGCGCGGTTGACGTTGGCAGCCTGGTTTATGACGGGTATGCTTACAACGGCATCAAAATCGCTTGCACGGCAGGGAAGGGTGTCTATGCCGCGCAACTCGCCCTGCATGACTCCAATGCCGATGTCGAGGCGCGTGCCGAGGTGTCAGCGGCCGGCGGTGTCAATGGGGCGATGGTCGATGTGGCGGCCTCGGGGGTCGATTTGTATGCCCTGGGCTTCACGGCCGACAAACGTTATGTGGGCGGTAAGATGGCTTTCCATCTGTCTGGTGCGGTGCGTGGGACTTCGCCCGACGACATGGCGGGGGGTGTCGATGTGAATGATTTCGCCTTGGTCTTGCCTGATGAGGCTTTCGCCTGCCCCTCGTTCTCTGTGGATTTGGAGAATGTGGCAGGGGGAGGAAAGTCGCTGTATGTCAATTCCGATTTCCTTGATGCTTATGTCCGTGGCGACTACTCATACGCTGGACTTTTCCCGAGCATGGTCAGGATGACGGGGCATTATCTCCCAATCGTGGTGCATGAGGATGCCGGGCGGAAGCAGAGGCATGAGGTGCGGCACAACAACCTCCGCTTCGGGTTTGAGGTGAAGGACGGCGGTTTCATCGCAAGGCTGTTTGATTTGCCTGTCTCGGTTGGGGATGGCAAAATCGTCGCCAACGGCTGCTACGATGATGCCACGGGGCTGGTCCGTCTTGATTGTGCCGTCCCGCAGGTGGCATTTGGCGGCAAATCTTTTGACTCCTCATCGCTGAGCGTCGGCACTGCCGGCCTTGGCGGTGTCTCGGTGGATTTCAGGTCAAACCTGCTGATGAAGAATGACAATGTCTATGCGCTCGCCTTGCACTCATCCTTGGCTGGCAATAAGATAATGACCGACCTCTTCTGGGGGAACAACCAAGCGGAGACTTACAGCGGCAACATCACAGCCGAGACCCTCTTGTCGCGCCATGGGGATGATTTGCGCACCGAAGTGAGATTGGGCAAAGGCAATTTCATATTGAAGGACAGCCTCTGGGACATCCATCCGTCGAAGATTGTGGTCGATTCGGGCAAGGTTGACGTGTCGCGCTTCAGGATAGAGCATAAGGACCAATACCTGAGCGTGGACGGTGTGGTGAGCCATGACAATGGTGACTCCATATTCGTGGACTTGAGCAAGATAGACATGAGCTACATCTTCGAGCTTGTCAATATCCGCCGTGTGGTTGATTTCTCGGGTGGTGTGACAGGACAGGTCTATGCCAACGGGGTGCTGAGCACGTTGCGTTTGAACGCTGATCTTTATATTGACAACTTCAGCTTCAACGGCAGCCGTCTCGGAGATATGGAAATCAAGGGCGGTTGGGACAATGACATCAAGGGCATCGTCATAGATGCCGACATGACCGACCGCGACCTGTCAACGACAACGGTCGATGGTGTAATTCATCCCATCAAGCCTGGCAGCATCGACTTGGCTATAAACACTTCCCACGTCGATTTGGGATTCTTGAGGAAGTATATGGCTTCCATCGCTTCGGACATTAGTGGACGGGCGAGTGGTGAGATAAGGATACATGGCCCGTTCAAAGGCGGCATCAATCTGACAGGACGTGCGCTGGCCGAGGATTTCAAGTTCAAGATAGACCTCCTGAACACTACGCTGCACGTCACCGACTCGGTGGAGTTCCGTCCCAACCTTATATTTATGGATAACATTCTCGTGCGTGATGCCGTCGGCAACACGGCACGTGCCACCATACGCTTGCCGCACACCCATCTGAAGAACTTGCGTTACGATGTCGATGCCATGCTTGACAATATGCTCGTCATGGACAGGGCGGAGAGTGTCGATTTGCCTTTTTACGGTAAGATATTCGCCAGCGGTGAGGTCAGCATCCATGGTGGCAAGGGGAGCACAAACGTGAATGCCGATGTCAGGACTGGGGCAAACAGCACATTCTCATATTTGATAAACAGTACTTCGTCGGCAACCAGCAATCAATTTGTCACATTCGTGGACAAGACAAGGCGCAGACGCAGTGAATTGCTCAAGAGTTCGGCGGATGAGGCCGATGACTTCCTTTCCCAGCAACATGACATCGGTTCTGACGTGCGGTTGAACCTGAATGTGGAAGCCACGCCCGGCATATACCTGAAGATGATTATGGATCGTTCCGCAGGAGATTACATTGGCGGGACGGGCAGCGGTAACATCAGGATAGACTTCTATAACAAGGGAGATGTCAAGATGTACGGCAACTACACGATTGACAAGGGCATCTATAAATTCAGCATACAGGAAATCATCCGCAAGGACTTCATCATCAATGCTGGCAGTACCATCTCTTTCAATGGCAACCCGCTCAATGCCGAGCTTGGCATCAATGCCGCCTACACGGTCAATTCGGTGCCGTTGAGCGATTTGGGGAATGATGTCGTCAACCAGATAGGGCAGTCAAACGTCAAGGTCAATTGCACCATGAATCTGACCGGGGCGTTGACGCACCCGGAAATAAAGCTCGGGCTTGATTTCCCCAACGAGGGCGAAGAAGTCCAGCGCACTGTCCTCAATGCCATAAGCACGGACGAGCAGATGAATATGCAGATTCTCTATCTCTTGAGCATTGGCCGTTTCTATGTGAGTGATTACAATGCCGACAACACCAACCAGAGCTCGAGTGCGCTCAGCTCGGTGGTCTCGTCAACAATCTCGGGTCAGCTCAACAATATGTTTTCCAACCTCATCGACAATAATAACTGGAACATCGGCACCAATCTTAGCACCGGCACTGATGGCTGGACGGACGTGGAATTCGAGGGGATGTTGTCTGGACAGTTGCTCAACAACCGTTTGCTAATCAATGGTAATTTCGGGTATAGGGACAACGCCCTCTCGCAGTCCAATTTCATCGGTGACTTTGAAGTCGAGTATCTGCTTGACCGTCTTGGCATATTCCGTCTCAAGGCCTACAACCGCACCAATGACCGCTACTACACCAAGACGACGCTCACGACGCAGGGGCTCGGATTGGTGTTCAAACGTGACTTCGACAACATCCGTGACCTCTTTGACTTCTCAATCCGCAAACGGAAAGATGCGGACAAGACGGGCAAGCGTTGACCTTCATGCCACGACCAGTGCCAGTATGGCTCGTCGAAGGTGCGATTGGGCAGATGGTGTTGTTGCACGGCGGACATTTACCATTATATTTGATGCGCATTACCAATTAAATCCATTGTTATGGGAAACGTATATGTCGCCGCTGCCGACCGTTATGACAGCGGGATGAAGTATCGCCGTTGCGGTGACAGCGGCGTGATGTTGCCAGAGTTGTCCCTTGGGCTGTGGCACAACTTCGGGAGTGTTGACCGGTATGACAACATGAAGTCGGTCGCGCACTACGCTTTCGACCACGGGATAGTCCATTTCGACCTTGCTGACAACTATGGGCCGGTGCCCGGCAGTGCCGAGGAAAATTTCGGGAGGTTGATGAAAGATTCGTTTGCGCCGCACCGAGACGAACTGTTCATCAGCACCAAGGCCGGACACGATATGTGGAGCGGCCCGTATGGCACTTGGAATTCGCGCAAGCATCTCATGGCAGGGTTGGATCAGAGCTTGAAGAGGATGGGGCTGGACTATGTTGATGTCTTCTACTCCCACCGCTATGACCCCGAGACACCGATTGAGGAGACGTTGCAGGCGTTGGTTGACATCGTGAGGAGCGGCAAAGCCCTCTATGTCGGCTTGTCCAAGTACCCGAAGCACCAGGCCATGTTCGCCTATGACTACCTTGCAAGGCGTGATGTCCACTGCCTTGTCTACCAAGGGCGTTACAATATGCTGACCACGGCGGTCGATGATGACGGAATTATTGACGATGCCGCTGCCGCCGGGGTCGGTTTTGCAGCGTTCTCGCCCCTTGCGCAGGGGCTGCTGACGGACAAATACCTGCACGGCATCCCCGCCGATTCGAGGGTGGCGCGTGGGGGATTCTTGAAGAAAGAGCAGCTTGTCCCCGAGGTCATCAGCGTGGTCTCGGAACTTAACCGCATAGCCCTCGACCGTGGTGAAAGCCTTGCCGACATGGCGTTGGCGTGGCTTCTTGCCGACCGCAACGTGACCACCGTCATCATGGGTGCGAGCTCGGTGGAGCAGCTCGGCGACAATCTGCAATGCCTGTACTCCGCACCTTTTTCGGATGAAGAGATTGCCCGGATCGAGGGTGTGTTGAAACTGCTGAAAACATCGGATGCCGTATGAAAAATCATCTGATGTTTTTCCTCCTGGCATTGTATGCCGCCGTCGTTTGCATACAACCCTCCATGGCACAGGGTGCGATGCCGCCGTCGTTGAGACAGCAGGCTGCGCGGATGCTCATTGTCGGTTTCCGTGGCGACAGCGTGGGTGAGGACGTGCGGCACTACTTGCAAGACCTCGGGGTGGGCGGTGTCATCCTGTTTGACCGCGACCTGACGGGCGACGGCACACGTGGCTCGCGCAACATAAAGTCGCCATCGCAGTTGAAAACTCTTTGCCAGGCGTTGAAGAATACCGCAGGGCGCAAGCTGATAGTCGCCATAGACGAGGAGGGAGGCAATGTCGATAGGCTCAAGACCACCTATGGCTTTCCCCCGACGGTCACGCCCAAGTCGCTCGGCGCACGCAATGACAGCACCGCCACGACCGAGGCTGCTGCCGGCATAGCGAGGACTTTGCGCGAGGCAGGGATAAACCTCAATTTTGCCCCATCCGTTGATGTCGATGTCAATCCTGCTTGTCCCATCATCGGACGCTTGGGGAGGAGCTTCTCGTCAGACACTGCCGTCGTAGCCGCCAATGCAGGGTGGTTTGTCAAAGCCCACAGGAGGGAAGGGGTTGCCACCGCCATAAAGCATTTCCCCGGTCATGGCAGTGCGGCCTCTGATTCACACCTCGGGCTGGTCGATGTGAGTGACACATGGAGCGAGGCCGAGCTTGCGCCGTTCAGGCATCTGATTGATGCCGGCCTTGTTGACGTTGTGATGACAGCCCACATCTACAATTCCCACCTTGATTCCACCTATCCGGCAACGCTATCCGCAAATGTGATAGGAGGCTTGTTGCGCGGCAAACTCGGGTATGACGGCGTGGTGGCTTCTGATGATATGTACATGGAGGCCATCGTGAGCCATTTCACCCTGCGTGAGGCGGTGGTGCGTGCCATCAATGCCGGTGTCGATTTGCTGGTGCTCGGCAACAATTCGCCGGCAGGCAACTCTCCCGAGCGTCCTGACGAGGTGGTTGACATCATCGTCGATGCGGTGGAGAATGGTGACATACGGCGGGAAAGGATTGAGGAGGCAGTGCGCCGCATAGACGGCTTGCTCGCCAAACTCGACTTTTGACCTGCCGTTTTTGCATTTTGTCAGATTGGAGGTGCTGATTGTGCCCGGCAATCCGCCTGTGATGTCAAAATGTCAAAAGATTCTTTGTGCAATGTGCGGTGGAATAAACTTTTATTATACATTTGTAAGCAAACAACCAAACCAACGAAATTACTGACACAAAAACATTTTGTTTATACTATGAAACGTGACGACATCATTTTTGACATCATCGAGCGTGAACACCAACGCCAGTTGAAAGGCATGGAACTCATCGCATCAGAGAACTTTGTCAGCGACCAGGTCATGCAAGCCATGGGCTCATGCCTGACCAATAAGTATGCCGAGGGCTACCCTGGCAAACGCTACTACGGCGGTTGCGAAGTGGTGGATCAGAGCGAGCAGATTGCCATCGACCGTGTGAAAGAGATTTTCGGTGCAGAGTGGGCTAATGTGCAACCGCACTCCGGCGCACAAGCCAACGCTGCAGTGTTGCTGGCGGTGCTTAATCCAGGCGATAAATTCATGGGCTTGAACCTCGCCCACGGCGGACACCTGTCACACGGGTCGCCGGTCAACAGCTCGGGCATCCTGTACAAGCCTTGTGAATACAACTTGAACAAGGAGACTGGGCGCGTCGATTATGACCAGATGGAGGAGATTGCGCTGCGTGAGCGTCCGAAGCTGATTATCGGAGGTGGTTCGGCCTACTCGCGGGAATGGGATTACAAGCGGATGCGTGCCATCGCCGACGAGGTGGGGGCTATCCTCATGATTGACATGGCGCACCCTGCCGGCCTCATCGCCGCAGGCCTGCTCGACAACCCGGTGAAGTATGCCCACATAGTCACATCGACGACGCACAAGACACTGCGCGGCCCGCGTGGAGGAATCATACTCATGGGCAAGGATTTCCCCAATCCTTGGGGCAAGACAACGCCCAAGGGGCAGATAAAGATGATGTCGCAGCTGCTTGACTCTGCCGTATTCCCAGGCATACAGGGCGGTCCGCTCGAGCACGTCATTGCCGCCAAGGCCGTCGCCTTTGGGGAATGCCTCCAGCCCGAGTACAAGGAATACCAGAAGCAGGTGAAAAAGAACGCGGCCGCTCTTGCCGATGCCCTCATGCGCCGTGGCTTCTCCATTGTGTCGGGTGGCACTGACAACCACTCTATGTTGGTGGACTTGCGCACCAAGTACCCCGACCTGACAGGCAAGGTCGCCGAGAAAGCTCTCGTCGCAGCCGACATCACTGTCAACAAGAATATGGTGCCGTTTGACACCCGCTCGGCATTCCAGACATCGGGCATAAGGCTCGGGACACCTGCCATCACGACCCGCGGGGCCAAGGAAGATTTGATGGAGGTCATAGCCGAGATGATTGAGACCGTCCTCTCCAACGTGGACAATGAGGATGTAATCGCCTCTGTCCGCCACCGTGTCAACGAGACGATGAAGGCTTATCCGATTTTCGCCTATTGATTTCCGTTTGGGAGTGTAAAGAAACAATTCGCCGCACCGGTCATTGCCGATGCGGCGAATCGTCTTTTTGCCCCTCTCACTCCTTGCTGCCGTCGTAGCGTATGATGTAGAAGCAGGAGGTCGTGAAGAAATTTCTCACCCAAGGGATTGCCCCTATCCACCGCCACAGATGCCGTGGACGCAGCCCGAATTTGATTTCATAGTGGGGATTGATGAACCACAACTCGCGGTTGACGATTCCAGCCCCGCATCCACGTGCCAGACGTTCAAACATCTCGACAGTCACCCTCGTCGATTTGATGTCCATCATCTCGTCGATGCGTGCCTGCGGCTCGCCGCACGACTTCAGCACGGCGCGGTAGAGTGCCCCTGGCAGCAGGTGCAGGAACGGCCAGTGCGACACCAGACGGCTGCGGCATATCTGCTGATGCCCCCCGAATGGCATCTGCCATGCCGGGAACGACATGAAGACCACGCCGCCCTCGCGGACGTACCGCCCGAGGTTGGTGACGAAACCCCGCTTGTCCGTGATGTGCTCAAACACGTCGTGGCACAGCACCACGTCAAAAGAATGCTCTATGTCAGTCATCTTGAAGATGTCCGACGCGACAAACGTCCCCCTTGCCCCAGCCTCGGCGAAGAAGCGTCGCGCGTCGCCGATGCGGTTGACCGAGATGTCAACACCGGTCACATCCAGCCCCATCCGTGCCAGAGGCAGCAGGTTGCCGCCGTCGCCGCAACCAATCTCAAGCACCCTCATGCCTGGGCTGAGCGGCTTGAACCTCGTGATGTAGGGGACAAACCACCGCTCGCTCGTCGTGGCGAGTTCGTCGAAGTACTGTTGCCTGTTGCGTTGCCTCTCTTGCATCTTGTCGTGTGTATGGTTGTTAAGCGCGGCAAAATTAACGATAACGGCTGTCGGGACAAAATATATGACGCTTTCCCCCGTTAATACTGTGAAATATGCAGGGAGTCCGCCTCGTGGCATAGGCTTCCTGCGGCACAAATGACTGACCATGAAAATCGTCTATTGCATCCTCGACTGCTCGCAACCGGGCGGAACTGAACGCACCCTGTCGGTGCAGGCCAACTATTTCGCCGGGCACGGGCACGAAGTCCATATCGTAACGACAGAGACACCCGCCAACGCTGTCCCTGCATACGATTTTTCCGATAAGATACGTTTCCACAACCTCGCCATAGGCTACCGCGACGTCGATGGCGGCCTCTCGCCGTCCAAACTGTTGGGGAGGCTGCGCCGTGGCCGCACGCACAGGGCGCGTCTCACGGCATTGCTCATGGAGCTGCGGGCGGACGTTGTCGTGACGATGTTCGGGCATGAGATGTCGTTTCTGTACAAAATCAAGGACGGCAGCAAGAAGATTTCCGAATTCCACTTCTCACGCGACTACCGCGACGTCGAGAGCCGCAGCCAAGGATATTCGTGGGCAAAGCGGCAGTTCACGTTGTTCAAGGAGTGGCGCAAGCGGAGGTTCATCCGCCACTATGACGCATTCGTCATCCTGACCAGGCAAGATGCCGCCAAGTGGGGTGCTCTGCCCAACCTGCACGTCATCCCCAACGCCCGCACGTTCACCACCGACAGTCCGGCGCAGTTGGAAAACAGGGAAGTCCTCGCCGTCGGCCGTTACACCTACCAGAAGGGATTCGACCTGCTGTTGCAAGCCTGGGCTGCCGTGTGCCGCGAGGTCAGCGGATGGACGCTGAGGATTGTCGGCGACGGCGAGTTGCGCGGCGAGATGGAGAGGCAGGTCGCACGGCTCGGGCTGGAGGACAGCGTCCGCCTGGCACGGCCGACATCCGACATAGTGCCTATCTACCGCCAAGCGTCGGTTTTTGTCCTCTCTTCCCGCTACGAAGGTTTCGGGCTGGTGCTGCTTGAGGCGATGACCTGCGGGCTGCCCTGCGTCAGCTTCGATTGCGAATACGGTCCATCCGAGATACTGGCCGACGGCCGCGACGGTTTCCTCGTCCCCGCCGGCGACACCGATGCCCTCGCCGCAAGGCTGCTCACGCTGATGCGCGACCCCGCTCTCAGGCAGAGGATGGGGGCGGCCGCCTATGCCGACTCCGCCCGCTTCAGCACCGAGGCGGTGATGGAGCAGTGGGAGAGGCTCTTCGATTCGTTGCTCTCCAAGCAATCATAGTGCCGGGCGATGCAGCCGGCCGTGCGGGTAGGTCAGGTGACAAACCCCATGATGCCAGGCCAAAACTTCCACCACGTCAGACGAAAAGTTCCATGAGGTCAGACGTAAAGTATATTCAGAAGTTTTGTTTATATATTCAAAAGTTTTGTTTTTACTTTACGTCTGACCTCATGCAAGTTTATGTCCGCCTCTCCCGCCAGCTATGCCAGTCATAAGGAAACTTAAAATTTTAGGGAACAATCCGAAATGACTAAATTTGCGGCTCATTGCACATCTATTACCTATGATATTAAAGAAGCATTTATTCAATGGCACCGAGGGCGACAACCCGTTTTCGCTGATTGCCGATGTCGATGGCAACGCCGACGCGATTGTCGAGCACCTGGACTGGGACAAGATGTTCCCCGTGCTGCCGCTGCGCAACATGGTCCTGTTCCCCGGGATAGTGATGCCCGTGAGCGTGGGGCGCAGCTCTTCGCTCAAATTGATCCGCACAGCCATGAAGGACGACCTTGAGATTGCCGTCTTTTGCCAAATAAACGCCGAGGTCGATTTCCCCGAATTCGTCGATTTGCACACCGTCGGCACGCTGGCCAAGATAGTGCGCGTGCTCGAGATGCCCGACCAGTCGGTGACGGTCATCCTGCACGGGCTGACGCGCATCACGCTGAGCGACGTGGCGTTGACCGAACCCTACCTGCAAGGGCACATCGCCCCCTACGAGGAGATTGCCCCCGACGGCAAGGACGACGGCTACAAGATGCTGGTCGATAGCTGCAAGGACCGTGTCATGAAGTTTGTCAAGACGACCGACACAGGCGGGGTGGGGGAACTCGGCTTCGCCGTGCAGAACATAGGCAACCAGCAGTCGATGATCAACTTCGTCTGCGCCAACTTCCCAATCTCCAAGGACGAGAAGGTGCGCCTGCTCAGCTTCCCCACGCTGTCGCAGCGCGCATTCCACTTGCTCGAGGTGCTCAACCGCGAGATCCAGTATGCCGAGATAAAGGCTTCCATCATCTCCAAGGCAAAGGAGGACATCGACCAGCAACAGCGTGAGTATTTCCTCCAGCAGCAGATGAAGACCATCCAGAACGAACTGGGAGACTCGACCGAAGACCAGGAGTATGACGAACTGTACAAAAAGGGGCAGGAGAAGAAGTGGAGCAAGGAGGTCGGCGAGTACTTCCAAAAGGAACTGAACAAGCTGTCGCGGATGAACTCGCAATCGCCCGACTACAGCGTGCAGCTCAACTACCTCCAGACGATGCTCAACCTGCCGTGGGGCGAATACACCGAGGACAACCTCAACATAAAGAACGCCGAGAGGACGCTCGACAAGGACCACTTCGGGCTGAAGAAGGTCAAGGAGCGCATCCTGGAGCACCTGGCAGTGCTGAAGTTGAAAAAGGACTTCAAGTCACCAATAATATGCCTCTACGGCCCTCCGGGCGTGGGCAAGACATCGCTCGGCAAGTCGATAGCCGCCGCGTTGAAGCGCAAGTACATCCGTATGTCGCTCGGCGGCGTGCATGACGAGGCTGAGATACGCGGCCACCGCAAGACCTACATCGGTGCCATGCCGGGCAGGATACTCAAGGGGCTCATCAAGGCCGGCTCGTCCAACCCCGTGTTCATCCTCGACGAGATAGACAAGGTGGGGGCAGACAGGCAGGGCGACCCGTCGTCGGCTTTGCTTGAGGTGCTCGACCCGGAACAGAACAATGCATTCCACGACAACTACCTCGACCTTGACTATGACCTGTCCAAGGTGATGTTCATCGCCACGGCCAACAACATAGGGACTATCCCCCCGCCGCTGCTCGACCGCATGGAGCTCATCGAGGTGAGCGGCTACATAATGGAGGAGAAAGTGGAGATCGCCCGCCGTCACCTCATCCCGAAAGCCCTTGAGGCCAACGGGCTGGCGGACACCAAAATGCGCTTCACCAAACCTGCCATCGAGAAGATGATTGAGTCCTACACCCGTGAGAGCGGTGTGCGTGAGCTGGAGAAGAAGATCAGCAAGGTGATGAGGAAGCAGGCACGCTACTATGCCGACGAGGGTGTGTTGCATGACGAGGTGATCAAGCCTGACAATCTTGCATTTTATCTGGGCAAGGAGGAGTACTTCAATGACAAATACCAAGGCAACGACTATGCCGGTGTCGTTACCGGATTGGCTTGGACTGCGGTGGGCGGCGAGATACTGTTCATCGAGACCAGCCTCAGCAAGGGCAAAGGCAACAAACTTACCCTGACTGGCAACCTCGGTGATGTGATGAAGGAGTCGGCTATGCTGGCCTTCGAGTACGTGCATTCCCATGCCGCGTCGCTGGGCATCCCCTATGAGATCTTTGACAACTGGAACATCCATGTCCATGTCCCCGAGGGAGCGATACCCAAGGACGGGCCTTCTGCCGGCATAACGATGGTCGTCGCCATCGCCTCAGCATTGACGCAGCGCAAAGTCAGGAAGAACCTTGCCATGACGGGCGAAATGACCTTGCGCGGCAAAGTGCTCCCTGTCGGGGGCATCAAGGAGAAAATCCTTGCTGCCAAGCGGGCAGGCATCACCGACATCCTGATTTGCCGCGAGAATGAGCGCGACATCCAAGACATCGAGCCTATATATATAAAAGGTGTCACCTTCCACTATGTCGATGATGTCACCGAGGTGCTCGACTTCGCGTTGCTTGACGAGAAAGTTGCAAACCCGATAGACTTGAGCAAGTAACGATGAAGTTCTCACTCACAGCGGTTGACAGCCTCACCAATGCCCGTGCCGGGCTGATTGAGACTGACCATGGCAACATAGAGACCCCCATCTTCATGCCTGTCGGGACGCAAGGCAGCGTAAAGACAGTGCATCTGACCGAGTTGCGCGACGACATCAAGGCGCAGATCATCCTCGGCAACACCTACCACCTCTATTTGCGTCCAGGGTTGGAAGTGCTTGAGAGGGCTGGCGGGCTGCACCGTTTCAACGGTTTCGACCGCCCGATGCTGACGGACAGCGGGGGCTTCCAGGTCTTTTCGTTGTCTGGCATAAGGAAGTTGAGGGAAGAGGGGGTCGAGTTCCGCTCACACATCGACGGCAGCAAACACTTCTTTTCTCCCGAGAGGGTGATGGACATCGAGCGCACAATCGGTGCAGACATCGTCATGGCACTGGATGAATGCACGCCAGGCACAGCTGATTATGATTATGCCAAGCAATCCATGGAGATGACGCACCGGTGGCTCGACCGTTGTGTTGCACGGTTTGAGGAGACGCAACCGAAGTATGGCTACGAGCAAGTGTTGTTCCCCATCGTGCAGGGCTGTGTCTATCCGGATTTGCGGCGTAGGTCGGCAGAATACATCTCATCCAAAGGGACGTTTGGCAACGCCATCGGCGGTCTGGCAGTGGGCGAGCCTGTGGACAAGATGTACGAGATGATAGAAGTCGTCAATGCCATCCTTCCCAAAGACCGCCCGCGTTATCTGATGGGGGTCGGCACTCCTGTCAACATCCTCGAAGGCATAGAGCGCGGGGTCGATATGTTTGACTGCGTGATGCCGACACGCAACGGGCGAAATGCCATGCTTTTCACCAAAAGCGGCATCATGAACATGAGGAACAAGAAGTGGGAGTTTGATTTCTCCCCGATTGAAGAGGACGGGGCTTCCTATGTCGATACCCTTTACAGCAAAGCCTATCTGCGTCACCTTTTCCATTCTCATGAGTTCCTTGCCATGCAGATTGCGTCGATACATAACCTTGCATTCTATTTGTGGCTTGTGGGCGAGGCGAGGAAGCATATCATCAGTGGCGATTTCGCCGTGTGGAAGGCAAGGACGGTAGAGCAAATATCCGTAAGATTGTAATTGGCCATGAGGAAGTTGTTGACAAGACTTGACAGATACATCATTTTCAAGTTCCTGGGTACTTATCTCTTTGCCATAGCATTGATCATATCGATAGCTGTCGTCTTTGACATCAATGAGAAGATGGATAAGTTCATCGGCAACGATGCCCCGTTGTCGGGCATCATATTTGACTACTACATGAACTTCATCCCATACTTCGCCAATCTCTTCAGCCCGTTGTTTGTCTTCGTGGCGGTCATATTCTTCACATCCAAGCTTGCTGAGAATTCAGAGATAATAGCCATGTACTCCTCAGGCGTCAGTTTCCAGCGTCTGATGCGCCCCTACATGATTTCAGCGGCATTGATAGCCGTGATGACATTCTGCCTCGGGGCATACGTCATCCCACGCGGCAGCGCGGTGCGTCTGGAGTTCGAGGACCGGTATATAAAGAAGAAGAAAGTGGACTTTGCCACAAACGTGCAGCTCGCCGTGGGCGACGGGATGATTGCCTATCTCGACCAGTTCTCAAGCCATAACAACACGGGTTACCGCTTTTCGCTCGACAAATTTGATGACAAGATGCTCGTGTCTCACATGACTGCCAGGAGCATAGTCTACGACACTCTGGCCGACAACCACACTTGGAAATTGCGGAACTATATGATCCGCGAGTTCGACGGCATGAAGGAACACATCTCACACGGCTATGAACTCGACACGGTGATAAACATGGAGCCGTCGGACTTCCTCATCATGCGTGGCCAGGAACAGATAATGACGTCGCCGGAACTGAGCTCGTACATCTCAAAGCAGAAGGCCCGGGGCTTTGCAAACATCAAAGAGTTTGAAATCGAGTACCACAAACGCATCGCCATGTCATTTGCCGCGTTCATCCTCACGGCGATAGGCGTGTCACTCTCGTCGCGGAAAGTCAAGGGCGGCATGGGGCTGCACCTTGGCATAGGTCTGGCGTTGAGTTTTTCCTACATACTGTTCCAGACCGTCTCGTCCACATTCGCCATCAACGGGGGGATGCCGCCGGCACTTGCCGTGTGGATACCTAACATCCTTTATGCCGTCATTGCGGTCTTCCTTTACCGGAGAGCATTGAAATAGACATGATAGACCTTACAACTCTCAATGACAGCCAGCTCGCCGCAGTCGAGTGCATCGACCGTCCGTCGCTCGTCGTGGCAGGAGCGGGGTCGGGCAAGACACGGGTGCTCACCTACAAGATAGCCTACCTGCTCGACAACGGCTACGACCCGTCATCCATCCTTGCGCTCACATTCACCAAGAAAGCGGCCAACGAGATGAAGGAAAGGATTGCCGCCATGGTCGGCAGCAACTTGGCACGCCGCTTGTGGATGGGTACGTTCCACTCGGTGTTCATGCGCATCTTGCAGACCGAGCATGAGTTGATAGGCTTCCCGCGCAACTTCACCATCTACGACAACACCGACTCGCGCAGTCTCATCAAGGCGTTGCTCAAGGAACAAGGGCTGGGCGACAACAAGCAGTACAAGCCGGCCGATGTGTTTTCGCGCATATCCAACGCCAAGAACAGCCTGATTTCGCCGACAAAATATATGAATGACGCACGTTTGGCCGAGTATGACCGCATCTCGGGCAAGCCTGCCATGGGGATGCTCTACAAAGCCTATTGGGAGCGATGCCGGCAGTGCGGCGTGATGGACTTTGACGATATGCTCGTCTACACCTACCTGTTGTTTGAGAAGCATCCGGAGGTCTGCCGCCACTATTCGGAGATGTTCCGCTACATACTCGTCGATGAGTACCAGGACACCAACTTTGCCCAGCACAAAATAATGCTCCAGCTGACCAAGGCCGGCACAAACAACATCTGTGTCGTCGGTGATGATGCGCAGAGCATATACTCCTTCCGTGGTGCCAAGATAGACAACATACTGACATTCACCAAGCTGTTCCCCACGGCGCAGGTCTTCAAGCTGGAGCAGAACTACCGTTCCACCCAAAACATAGTGTCGGCGGCCAACAGCCTCATAGCCAAAAACCGCCGCCAAATCCAGAAGGACACATTTTCCAAAGGCGACGTCGGCGACAAGCTGCAACTCATCCGCACGCAGTCTGACATCGAGGAAGCCGTCGTCGTCGCCAACCGCATAAAACGCATGGTCGATGCCGGCGAACCGTGCGAGGAGATAGCCATCCTCTACCGCACCAACTCGCAGTCACGTGCATTCGAGGAAGAGTTGCGCAAGAGGAACGTCCCCTACAAGGTCTATGGCGGCCAGTCGTTTTACCAGCGCAAGGAAATCAAGGACGTGCTTGCCTACTTCCGCCTGCTGTGCAACCCCAACGACGATGAGGCGTTCAAGCGCGTCATCAACTACCCCAAGCGCGGCATTGGCGGCACCACTGTCGAGAGGCTTGCAGTTGCCGCGACGCAGGATGCTACATCCATCTGGGGTGTCGCTTCCGACTTGCGCCAGCATGAGACGGGGCTTTCGCCGTCGGCGGCTGTCAAGGTCGGCAGCTTTGTCTCGCTCATCGAGGAGCTGCGCACCTACTCGCTGCAAGACGGTGTGTCGGCCATGGATGTTGCCGACAGGGTCCTGGCGGCGAGCGGCATCAAGCGCGAGTTGTCCCAATCGACCGACATTGAGGATGTGTCGAAGAGGGAAAACATCGAGGAACTGTGCAACGCCATCGCCGCTTATTGCAGCGAACAGTTGGAGGAGTCGGGACGGATTGTCACCATCTATGACTACATAACTGAGATTTCACTGCTGACCGACATAGAGGAAAACAAAGGCGAGGATGCCGGCAAGAAAGTCAACCTCATGACCATCCACGCCGCCAAGGGGCTTGAGTTCGGCGACGTATTCATCGTCGGGATGGAGGAGGGGCTGTTCCCCTACGTCATGGACTTCGAGTCGCCGCCGCACATCGAGGAGGAACGGCGGTTGTGCTATGTCGCCATCACGCGGGCCAAGCGGAGGTGTTGCCTGTCCTATGCGGTGACACGCATGAGGTTCGGCAAGACGGAGTTCTGCCGTCCCAGCCGTTTCATCACTGACATAGACCCTTCGTTCATGCAACAGGCGGCCAAAGGCGCGGCGGCATCTGATGCCAAGCCCAAAATCATTGCAAGCAAACCGACTTACCGTCGTATGCAAACACCGGCGGCATCCGACCCCGTCGAGCGCACATCCTCACCCGAATACGGCATCTCCGTCGGTGACAGGATACGTCATGAGAGGTTCGGCATCGGGACTGTCGTCAAAATCGAGAACACGGGCGACAGCACAAAGGCTCACGTCGAGTTTGAGAATGTCGGCAGCAAGCAGCTGCTGCTCAAATATGCCAAATTCACCAAAGTGGAGTAGGGACTACCCCCACAAGGATAGGGAAGCAAATGCCCCGTGCCACTGATGTGCGGCACGGGGCATTGCTGTCTTGTGGCGGGATGGCCAGTGTTCATTCAGGCATGATAGCCACCGAGATTGGCACATACTCTGACGGAACAAACCGCCTCAGCTCGTGTGATGCCGTCGCCGTCCCACGGAACGAGGTCGTGCCGCCGAAGTTGTAGAGCACGCCATTGACGCACTCGGTCTCGCCATACCACTCAAAACCGCCGAGCATCTTGAGCGGCTCGGGATTTTCATCGCCGATGGCATAGCGCGTCACCGTCTCGTCATTGAAAGCATAGATGCACCCGCCGCACACCCCGATGAATTGGAACGTCGTGCCGAGCGTGTCGGCTGGCTGGCAATCGAAGGTCTCCAGACTGCCATCAGCGACGCGGTGCGCGGCATGGCTCATGTCGTCGAGCAGCCAGGTTGCCCCGTCGTCGTCGGTCGTGACTTTCACGTCGTTGAAGTATACGCCGTGCGGCGCGCTGGCGGTCTCGCTCATGGTGACAACGCCGTTGTCGTCGGTGTCAAGCACGTATGTCTGCACGGCATCTGGTGTGACGGCATAGACCTCGTTGCCATCGATTGCCGCAGCCAGGACCGCGCCGCTGCGTGATGTGACCACCGACCACTCGTCATCCGACAGGCGGTAGACAGCACTCTCGCCAATGATGAACGGTGCGCCGTCCCAGCAGAAACCGGCACCGGTGTCGGGGATGTCGGCATACTGCTTCTCTTCGCCCGTCGCGGTGTCATAGGAGCGGAATTCGGTGCTGTAGACGTGTTCCCCCAGCCCGAGGTCGGTGTCTTTCACTATGCCGCCGCCGTAGTATATGGTGCTGCCGTCTGTGAAGTGCAGAGTCGCCGAACCTTCGTTGCCGAGTTGTCCCATCTCGGTGCAGACGATGTTTTGTTTCACTCGCAGGGTGTTGACCGACGGCTCGCCTGCTATCGAGAATTTGCCCTCGGCCATCCCGTTGCCGTCAAGCAGGACGTAGGGGTTGGCAAGGTAGTCCTCGCCCTGGCCAATGTACACAATCGGTGCTTTGCCTGGGTACAGCGCGTCAGGGTCGGTGAAGCTGAAGTCGCTGCCCGCCACGATGTCGAGTTGCTGCATCGAGCTGGACGATTCGCGTCCGTTGTAAATCTTGACATATACGTTGCCGTCGCTGTAGTATGCCTCCGTGAGCACCACGCCCGGCGATGCTGTCTCGTCGGCGGGCTGGTGCACGACGATTTCGGTCGAGTCTGCTGCCGATTTCGTGCCTGGGGTGTCGCTGAAGCGTATGTAGCCAGTGCGGTCTTGTCCCGTCACGTTGCGTGCGGCAATGACCTGCACTGTTTCGCCGCCCTTGCCTCCCATCTGCGACAACTGCAGCCAGTCGGCTGATGATGATGCTTCCCAGGGTGTGCTTATGGGGATGGTGACGTTGGCCTGTTCGCCTGTCGAGGCGAGTTCCACCGTGCCGCCTGTGATGTCGGGAGGTGGGGTCTGTGTGCTTTCGCCAGTCGTTTCTTCGTCAGTGCAAGCTGGCGTGATGAGGATGGCGAGCATCGCCATCAGCTTCAAGGGAAATGCTTTTGTTTTCATAACATTTTGGTTTGATGGTTGGTTATTGGGTTGGTTAAAAACGCGACATCCTGCCCGTGCCAAACTCTGGTTGAGAGCGGCGGGCAGGATGTCACGAGGGTTGTGTCTACATCACACGCGTCGGCCATGCCATGTCCTGACGCGGGTGCCTGTCGCCGTGCCAGTGGCACGTCGGCTTGGGTGTTGACTATTCAAATGATATGTCAAACTTCAAGTTGTCCTCTTTTTCCTCCTCAGCACCGTCGCTGTTGTCATCAACGGTCCTTGTGGGTGCGACATCGCCCGACTGCTCGTTGATGTAGTCTATCACTTGCCTGAGCCCCTCGGTGAATTTCTCGAAGTCCTCGCGGTAGAGGAATATCTTGTGCTTCTCAAAGTTGAGGTGTGCCTCGTCGCCATAGCCTACCATGACTTTCTTGCTCTCGGTGATGGCGAGGAACAGCTCGTCTTTCCTGTTCTTCTTTACGTCGAGATAATAAATCCTCTTTCCGGCCTTGATTGATTTTGAGAAAATGATGTCCTTGTCGTTGGCCTCAACTGCACTTTTCTTCGTTAAATCTTCCATGATGGTATGACTGATTGTTGTATTATGTGTGCAAGTATAATGTTTTTATCTTGAAAAGCAAGGCTTCCATGCCCGAAATGTTGCCTTTTGTCGCGTGTGTCAGTCCTCGGGCAATGCCACGCCGTGCCGTTGCAGCGCGTTCTCGAGCATCTCGACATCGTGCAGCAGGGCGGGTTGCCTGCCGGCTATCTTGTGGGCGAGGGTTGCTTGGGAGAGGCGGGCGTCGAGCCATTCCTTGCACAGTGTCGCCGCTCCCACGCCGCTGGCGCGCTTGAGTTCGGCGAGGCGTGCGGCGTAGATGCGTGAACGCTCGGCGCGCAGGCGGCTCAGTGTGGCTGTCATTTCGCTTATCTGTCTCTCGATGTCCGAGGCTTGTTGCCTCCATGTGACGGTGTGTTTGTCGTCTTGTTTCATATTTGTGTTTTTTGAAGTTAGGTGTCCACGTTTCTGAGGTGCTTTGTTAGTGCGACTAACAAGGCTTGTTAGTGCCATTAACAATGCTTGTTAGTCGCACTAACAACTGATGTCTTCGCGCCGCCCTCCCGAGGTGCTCCTGTGGAGTGCCTTGTTGCCCGTGCGTGGCGGGATGTGTGACGGCGTTTCCTCTCATTTGCGGAATCGCTTTATGACATTGTAGGCGGATGCAATCCCCAGTTCGCCGGCGCGGCTCAGGTCGTCGATGCCTTGGCGGTTGTTGCCGAGGAAGACGTTGACGAGGCCTCGGTTGTAGTAGGCTTCGGCAAAGCTGCCGTCGAGTTCGATGGCTTTGCCGAGATCATCGAGTGCGCCGAGGAAGTCCCTGAGCATCGCCTTGACGCAGGCGCGGTTGTAGTAGGCGTAGGGGAAGTCGGGCGCGAGTTCGACAACCTTGTCAAGGTCGGCCAGCACTGTGTCGTAGTCGTGGAAGGGGAGCCCCGTGCCGCCCTCGGGTTTGAAGAGGCCCGCTTCGGCAGTCTGCTGCGACCGCTCGACTTCAATCTTCTTGCAATTGATGAGCGAGCGCAGGAAGTAGGTGGGGAAGAAGCTGCCGTCGCACGCTTCGGCATCGTCGAGGTCGCCTACCGCGCTGTCGAAGTCTTGCACCAGGTAGAAGTCCAACGCGCGGCGGAAGTGCTGCTCGGCGCATCCGTGGCCTGTAGCCTCATCCAGCTTGCGGCTGTTGATGAGTGTGAAGTGCCGCTCGACCTCACTTTCTGTCAGCGGTCGCTCGCGTGTGGTCATGAGCAGTTTGGGCGTGCCGCCCTGGCCGCTGTTGAGTGCGTCGATGGCTTTGTGGTAGAGGCTGTGGTTGATGATTTCGCTCGGCTGTTCGTAGTAGGTCATCGCCACCATCGGTTGCATACGCACCTCGACGTTGCGGTTCTGGATGCGTCCACGGTAGTCGTTGTTGTAGCCCGTGAGGTTGTTGTCGTCGGCGACGATCATCTTCTCATAGTTGTCCACGTCGTCATCGTCCGACTCTCTGCGCGTCTGGCGGGTGTCGTCGGCTTTCGTCTGTTTGCCGAATTGCTCGTCGAGTGCCATGTTGAGCAGCTTGTCCTCGTCCTTGGCGGCGAGTCGGGGGTTGCCCGTCTTCTTGTACAGGTCGGCGCGGCGACGGTATCCGTAGGCGAATTCGGGGTAGCGTTGCAACACCCTCGTGTAGTCGTCTATCGCCCCGGCATAGTCTCCCGTGTTCTCGCGGAGCAATGCGCGGTTGAACATTGCCATCATGTTGCGTGGATTCATCTCAAGCACCTTGTCGAAGTCCTCAATGGCGCGGTTGTCGTCGCCGACCTGGGCGCGGAGCAGGCCACGGTTGTACAGCCCTATGTAGTTGTCGGGGTCTAAATCCAACGCTTCGTTGTAGTCCGCCATCGCCCCCCTCAGGTCTTTTTGGTTGTAGCGTGCCAAGGCGCGGTTGATGAAGTTGGGCGCGTTGTCGATGCCCAACCGTATGGCTTGCGTGAGGTCGCCCTCGGCATCCTTGTAGTCCTCCTGCATCAGCCTGATAGTAGCCCTTGCCGACCAGTAGCGTGCGTCGTAGGGGTCGCGGCTGACCGCCGTGTCGGCGTAGGTGAATGCTGCCGCCGTGTCGCCGCGCTCAAGGCTGACTTCGCTTTTCAGCATATAGGCATCGGTGTAGCCGGGCGACACCTTGAGCAGGTAGTCCAGCGTGCTGTCGGCCATCTCATATTGCTTCTCCTGCAAGTAGCACAGGCTGACGTTGTGCAGCACTCCGATGTTCTCGGGGTCATAGCGCAACGCCGTGCGGTAGTCCTCTATCGCCCCGGCATAGTCCTCAAGGTTTATCCTCGCCAGCCCCCTCACCTGGTAGGCGTTGACGACAAACGGGTTGCAGTCGATCGTCCTCGTGCAGTCGTCCTCCGCCCCCTGGTAATCCCCGAGGTTGAACTTGGCAAGCCCCCTGAAGAAGTAGGGCTCGCAGAGGTACGGCTTGACGCTGATGACCTGGTTGAAGTACTGGATGGACAGCACATAGTCCTCGAAATACAGGGCGTTGCGCCCTATGTCCATCACCCTGTCGGTGTTTATTTGCGCCTCCAGCCCCGCCGGGACGGAGAGCAACGCAATGGGCAACAAGAGGTTGCGGATGCTCTTTGCAATGGCGTTTAACATAGGTGCAAAAGTAAACCATTGGCATCAATTGGCAATAGCGGCGAAACCGAATTTAACATCCCCGTCCCGCCGCCCCCAACCTCACTGCCCACAGACGAAACGAGGCCTCCCCGTGGGGAAGCCTCGCCTGTCATGCCGTCATGGCAGTCGGCTCAGAAGTGCCAACCGATGCGCAACGACGGTTGTGCGTGGAAGCCGAAGAAGCTGTCACGCTTCGACCTCGCCCCGTCAGTCTCTTCGGTCGTGCCTGCTGCCTCATAGGTCGTCGTGGAACGTTTGGAGGTCATCGAGTCGTAGCCAAGGCCAAGCTCGCAGCCCATGTAAAGGCCTTTGCAGAGATATACGTCAAAGCCAGTGACAACGTTGAACGCGAAACCTATGCCAGGGGTCTTGGTGCTGTTCTTTGTCTCATTGAGGTCTTCCTCCGTCGAAGTCTTGCTCGTGCTTGTCAGGATGCCGATTTCAGCACCGACGTAGGGGGATACCCTCTCAAATTTATTGAAGTGGTACTCGAAACCAGGCATCAATGAGAACGTCGTCGTGGTGTTCTTTCTTACCTCCTCATATTCCTTCTTGTCAGCCGGGTCGGTGGGGTTGGTGAAGTAGTTGGTCGTCTTGTCAGTGCCAGTCCCAAGCCCGAAGTTCAGGCGCACAGCCCAAGCGTCGTTGATGAACAGGCGGAACTTCGCGCCATACTCCGGCAACTCAAAGCCGCCATTGTCCCAAGCACCATTGCCGGTGTTGATGCTGCCAGAGCCGAATGAGTAGTTGATTTCGGCCGAGAAGCTCATCCCGTCGGGTTTGTACTTGTTTTGTGCTGATGCCGATGCAACGACTGCCGTAGCGATGGCGACGGCCACGAAAACTTTTTTCATAGTAATCTTTGTTTTTGTCCTCCTACTCTGTTCATTGGGTTTTCGGTTCCCCCATTGCGCTAATGCACGTGGCAAAGTTATGCCTTTTGTGTTAACGGCAAATATCTTTCGTTAAAAATTGTCACACCTGCGTTGTTTTCGGCAAAAACTACCACTCCGTTTCCCCATCACGTCGGACATCAATTTCCACCACGTCTGCCATAAACCTGCGTGTGGTCGGACGAAAAGTTGCATGAGGTCAGATGTAAAGTAAAAACAGAAGTTTTGAATATTAAAACAAAACTTCTGAATATATAAACAGAACTTTTGTTTTTACTTTGCGTCTGACCTCATGCAACTTCTTGTCTGACGTGGTGGAAGTTTATGTCTGACGTGATGTGTTTTGTCCCCTGTCCTCATGGCGCGGATGCGGCGGAGAGGACGTGTGGACGGGCGGTGCGCATCGCCGCCACGGGCGTGGCATTCGCGGCAGGCGGGCGGCCGTCGGGCTTGCAGTGGCTGTCCTGCCGGAGCGTGCATGGCTTGGGTGAGGGTGTGAGTGCCTATACCATATTATATATGTGCCCGTCCGCCTTGTCGCGGCGCGGTGTGTGGGCGGTGGTGGCATGGAGTGGGGCGTTTTGTCAGACAAAATGATTTTTCCTATATCTGGGGGTAGTTGGGGGATATTTTTATGGTGCGAAGTTGGAGTTGTGCGGTGCTTTTTTTACATATATTTGCCTCCGTGCGCTGTGGGGAACGGGTGTTTTTGCCTTGCCCGCCGCTCCGCCAAGGGTGGATTTGCATAATTGCCGGCGGTTGCGCCGCGCGCTTTTAGTATGGGAATCAAATGTCTTATATAATAATATGGTGAAAAGATTACTTTGCAGGGCAACAGTGTCGTCGGCACTTGCCTTTTTGTTTTCGGTGATGACCGCCGCACCGTCGGCGGCCCAGGTTGATTATGTGGCGAGGGACGGTGGCACGGCCGCCGCGCACGAGGTGCAGCCGCGCCGTGATGCGCCGGCGGCGGTCGAGGCGGGGGAGGTATTCCTCGGCTACTCGGACATGGAGGTCAACCGCAATTGGTGCGTGGGCTTTGACGCGGCGGACGACCCGGGTGTCTCATTGCAGGCTGTCAGGCTCACGAGTGAGATGCTTGCGCCCTATGTGGGCGAGCAGCTGTCGGGTGTGCGCTTCGGCGTTGGCGAGGAGGTCGATGATGTGACGGTGTTTGTCCGCGAGACGCTGACGGGAGCAAACGTTGCCGAGGCGACGGTGTCCAAGTGCGCCGCGACGTGGAACTATGTGCAGTTTGACGAGCCTCTGGCCATCAGCGGCGCGGAGTTGTATGTCGGCTACTCCTACTACCACGAGGGCGAGCGTTACGTCATAGGTGCTGACCGCAGCGACTTCGTGGACGGGGCGTGCTATATGGGCTACGAGAGCCGGATGGAGCACTATTTCGACGACTACAGCAGCGAGATGTACAACATGGGTATGCTGCTCATCCAGGCGATAGTGGGCGATGACATTTCGGACTGCGGACACTCGGTGTCGTTGCTCGGTGCTGACCTGCCGGTCAATGTGCAGCAGGATGTGCCTGTTGACGTGGCTCTCGACATCTTCAACACAGGCTGGGAGGCTGCTGGCAGCATCGCCGTGACCGCGACAGTCGGTGGTGAGGAGGTCGGGACAGTGACCTATGACTTCGACGGCGGGTTGCAGCCGCGCTCGTCCGCCGAGGTGGTGTGGGACGGCCTGGTGCTGGATGCTGCCGCCAACGTGACTTTTGAGATAAGCTCGGTGGACGGCAAGGCCAACGCTGCGACATTGCAGGCGTGGAGCCAGGACTGCGGAGTCTATGAGGGCGAGGGTTTCCCGCGCAAGCTGGTGCTTGAGTACTTCACCGGCCAGGGGTGCGGCAATTGCCCCACGGGGATGCAGGCTGTCAATTCGTTGCTGCTGGGACATGAGGACGATGTCATCTGTGTGATGCACCACACTTACGGTTATGATGATTTCACTTCCGAGGATGCTTGGTTCTATGGCACCACGTTCAACACCAGCGGTTCTGCGCCGATGATGATGCTCAACAGGATGAAGCGCACGCTGTTTTTCCTTGAGGGCGAGGGCGAGGCTTCGGTCACGGGGGTTGTCATCCATCCGACATTCTTCGCTTATGCCAACAACTACCGCAATTTCCTTGATGCTGAAATAGCGGAACCGGCGCGTGTGTCGGTGGCCATCGACCAGGACTATGACGAGGCGGCCGATGTCCTCAACATCACCGTGTCGGGACGCAGGACCGAGCCGCTTGCAGGGTCTCACGTAGGGTTGACCGTCATGGTGCTCGAGGACGGGCAGGTGGCGTTCCAAAGCGGCGCGTCGGAGAACTATGTCCACAACAACATCATGCGCGACGTGCTGTCAGACCTCAAGGGTGACGTGATCGAGTGGGATGCCGACGGGCGGTATGAGATGACCTACCGCTATGAGATACCAGAATACATCGACAGCTATGGCAACAACGTGACCACGACCCCAGACCGCAGGAACATGAGGGTGGTGGCATTCGTCTCCGAATACTCCGACGACAGGGAGAAATGCATGGTCTACAATGCCGAGGACGAGCGTTTCATCGAGGAAACCTACCCATCCGGCATTGACGAGGCTTCTATCTCCGAGCCTGTGGCGGTGTGGGTCAGCGATGGCACATTCCATGCCACGGCAGCGGGTGAGGAACTTGACGTGCAGGTCTTCAACCTCGTCGGGATGCAACTCCCCAACAACGGGATAGGGGCAGGCACCTACATCGTCCGTGCAACCGATGCAGCCGGCAAGGCATTCACGACCAAGATGGCGGTGATGGAATGAACGGACATAGCTAACGAATAGTAATGTAAAAAACCAAGGGAGCTTGCATCCACTTCAAACTCCCTTATAAAAACTAATAAAGATATGCGAAAATTTTACATGAAGATTTCCTTGGCATTGGCAGTCATGTTTTGTGCTATGGGAATGGATGCTCAAACAGTGACAATCAATTTTGAGCAAGAAGGCAATGGAAGCCCTGTGGTCGAGTACTTATATGACCCACAGAATGTTAGACAGTCTCCTCTCCAGGAAGGTGCGAATACAATTACACCACACTGGTCAGTTAAATTTATAAACAATGATTGGATCCCGTGCTATCAATTGACTTTTTTCCCAAATCCAGCGGGTGAATTGAAAGACATTCTTGTCGATGGCATAACAAACACCCAATATATGTATGATTATGAGACCACTGGCTCTTTTGTCATATTGCTGGAGGAAAAGCGTGATTGGGATTTGTCTATAAAGTTCGTTTATGACGATGCCGAGGAAGAAGTCTACACCCACAACATCTATGGCAACATCTCAGGTGACGGGACTGTCCTGTGCGAATACACTGATGCCGAGGGCAATCCGGTCTCCATCAACCTTAATGCAGGTGGCAATATGCTGAACGTGATGCAGGAGTCCGACGGCTCTTACCATATGCGCATCACCCCGCAGCCTGCCGAGGGATTGGCGTGCACCTACCTCGTTGCTGACGACTACGAGGAATATGCGCTGCTGGAAGAGTACGAGGAGCAAGGCTATGCAGACCTCGTTTATTATGACAGCCGCGTGACCAAGAACCTCGATGTCCGTTTTGAAGAACCTGAGGAGTATGACATCGCTGTCGATTATTCCGTTTATGGCTCGGGCAGCACCGACTACAGCTATGTGTCCGAGGCGACGGGCGAAGAAGTCACAGGCTACTTTGCGCTTGGCGAGAATGTTTTTGATGACATCGCCTTTGATAGCAACTACAGCTTGCGTGTGACTCCCAGACCCGCTGAAGACTATCTCGTGACCGCAATCAACCTTGGCGGTGTCGCTGATGAAGAGGCGTTGGCAGAGTATGAAGCGAATGGTTACTTCACCCTCACTTCCACTACTGGGCGTGAAGACTTCGAGCTGGAGATGGTTTATGAGCATGACGGACCTATCGAGGTGGTGAAACACACGGTCACACTCAAGGCCAATGGCGAAATGGTGTGGGAACTCCGTCATTCCAACGTGCAGGAAGGACGGCAGGATGTCTACCGTGTCGGACAGGAGGACGTGGTGGTCGAGCTGCCTGACGGCGCGTTCTGCACGTGGAACTACACTTATGATTACAATTATGTCGTGCGCGGTCTCCTGATTGACGGGGTGATGCTGGAGGACTATTACATCACTGTTGACCGTGACATGGAGATTTCGTTGGACTATGTCCGCAACGAGCAGTATTCAGTCACCATGGAGAAGCCGACTGTCGAGGGAGAAGCCTATCTCCAGTACCAGTCATTCAACCAAGAGATAGGTGACTACGAGTGGCTCACGTTGGAAGAAGGGCAGACGGTCAGCGCAGGAACGAGAATCCGTGCCTCAATCTATGCGTTCGTTGACTACGCCATCAGCGAGATTAGGGTCAATGGCGAGCCTGTCGTCACTTTCACCCGCGAGGATGATGTCTACACCTACAACTATGAGACTGAGGTCTATGACGACTTGGCAATAGAAATCGAGTTCTATAATCTCGTCTCTGTCGATGAGGTTAGTGCCGACCCGGTCGAGATGCAGGTCTATGCCATCGACGGCAGGTTGCTCACGACACGCATGGCATCGGATGTCAAGGAGGCAACACAAGGATTGCCGGCAGGCATATACATCGTCAACGGCATCAAGGTGGCAGTTGACGAATGATAACATTAATGATAACAAACAAACAGGACAATAGATTATGGTAAAGAGAACCTTTCTGGCTGCCGCATCATTGATGGCTTTCGTTGCAGCCTTTGCACAGGAGAACAAGCAAATGTTGTCATCGATTGAGGAAAAGAACATCGGTGACTACTACATCGAATATACTTACAACGAAGACGAAACACTCAAGTCGCTCGAGTGCACTGACACTTACGGCACGTCGATGAAGGAATTCAAATACAACGACGCAGGACAGGTGACGGAGATCAACCTCTATGCATGGAATTTCTTTGAGTTTGTCCAATATGCCTACGTCCAATATTCCTACAACGACCAAGGCTTGTTGGAGTGGCGTCGCAACTGGAATTTCAACGACTACGGCCAGATGCCCGAGAATTATGACGCGCAGATAGCTTATACTTATGACAGTGACGGCAATGTTGCAACGAAGGTGACTGATTTGTACATTGCCAACATCGACGACTACGCCCTCATGGACTCCACCACTTATACTTACTCCAATGGTCGTCTCGGGCGCATGGATTGTTACAGGGGCGATGGCTCGCTTAATTCCTATTATATATATGCCTACGATGCGCGTGGCAACCTTGAGACCGAGACCAACTACAACACGGTTGACGGGACAGCCAGCACAGCGCAGAGATATTCCAGGCGTGAGTATGCTTATGACCGCAGCGGCAATCTGAAAACTTTGATATACTATCTTGCCACCAGCATGGGAGGGTTCAATATGCCGCAGGACAGCACTGAGTATTTCTATGACGAGACAGTTGGCATTGATGAAATCGTCTATGCCGTAGACCCGGAAGAGACCAAGGACTTTGACCAGTACCTGAAGAGCAAGATGGAGGGCTACAGCATCTACTCGCTTGAGGAAATGGACATGAAGCTGTCGCTCACGCAGCTGTATGAGTATAATTACGAAGATTTCCACGCATCATCAGTAGTTGACACCGAGATGTCACCGGCATCCGAGCCACGCGTGTTCGTGTCAGGCGGCACGGCCTACGTCCTCGGCATGGAGGACAAGGATGCCGACTACGTGCTCTATGACCTCAGCGGCCGTGTCATGATGAGCGGCACGTTGGCCTATGGCACGCTGGACATCTACTGGTTGAATGACGGCTACTATGTCCTGAGTGTCGGCGGCAAGAGCATTAAGTTCAGGAAGTGACATGGCTATGGGCAAATTCAGATTTCTCAAATCATTGATGGCCGGGATGCTGCTTGCTGTCCCGGTCATCGCCCAAGCCCAGACATTCGAGCGGGGCGTGGTGCTTGAGCTGTTCACCGGGCAAGGCTGTTCAGGTTGCCCGGGTGCGGCATCAGCCCTTGTGGAAATCGTCGAGGGGCAGGAGGACAATGACCGCCTCGTGTGGATGTCACATCATGCGGGATACAAGCACGATTCGCTGACGGTGAAGGAAAGCGTGGATTTGGCTGGTTTCCTCGGAATCTACGAAGCACCCAAATTGGTGTACAACCGCTCGCTCCTCGCCGTTAATTCAAGGATACCGGAACTGTTGCAGAGAGCCACGGAGTTCAGCTCCTATAACACTCGTTTCGCTCAATATGACCCCGAGGGACGGACATTCATCGAGGCGCAATTGGATGAGCGTGCCGACATCTCGGTGGACATTGATGTCACCTATGACGAGGCGACCCGCATGATGAAAGCCCGTGTCTACGGCCAGCGCGGTGCGGGGCTGGATGCGCCGTCGCCTGCCGTCAGCGTGTGGCTGACGCAGGACATCTTTGTCGGGTTCCAGAGTTTTGGCGCGATGCAGTTTGACACACTCTACCAACATCACAATCCTGTGAGGATGTCACTCTCCGCCGACTACCTTGGCGACGGCATTGTGTTTGACAATGATGGCAAGTGGGAGATGACGTATGAGTGCCATGTCCCCGAGACGGTTGAACCTTATGATGCCTATGGTGTGATAATCGGGGCGCAAGTCCCGGTGGATGATTCGCAACTGCACGTTGCCGCCATCGTTTATAACCGCGACGAGACCACGCCTCCAGGCAAAAACGGCCGCGAGAACATAGGTGTCCTCAATGCCGTCAAATGCAAACTGGGCAACAACTCGACCTCGGCAATCGTCGCACCGGCCGCCGAAGATGGAACGGTCAGTGCCTATGCCGTCGATGGCCGCATCGTCGTCGATGGCGGTTGTGATGCATTCGAGGTCTACAACCTTGCCGGGCAGATGGTCGATGGTGACAACTTGCAACGGGGGATATACCTCGTGCGCGTCATTTCCGATGGTGCGAGCCGCATGGTCAAGGTCATGGTCGATTGACTGTGATGCCGGCAGGCCGGATATGAGACAGAGGGGCAAGTTCCACCGTGGAACTTGCCCCTCTGCTTTTGCTCCTATGCTCAATTGTGTGCGTTGCCGCTGCGGTTGTCACCGACCTTCAGCCCTTTGGTGTAGGTTTTGCCGATGCCCGCCTTGTATCTTGTCAGCGATTGGGTCTCGCCCCTGAGCTTGATTTTCCCGATGCCGTGGTTGCTTGTCCTGATGGTGTCGCAGTGGACATTGATTTCCGCGTCGCCGATGCCCTCGACAATCACGTCCAGCGTCTTGCACCGCAGGTCATGCACTCGGAGTTTGCCTATGCCGTCCAGCATGAAGACGGGATTGTCAGCCTCCCATCTGTCCTCGGCATAGAATTCCGCTATGCCGTCGATGCGGACATACTCGAGCGAGGGTGAGGAGATGTAGATTCTTATGTTCTTGAAGTCCTTTCCGCTTCCCTGCTCAGTCTGGCAATCGATAGTGAGCGTGCCGTTGTCGCAATTGACATCGAGTGCATCGACAATCTCCGACGGGCCATACACTTTGAATGTCGGGACGGCCGACTGCGTGTAGAACACTTCGCCGATAGCCCTCATCTCCAACCGGTCATAGTTCCCCGTCTTGTCTATCCTCATCACCGGGTCGTTTTTGTCTGCCCGTATCATGCCGCAGCTTGGGGAGTTTCCTCCCTCGGCACTGCTGTCCGTGCAGGCAGCGTTGCCAGTCGCCGCTGTCATGCCGAGCGTCGTTGCCAGCAGCATGGTTGCCCAAAGTCTTTTAGTCATATTGCTGTCCGTTTTTTTATTTCTTGTCGCGCACGTGGCATCGGTGCGCCGCAGGCTGTTGCCGCGCTTGCCAATGCCTGCGGGTGGGTGCATCGCGCCATTTGCTTACAAATTTAGCGATGACGGCGTGCATTGTCAATATGGCAATGTGGGGTTGTGGGATGTTTTTCTACGCTATTTAACATAGATTTATTCCGTCCCCTTCCTGTCGCAAGCTGACTATAATTCGCGCCCACGCCTTGTAAAGTCTATTTTTAGATTGAAAATATATAATTTCAACTTAAATCTATATATTTTTAGGCTTAGTTTATATAGATTTAGGTTGAAAACAGACTTTTCGCGGCGTGCTGCCGCCTTTCCCTGCGTTGACGGCGGCTTGTTTGCTATGTGCGCCCAACATTTTAACTTTGCACCGCCTGCCGTCACCGCACGTCGGGCGGGTCTTGTGCAATATTGATTTAAAGATATGATATTTGCTGTGATGGCCGTGGTCTATGTCCTGGCCAATGTCTTTGTTTATTGGAAGTGCAACTCCGCCATTTCGGCCGCCCCGCTTTGGGCGAAAGTCGCGGTGGGGGTGGTCTATTGGGTGGCGGCATTGTCATTCGTCGCCTATATGTATGCATCTGGCAACCGTGTGTTGCCGCCGCGTGTCGGTCATGCTTTCTATTGGTTCTCGACATCGTGGCTGGTCTTCACGCTTTACACCGTGCTGTTCCTGCTTTTGTTCATGGTGGTAGGGCTGTGCGGCTTGCAGGTCAAGGGGCAGTTTGTCTGGTCTGCCGGGCTTTCGCTCTTGGTGATGGCGTGGGGATTTGCCAACTTCGCCACGCCCGACGTGCGGCGGATGACGCTCGATGTCTGCAAGCCTGCCGTCGCCAGGTCGTTGCGCGTGGTGGCGGTGAGCGATGTACATCTCGGCTATGGCGTGACCCGAGAGCGGTTGGAACGCTTTGTCGGGATGATAAACGCCGAGCAACCCGACGTGGTGTTGATTGCCGGCGACTTGATAGACATGGCTGTCGCTCCGTTGTTTGAAGAAAAGATGTATGAGCCGCTGCGTGACATCCGTGCGCCACAAGGCATTTACATGGTGCCGGGCAACCATGAGTACATCAGCGGCATAGGCGAGAGCGTGCGCTTCGTGGGCATGACCCCGATAGTCCTGTTGCGCGACAGCGTGGCCACGTTGCCTTGCGGCATCCAGGTCGTCGGGCGCGATGACAACTACAACCGTGGGCGCAAGCCGCTCGCCGAGTTGATGCGGGGAGTTGACGGCGGCAAGCCCGTATTCGTGCTTGACCACCAGCCCAATGACAGCGAGATTGGGGCGGCAGTGTCGTGCGGGGCTGACTTCGTGCTTTGCGGTCATACGCACAAGGGGCAGGTGTGGCCGATGAACCATCTGGTCTCCGCGCTTTACAAGCACGCCTACGGCTACACCAAGGAGGGTGGCACGCACGTCTATGTCTCATCGGGTCTTGGGTTGTGGGGACCTCCCTACCGCATAGGGTCTGACAGCGAGATGGCCGTCATCGACTTTCATTTCGAGTGAGGGCGGGTGGTAGTCGGTTTTGTCTTATTTTTGCACAGCTCATCAACGCATCACTATCAATATAAATGAAGAAGCAGATAACCAGACTGTCGTGTCTCGCCGCCGTAGCCATGCTTGCTGTGGCGTGTGCCAACATAGGCCGTCCCGATGGAGGCCCTTTTGACGAGCAGCCTCCGGTCATGCTCAAGAGCAATCCCATGCAGGGGGCGACGGGTGTCAGCCGCAAGAAAGTCACGATAGATTTTGACGAATACATCAAAATCGAGAATGCCAGTGAGAAGATAGTCGTCTCCCCGCCGCAGCAACGCCAGCCGGAAATCGAGGCGATAGGCAAGCACATCGACATAAACTTCCAGGACACGTTGATCGACAGCACGACCTACACGATAGATTTCAGTGATGCCATTGTCGATAACAACGAGGGAAACCCTTTGGAAAACTTCGTCTTTACGTTTTCGACCGGGGATGTCATCGACACGATGGAGGTCTCGGGCACTGTCGTCAACGCACAAAACCTTGAGCCTGTCAAAGGATTCCTTGTAGGGCTTCATAGCGATTTGTCCGACACGGCGTTCACGACCAAGAAAATGGAACGTATCGGACGCACCGACAGCCGTGGACATTTCCGCATAAAGGGCGTGAAACCCGGGACATACAGGATATATGCCCTCAATGACAATGACCAAAACTATGTCTTCAGCCAGAAGAGCGAGGAGATAGCGTTTCTTGATTCGCTCATCGTCCCCTCGTGTTTCCCCGATGTGCGTTTTGACACCACGTGGGTTGACACGGTGACGATCGACACGATAATCAAGGTAGATTACACCCACTATGTCCCTGACAACATTGTGCTTGCCACGTTCCAGGAAGATTACAAGGTTCAAAAACTGATGAAGAATGACCGCTCGGACAAACGGAAATTCACCTTGTTTTTCAACACAAAGGCCGATTCGCTGCCCGAGGTCAGAGGATTGAACTTCGATGCCACCGATGCTTTCATCATTGAGCCGAGCATGAAGAATGACACCATAGACTATTGGATACGTGATTCACTCATCTACAACGTCGATACGCTAAAGCTGGCCGTCTCCTACATGACGACCGACAGCCTTTTGCGCTCGGTGCGGCAGACCGACACGGTGAATGCCGTCACCAAAAAACTCTTTGAACCCAAACGCCGCCGCCGTGACAAAGAGGAACAGGACACGGTCATCCCGCCACTCGGTGTCAACCTTGAGTCGTTGACATCTACCTTTGACGGCTACAAGGACATAACAGTCATCTTCGAGCAACCGTTGGATACGTTCCAAAGGTCGGCGATGCACATCTTGATGAAGGTTGACTCGGTCTATGAGGAAATACCATTCAATTTCGTGCATGACACGATGAACGTGCGTACTTACCGCTGGGTGGCCAATTGGGAGGAGAGTGCCGACTACAAACTCATGGTGGACTCGGGAACGATAAGGAGCGTATACGGCCTTGTCAATGACCGTATAGACAAGTCATTCAAGATAAGGGCAATAAAAGAATACGGCATGATTGTCTTCAAGGTCAAGGGACTTGACGGGCGACCCGCCTATACTGAGCTGCTGAATAAGAATGACGCTCCCATCAGGAGGGTGACTGTGGAGGACGGTGAAGCAGTGTTCAACTATCTGCCCGCCGGGAAATATTATGCACGGCTGTGCATCGACCTCAACGGCAACGGTGAGTGGGACACTGGCGACTACTCGAAGAAACGGCATGGTGAGGAAGTCTTTTATTACAACGCGGTCATAGATCTCAAGGCTATGTGGACAATCGAGCAAGACTGGGATTTGTATTCCCGCCCGCTTGATAAGCAAAAGCCGCTTGAGATAACCAAACAGAAACCAGAGGTAAGGAAAAAGAAGAACCGCACCCGCACATACCCCGGTGCTTAAACGAAGTAATGATGAAAAAGATTCTTGCCTGTGCCGCCATGCTGCTGTTGCCACTGGTGCAAGGTGGCGATGCCATGGCGCAGATGAAACAGCTGATTTTTGACGAAGACCGCACCGTTGCCGCTGACGGGCAAGGGGAGTTGCGTCTCGACATAGAGAACATCGACTTCCTGCGTGACAATGAATACGTGGGAGGACGCACCGATGGCTACACTCTCCCGGGGTTTCTCTTGCGTCCGACCTTGACCTACCAACCGCTTGCGAACCTCAAAATCGAGGCGGGATTCAACATGACGACCTATTGGGGGGCGACTGCCTACCAGGAACTATATTTCCGCGACCCGATAAGGCATCTGCCCACCGGCGAGAGCAAGCGGGTCAACATGACCCCGTTCCTGAGGGTTCATGCCAAACTGTCGCCAGCAGTCGATCTGGTCATGGGTAATATTTATGGCGGAGTGGCGCACGGCCTGCCAGAACCACTCTATGACGAGGAGAACGTGCTCGCATCGCGTCCAGAGGCAGGCATACAGCTGTTGGTCGGAACATCCCATTTCGACCTTGACGCATGGGTCAATTGGGAGAGTTTCATCTTCCGCAACGACAACCACCAGGAGGCGTTCACTGTCGGGGCGGCAGCCAAAGTGAAGGTCAATGACGATGCTTCGCGTGTCCATGTCTTCTTCCCGTTGAATGTGGTCGTGCAGCATCGTGGAGGAGAGATAGACACAATCGCCACCAACCGAGTGCAAACGTGGATGAATGCCTCGGCCGGTTGCCAGTTGGACATAAACCTCCGCTCAAGACTGGTGAAGCAAGTCAGCGTGAGCGTCAATGCTTTCGCGTCGAATGAGGGGAAGGGCGAACTCTTCCCGTTCAAGCGCGGAGTGGGAGTCTACGGGCTTGCCGAGATGGACATCTGGCGTTTCAACGTCGGGGTGGGGCATTGGGCGGCTCACAACTTCATCACACTGCTCGGCAATCCGCACTTCGGCTGCATCGACGTGCCTTACACCGGGGTGAGGTTCACCGACCCGCAGGTGACGACGTTCAACCTTGAGTATGCCCAGTCCTTTGGCAAATGCTACTCATGGGGGGCGAACCTCAAGGCTTTTTTCCTCCACAAATGTGACGAGACGGGGGCTGACGGCGTGCGGGGCTCGCAGTCGATGGCGACGAGCTTGGCCGCAGCGGTCTATTTCAGGCTGTCCCCGTCGTTTCTCCTAAAGGATTTCAACAAGAAACATTGATTTGATGAAGACACATCTATTGACCTTGGCGTTGCTGTCATCGTCCATTGTAGCAAGTGCCGCAGTGGATGCAGAGCCGTTGGACACGTTGCCGGACTACGGGATGCAGCACCGCAGCAGCCAATTGTTCAGGACATACTACAAGTCAGGTGATTTGACCAACTACTTGGACAACCTTGACGACTACACCACCTACCAGACCGAGACGACAGGGGGCTTTGCCGCGCCCGACAGGCTCACGTTCTCGGTGGCGGGCAATTCCTACCGATGGAATCGTTTCTACCTTGACGGATTCCGCATCGACAGCCGGTTCATGCCGGGCAGTACGACCTATCATGCCGATATGCTCACGCACAGCCTTGACATAGACTATCACACGTCGCAGTTGTGGCTGACCAAGGACGCGGCAGTGCCTGATGCCATCACTGCCACCTACAACTTCGGAGGGCTCGGGGGAATATCGCGCGGCACGAAGCAATTCATCAACCTGCTGCATCTCACGGCGCAGGAGAGGGCATACAAGCCCATGGAGCACCGCAACAAGATGCAGGGGCTGGGCAGCGTAGACCTCAACTACACCTTGCGCCGGGGGGAGACGGGCTACAGGCAGCACCTCTACTTCGACTATGGCGTGAGGAAGCTGGTGGACTTCGACGAGACGGGCATAGATGACTACTACCCCGAGGACTTCTTCGAACTGAGCCTTGACGGGCAGCTCCCGGTGAAGCCCGTGCGCCTCTTCGACACGATGAATTATATAATAGGAGTGTCGGGGCGCAGCAACATGGGCTCGGAGTTCTACTACGGGCGGGAGGAGACGGCGCAGCAGAACACCTACAGCCTGTCGCTCTACGGCACCAGGCGGCGCAGCCATACCCGTTACACGTCGGGTCTGACGTTGGCGTTCAACACGGTGCGGCATGACGACCTGGGCTTCTCCCGCAACCTGATTGACCAGGACGGGGAAGGGTTTGAACCGTGGCAGCCCGACGGGGTGACTTCTGAGCTGTCCTATGCCTTGAACCTTGAGCATAGGATAAACAGCTGGTTGTCGTTCACGTTTGACGGCTACAACTCGGTCATGCACTTCGCACCCAGGCAGAACAGTTTCTCCAACGCCGTCTACCTGCGGCAGGTGGGCGAGCCGTTCACTCCCCTGTATGTCTATGACTGGTCGAGCGAGGCGTTTGCCAGCGGCTTGTTGGAGAACACGGCGAGCCTGCGCTTCCACCGCCGCCTTACCCGGTGGCTGGACTTCAAGGCCAACATCGACGTGACGATTGACGCGATGCTGGTCAAGGACAGGTCGATGTTCCGCCCCAACTGGCAGGTCATGGCGGGCTTCAGGATTGCGCCGTGCAAGTGGTTTGAGATGGAGGTGAATCTGAGCAGGAACCGCGTCGCCTTCAATTACGACGACATCCGTTACTTCTCCAAGCGTTACATGAACGGTGATGTCCACTACTGGATGGACGGCAATGGCAACCAGCGTCTCGACGACGGCGAGCGCGGCGGCTATTTCCTCTCAACCGGCGGGGCATCGAGGAGCAAGGTCGAGCTGCTCCACCAGCCGGCCTACTTCGTGCTGGACATACCCATACATTTCCGTTTCGGCCGCCACACCATCAGTTTCCTCAATTCATACAGGAAATACTTTAACACGTGGATGACCTCATTCGGCGGCGATGCTGGCGACTACGGGCATTATGTCACGGCCGACGACGGCACGCAGGTCTTCATGTTTGACGGCGGCAAGCCGGTGGACTACGTTGTCGGCTACCTGCCCAAGAGCTATATGCACAAGGACGGGTGGACGGATTTCATATCAAACACCCCTTACTACTTCTCGTCGGTCATAAAGTACGAGTACGTTGGCCCACGATTCTTCGCCATGCTCTCGTGGCAGTCCTACCTGATGGCGGGCTTCGCCGGTCTGGGCAACGGCCCCATCGTCAACGACATCGCCGCCCTGACCGAGACGACCGCCAACCCCAACGCGTTGGTCAAGGGCATAGGCCGTTATGACCAGGACCGCGCCTACATCGCCCGCCTCCATCTGGGGTGGAACATCGACGAGCACTTCAGCTTCGCGCTTACCGGCAAGTTCAAGGACGGGCAGCCGTTCTCGGGCTTCAACTATGTCACCGAGCGCAATGCCGACGGCAGCACGCAAGTGGCCGTGTGGAACCGCCGCACCAAGGGCATCAATCCCCTCGATGGTGACTTCGGCAGCCGCGAGGATATGTTTTTCAACTTCGACCTCCGCGCCAGCTACAAGGGCAGCATCAGGAAAAGGCCTGTCGAGGTCGAGGTGCTGTGCTACAACATCTACGACTTCGGGACTGAGCTGACGGAGTATTGCTTCAACCCCGACTACAGCGTCGGGCACGGGCGTTTCGCCATGTCCGAGTGTATCCCGCGCGGCTTGGCCGTGTCGCTCAAGGTAGGGCTGTGAGCCATCCGAGGCGGTTATGGGAATGGGTTACTCTCTTTGTCAAAGTGGGTAACCCATTTCCGTCAAGAGAGTAACCCTTTTGGGCAAAATGGGTAACCCATTTCCGCAGGCACGTCAGGGGATATTGTGGATGGGGTGCGGGAGTGGGTGCGCAGGATCGGTGCTTCAGGATTTTGAAGTGCCTTGTTAGTGCGATTAACAACGCTTGTTAGTGCGACTAACAAGGCATTTCACGATTTTGATTCACCGAGTCACGGGCGTGGCATCGAGAGCCTGCGACGGCAATAGCACGCCCATGCGCGTGGCAGGCGGCTGAGGGGTCATGGCTGGCGCACTCTCGTTGCCGAGGTGGTCGGTGGCGGTCACTGCGAAATGGGCGCGCCGCCCGCTGTCGTAGGTGTAGTCGTAGGTGTAGCCCGTCGCCCGCACGCCAGCCTCGATGATGTTGGCGGGGTCGGCGGTGTCAACCGGCCAGGTGTCGCTGGCGTAGATGGTGAACGTCACTCCGTCACCAGCCGCCCCTTGGTACTCCCATTGCAGCTGGGTGCGCCGCCCGTTGGTTTCGGCACGGGTGATGGCGACGGTGCAGCCCTCCATCCGTCCCCGTCCGCCGCGTGGCAACGCAGTGGTGGTGAAGATTTCGCTGGTGAGCAGGCCGCGGATGTTGCGTGTGTTGCGCACGATGGTCTCGGCGCGGTAGAGGCCTATGCCGCCCAACCCCAGTGCTCGGCAGAAGTGTGCCTGCCTGACTATCTCATCGGCCTCCCAGCCCTGGTCGGCGTACTCGATGCGGTAGAGCCCCAGCACGGGGATGACCCGCGACGCGTCGCCGGCCGCCTCGCTCCAGTCGGCTGCGAATGGATAGAAGTTGTCGTCTTTAAAGTACATCATGGGGTAGACCTCATCGACCAGTCCCTCGTCCAGCCACGCCTGCACGTCCTGTCCGAGGCAGTCGCGGGCATCCCATCCATGGCTGTCGAGGCGGGCGGTGGAGCGGAGCTTGCCTATCGTGGCGCAGCTGAGGCTCACCCACGGCTTGATCGATTTGACTGCCGCGTGGATTGTCCTGAGCACTCCGGTGATGTTGTCGCGCCGCACGGCAGCCTTCTGTGCGGCGGTCATCCCCTTGGCCTTGGGGAATGCGCGGTAGTCGTCGGGGTAGCGTATGTAGTCGAGGTGCAGCCCGTCGATGTCGTAGCGGGAGGTCAGTTCGGTGGCGATGCTTGCCAGGTACTCGCCCGTGCCGCGCCGCGCCGGGTCGAGGTAGAGTTGCCGCTTGTGGCTCATGACCAGTCCGCGCCCGGCCCTGTCGATGGCCGCCAGCGTCTGCCGTGGCACTTTGCCTTGCCTGCCGAGGGGGATGCAGACCATCCATGCGTGGCACTCCATGCCCCGCTTGTGGCATTCGTCGATGGCAAAGGCCAGCGGGTCGAAGTCCATCGCCTTGAACAGGCGGTTGCGCGGCTCTATGGCTGAGTCGTAGGCGACGTCACCCCTGATGCGGCACTGGAACATGACAGTGTTGATGCCCGTGCCGGCCAGCACGTCAAGCATAGCCCTGAGGCTCTCCCTCTGGTCGGCTGCCCCTTGCACCGGCCAGTCGAGGCCATAGGCGGTCGTGAGCCACACGGCACGCACCTGGTGCTTGGCCTGCCCCAGTGCCGGTGCCGCCACAGCGGGCAGCAGGGCAAGGCAGAGAGCCAAGAATCTTATTAATGTTGCGGGAATTGTCATTGGTATGAAATGTGTGGCGCAAAATAAACCATTCTTTTGCCTAATGACAAGGCATTCGTGGCATTTTGCTGTATATTCCTTTTGCAATATGGAAAGATGGATTACATTTGCACGCAGTTAAGCATTGCCAATGATGCAAAATGACAACGTATCCATCGATGTTGAGAACATCTTGAAGAGCAAGGCTCCGGGCAAGTACAAGTACATCCCCCGTTTCGTGATTTCCTACCTCAAGAGGATAGTGCACCAGGATGAGGTCAATTACTTCCTGAACGATTACGCCAAAGGGAAGGTCGGGGTGGATTTCCTTGATTACGTGCTCAGTTTCCTCGAGATGGACCTTGTGGTCAAGGGGCGTGAGAACTTGCCGGATGACGGTCTCTACACTTTCGTCTCAAACCACCCGCTCGGCGGGCTTGACGGCGTGGCGATAGGGTCGGTGCTCGGCCACAAATATGACGGGCAAATCAAATATCTCGTCAACGACCTCTTGATGAATCTCCCGGGACTCGCCCCGTTGTGCATCCCCGTCAACAAGACTGGAGCGCAATCACGCAATTTCCCCAAGATGGTGGAGGCGGGCTTTGCCTCCGACCAGCAGCTCATCATGTTCCCCGCCGGGCTGTGTTCGCGTCGCATCAATGGCAAGATAACCGACCCGGAATGGAAGAAGACGTTCCTCGTCAAGAGCATACAGACGGGGAGGGGCATCGTCCCGATACACTTCAACGGGCGCAATTCCAACTTCTTTTACAACATCGACAGGGTGAGGAAGATGTTGGGCATAAAGTTCAACGTCGCGATGCTCTATCTTGCCGACGAACTGTTCAAGAACAAAGGAAAGAGATTTGAAATGACGATAGGGAAACCAATCCCGTGCACAACATTCGACTCGTCGCGCACCGTCCATGAGTGGTGTGACTATGTGAGGGAAATCGTCTATGGACTTAAATAATTATATATGGAAGAAATCATCAGTCCCGTTGACGTGGCTTTGCTGAAGTCGGAATTGACGGATGACAAGAAACTCAGGGTAACGAACAAAAGTAACAATGATATATATGTCGTCACCTCCCAGGACTCGCCTAACGTGATGAGGGAGATAGGTCGTCTGCGTGAGGAAGCTTTCCGTACGGCTGGAGGTGGAACTGGCAAGAGCCTCGACATCGATGAGTTTGACACCATGTCCAATCCGTGCAAGCAGCTGATCGTTTGGGATCCTGAGCGGGAAAAGATAATAGGGGGCTACCGTTACATCCTCGGCACAGATGTCGCATTCGATGCCGAGGGGCAACCGGTCATAGCGACATCCCATCTGTTTAAGTTCTCGCAGAATTTCATAGACAATTACTTGCCGCAGACGATTGAGCTTGGACGCTCGTTTGTGTCATTGGAATACCAGTCAACCCGCATGGGGAGCAAGAGCGTCTTTGCCCTTGACAATCTCTGGGATGGTCTTGGGGCGTTGACGGTCATAATGCCTCAGGCTAAATATTTCTTCGGCAAAGTCACTATGTATCCCAACTACCATCGCGGTGGGCGTGACATGATACTTTATTTCCTCAAGAAGCATTTTGCAGACAAGGACAACCTGATCACTCCCATCCGCCCGTTGGAAATCGAAACCGATGAGAAACTGCTTGAACAGCTTTTCTCCGGGGATACGTTCAAGGATGATTATAAAATATTGAAAGCTGAAATCAGCAAGCTCGGATATAGCATTCCACCGCTCGTCAACGCTTATATGGGGTTGTCGCCTACGATGAGGATGTTCGGGACTGCAATCAATTACGGCTTCGGTGACGTTGAGGAAACAGGCATCCTCATAGCTATCAATGAAATCTTGGAAGAAAAGCGCATCCGCCATATAGAGTCATTTGTCAAAGCCAATCCAGATACGGTCAGATTCACTTCAGGAGCTAATAAGGTAATCAGCTGATATTGCTATTATACAAGCAGTCTTGCCAATTGCGGCTCGATTGATGTCCTATAAGTAAGGTTTTATGTTGCATTTGTAACCTTATTGAAATAAAATGGGTGTTGTGTTGTCAATTGTAACAGATTAAGATGTACCTTTGGCGGCAAATTAAATCTAAACCATTGTAATTTCTAAGGGAAAAATTATGGAAAGAATTGACGTAAAGCCTGCAAATGGGAAACTTGGTGTCCTTTGCGTAGGATTGGGTGCTGTCACTTCTACATTCATGGTAGGAACACTGATGGCCAGAAAAGGTTTGGCGCAACCGATAGGTTCTCTCTCTCAATTGGCCAAGATAAGAGTTGGAAAAGGTTCGCATAAAGAATATAAAAAGATAAAGGATGTCGTGTCTTTGGCTTCATTGGACGACATCGTCTTTGGCGCATGGGACATTTTTGAAGACAATGCCTATGAGTCTGCTCTTCATGCAGAAGTGCTGAAATTTAAAGATATAGAGCCGGTCAAGGATGAATTGATGGCAATCAAGCCGATGAAAGCCGTTTTCGACCACAACTATGTCAAGAAACTCAGCGGCACTAATGTCAAGGAAGGCAAGAACCGTTGGGATTTGATGGAGCAAGTGAGAGCCGACATCAGGAATTTCAAGGCTGAGAACGGTTGTGACAGGATTGTCGTGATTTGGGCTGCTTCCACTGAGATATATGTGCCGATGGCTGACGAGCACAAATCATTGGCTTCTCTGGAAAAAGCGATGAAGGAAGACAACAGGGCTGTCATCTCCCCGAGTATGTGCTATGCTTATGCTGCAATAGCTGAAGGTTGCCCGTTCATCATGGGTGCTCCAAACCTTTGCGTTGACATACCGGCTATGTGGGAGTTCTCGAAGAAAAACAATGTGCCTATCGCCGGCAAGGACTTCAAGACGGGACAGACGATGATGAAGACCGTGCTGGCTCCTGCGCTCAAGACGAGAATGCTCGGTCTGAGAGGCTGGTTCTCAACGAATATTCTTGGGAATCGTGACGGTGAAGTGCTTGACGATCCAGATAACTTCAAGACGAAAGAGGTCTCCAAACTGTCAGTCATCGAGACCATCCTTGATGGCGAGGAATATCCTGAATTGTACAAGGACATATATCACAAGGTGCGCATTAACTACTATCCTCCACGCAATGATGACAAGGAGGGTTGGGACAACTTGGATATTTTCGGATGGATGGGTTATCCGATGCAAATCAAGGTTGATTTCCTTTGCAAGGATTCAATCCTGGCTGCTCCATTGTTGTTGGATTTGGTTCTTTTCTCTGATTTGGCGAAACGTGCAGGTATGTCTGGCATCCAGACGTGGTTGTCGTTCTATTTGAAGAGCCCGATGCATGATTTCGAGCATAAGCCAATCCATGACTTGTCTGAGCAGTTTGCCATGTTGAAAAATAAATTGCGCGAACTCGGCGGATATGAAGCTGATCAAGAAATAGACTGAGGACAGTCGTAAAGATTATGCATAGCGTGTGGGGGGCATCCGTGTCCCCCACACGTTTTTTATGTCCATCGCCGGTTTATTTTGGAACTATGCCTTTGACTTCTCAGGAAATAATGCTTAATTCGCATCAAATTGAAAGGCAAAGGGGTGCTTTGGCAATTTATGGCAAGGCTGAGAACATACCCTCATAACCTGCTGACGGATAATGCCGATGCAGGGATTGTAATTTCTCTCCTCTTTATCTTTCCAACACTTATATCGTTATGAATGTTACTTTGAATTCAAAGCAATACACTTTGGGCGCGCCTCTCACTTTGGCCGAGTTCATCGGAAAGGTGGGGATAAATGCTGATGGAATAGCAATCGCTGTTGACCACAAAGTCATCCCACGTTCCCAATGGAATGGTTTTATGCTCGAGGACGGTGCAAAATTGATAATAATAAGGGCCGTATGCGGAGGTTGAGCTTGCAGTTCATAACACATAGCAATGACCGCTATTCTTATCTTGATTCCGTAAAGATTGCCCTCGACGGAGGATGCCGTTGGGTTCAATTGCGGATGAAAGGCGTTGATGACATCGTTTTCTGTAAGACTGCACTCGTTGCTAACGAATTGTGCAAATCGGCAAATGCCACTTTCATACTTGACGACCGTGCCCATCTTGTCAATGACATAGGGGCGGACGGGGTTCATCTTGGCAAGAATGATATGTCGATAGCAGAGGCAAGGACATTGCTCGGAAAGGATGTAATAATCGGTGGCACGGCTAATACGATTGAAGATGTAGTAGCGATATTCGAGTCTGGAGCTGATTACATCGGTTGCGGTCCATTCCGATTCACTACGACTAAAAAGAATTTAAGCCCCCAGCTCGGGCTGGAAGGGTATGCTGCAATAATAAAGGAAATGCGTGAGCAGTCGATAGATATTCCGATAGTGGCGATAGGTGGAATTGCCGTTGATGACATAAACGATTTAGCTCGCATCGGCATGGATGGCATAGCATTGTCAAGTTCCGTGTTGAATGCTGCCGACCCTGTCGCCGAGATGAAAAAGGTAGTGGAGAAATGTAATAACACTTATGTATATGAATGATTTGATAATTGACGGACATAGATTCGTCTCACGTCTGTTCATGGGTACAGGCAAGTTTGACTCAAACGATGAGATGGAAAAATCAATCAAAAGCTCTGGAACGGAACTCGTGACAGTGGCAATGAAGCGTATAGACCTTGACGACAAGGATGATGATATGTTGAAGCATATCCAGCACCCGGGTGTCAAGTTGTTGCCAAACACTTCAGGCGTAAGAGATGCAGAGGAAGCAATTTTTGCAGCCCAAATGTCCCGCGAGGCTTTCGGCACCAATTGGCTGAAATTGGAGATACACCCGGACCCTCGTTACCTGTTGCCGGATTCCGTGGAAACGTTGAAAGCGACTGAACAATTGGTAAAGATGGGTTTTGTCGTATTTCCTTATTGTCAGGCAGATCCTGTCTTATGCAAACGGCTTGAGGAGGCAGGGGCAGCGACGGTCATGCCCCTTGGTGCGCCCATTGGCAGTAATCTTGGTTTGCGAACGAAAGATTTTTTGCGAATCATAATCGAGCAAAGCAATGTGCCAGTCGTCGTTGACGCGGGTATCGGTGCTCCGAGCCAGGCAGCGGAAGCAATGGAAATGGGAGCTGATGCCGTGCTTGTCAATACCGCGATAGCCATAGCGGAAAATCCTGTCAAGACGGCAGAAGCCTTTAAACTGGCGGTACAAGCAGGCAGGATGGCTTATGAAGCCGGGCTTGCTTCTGGCGATACATCTTTTCATGCGAGTGCAAGTTCCCCGTTGACATCCTTTTTAGATAAATGAAAATGAGACACAAAATATCATATCCAAGGTCCGAGAAAGTATATCTGTCAGGGACTATTTATCCCGACATCCGTGTAGGGATGCGCAAGGTAAGCCAAGTGTCTACCGTCACAGAGATGGATGGCAAGAGAGAGGAAACAGAGAATCCTGATGTTTATATATATGATACGTCCGGCGCATTTTCCGACCCGAATCAAACAATTGATTTAAAAAAAGGATTGCCGCGTATCCGTGAGCAATGGATTATGCAGCGAGGCGACGTGGAGCAATTGCAAGAGGTAACGTCTGATTATGGCAAGAAGCGCAAATATGACAAATCCCTTGACCATCTTCGCTTTGAGCACATAACATTGCCCTATCGTGCAAAGCCGGGAAAGAGGGTTTCGCAGATGCATTATGCTAAAAAAGGGATAATCACTCCCGAGATGGAGTATGTCGCCATCAGGGAAAACATGAATTGTGAGGCATTGGGCATCAAGACGCATATCACTCCCGAGTTCGTGCGCAAGGAAGTCGCAGAGGGACGTGCCATCATCCCTGCAAACATCAATCACCCTGAATCGGAACCGATGATTATAGGCAGGAACTTCCTTGTCAAGATAAACACTAACATAGGTAATTCCGCCACGACTTCCAGTATTGATGAAGAAGTGGAAAAAGCTATGTGGAGTTGCAAATGGGGTGGGGACACACTCATGGATTTATCCACTGGTGAAAACATCCATGAGACCCGTGAGTGGATTATCCGCAACTGTCCTGTGCCAGTCGGGACTGTCCCCCTCTATCAGGCTTTGGAGAAAGTCAATGGCAAGGTTGAGGATTTGACGTGGGAGATTTACAAGGACACGCTGATAGAACAATGTGAGCAAGGTGTGGACTATTTCACCATCCATGCCGGAGTAAGGCTCAAAGACATAGATTTGGCAAATAACCGCAAGACCGGCATAGTCAGCCGTGGCGGGAGCATCATGTCAAAGTGGTGCAAAATGTTCAACCGCGAAAGTTTCCTCTATGAACATTTCGATGACATCTGCGACATCTTGTCCAAGTATGATGTAGGCATTTCTCTTGGTGACGGTATGCGTCCTGGCAGCATATATGATGCCAACGATGCAGCCCAGTTTGCTGAACTCGACACTTTGGGTGAGTTGGTTGTCAAGGCTTGGGAGCATGACGTGCAGGCTTTCATCGAAGGACCAGGGCATATCCCGATGCATAAAATCAAGGAGAACATGGACAGGCAGATTTCCGCCTGCCATGATGCCCCCTTCTACACGCTTGGTCCGTTGACCACAGACATAGCACCGGGATATGACCACATCACATCAGCAATCGGCGCAGCCCAGATAGCTCGGCTCGGGACAGCCATGTTGTGTTATGTGACCCCCAAGGAACATTTGGCTTTGCCTGACAAGGAAGATGTGAGGGTGGGCGTCGTTACGTATAAGATTGCCGCCCATGCAGCTGATCTTGCCAAAGGGCATCCTGGAGCACAGGTCAGGGATGATGCTTTGTCCAAAGCGCGCTTTGATTTCCGCTGGAAAGACCAATTTGATTTGTCGCTTGATCCCGAGCGTGCTTTGGAATATTTCAAGGCTGGTCGCCATCTTGACGGAGAATATTGCACGATGTGTGGCCCTAATTTTTGTGCCATGCGTCTGAGCAAGGATGTGAGAAGAAAGAAATAATAACATCAAAACAATGTTTTCAGATTATCTAAGCAACATATCTTGGGATGTTACATCATCATCGATTTACTCGAAAACATCCAAAGATGTCGAGCACGCATTGCGCAAACGCTCGTTGACGGTCGATGATTTCATGGCTCTCGTTTCACCTGCGGCGGAGCCGTATCTGGAGGAGATGGCACAACTGAGCAGGCATTACACCTTGGAGAGGTTTGGCAAGACCATTTCTATGTTTGTCCCTCTCTACTTGACCAACTCTTGTTCCAATTCGTGTGTCTATTGTGGTTTCCATGTCAGCAACCCGATGAAACGCACAATCTTGACAGAGGAGGAGACGGTTAACGAATACAAGGCCATCAAGCGTCTTGCTCCGTTTGAAAACCTTCTCCTTGTCACTGGCGAGAACCCTGCCAAGGCTGGAGTTCCCTACATTGCCCGTGCCTTGGATTTGGCAAAGCCTTATTTCAGCAACCTTAAGATTGAGGTGATGCCGTTGAAGGCAGAGGAGTATAAGGAGTTGACCAATCATGGTCTCAACGGTGTGATTTGCTTCCAGGAAACCTACAACCGTGCCAATTACAACATTTATCATCCACGTGGGATGAAGTCTAATTTTGAATGGAGGGTAAACGCTTTCGACCGTATGGGGCAGGCGGGTGTCCATTCGATAGGTATGGGAGTACTCGTCGGGCTCGAAGACTGGAGGACAGACATGACCATGATGGCCTATCACCTGCGCTATTTGCAAAAGAATTATTGGAAGACAAAGTACAGTGTCAACTTCCCGAGGATGCGTGTCGCTGAAAACGGTGGCTTCCAGCCCAATGTCATCATGACTGACCGCGAACTGGCCCAACTGACATTTGCATTCAGGATTTTCGACCATGACGTTGACATCTCCTATTCCACACGTGAGTCTGCCGAGTTCAGGAATGCGATGGCAACCCTCGGTGTCACCACGATGAGTGCCGAGAGCAAGACCGACCCAGGAGGCTACTACACCTATCCGCAATCGTTGGAACAATTCCATGTGAGCGACGAGAGGACGGCTGTGCAGGTCGAGAGGGATTTGAAAGCTCTTGGCCGTGAGCCGGTCTGGAAGGACTGGGATCAGGCACTTAACTGAATGCGTGATGTATAGGCAAATTCCATCCGCTCGCCTTGAGAGGGCTGTCGAGGAACTTTCAAAGTTGCCAGGCATAGGTGGCAGGACAGCGATGCGTCTTGCTTTGTTCCTGTTGAAGCAGGACGATGCTTTTGTCGCATCATTCGTCTCTGCAATTTCCGACATGAAGAAGAATGTGAAGTATTGCAAGGTTTGCAACAACATTTCCGACACTGACATCTGCTCCATCTGCTCCGACAAGGGGCGTGACGGCGCATTGATATGCGTGGTCGAGAACATCAAGGACGTGATGTCCATAGAGGCTACGATGCAGTACAATGGACTTTATCATGTGCTTGGCGGCTTGATTTCCCCGATGGATGGCATCGGTCCGAGTGACATAGCCATTGACAGCCTTGTCGCCCGTGTCTCTGCCGGGGGAGTGAATGAGGTGATTCTCGCTTTGAGCCCGACGATGGAGGGTGACACTACCAATTTCTTTATATACAGGAAGCTTTCCCCACTCGGTGTCAAGGTGACTGCATTGTCGCGTGGCTTGTCAGTCGGCGACGAATTGGAGTATACTGATGAGGTTACGCTCGGCAGAAGCATCATCAACAGGGTCAATTTTGAAACAAACATTTGAATGCCGCGATGAAAGAATTGCAAAAGGCGGTCAGAACGCTACAAATCATTTTCACATTGTTCCTTGTCGTGCCGTTGCTTTATGCGGCCTTGTCGTTGGCAGGGGGCATCCATGTGGCTTTTCCTATCGGCGATGCGGCATCCCGCTACGTCTATGATGTCTGCGGCGTGCTCGTCACGTTGTTGTTTGTCCCGTTGTCGTTGAAGTCATTCAGCAAACTGCTCCAGACGCGTGTTCTTGCCGAGGAGCATCTGGTCAAGGCTTTGCGACGTTACCTCGTGCTGAGCATCGTCAGGCTGTCGATGCTTTTTGTCGCTGCGGCTTACAACATAGTCTTGTATTTCAGTGTCAATTGTGAGAGTGCTGCCGGGCTGTTGTGTTTTTGCATCTGCCTCTTGTCATTTGCATTCTGTGTACCGACAGCGGCGAGGGTCAAGGGAGACCTTGGCCTCGGTGATTGAGTTATGGACATAATCCTGCTTTGCTGATTTTTATGAATGTAGGAAATCATAATGGCGTAAGCTATGGCAAATGTTTTTGAAGGCGGCGGGGTCAGGCTTCGCCCCATGGAACTTGGGGATGCCGAGTTTTTCTATGCAATTGAGAATGACTCGGACGAGTGGGGGACATCATTGTTTTTCACTCCCCGTTCCTTGCATTTTCTGCGTGAGTATGTCAATGGGGCATCCAATGACCTTTTGGAGGACAAGCAGCTTAGGCTGGTCGTCGAGCGTGCCGCCGATGGCATGACGTTGGGTGTTGTCGATCTTTTTGATTATGACATTGTGTGTGCCCGTGCCGAGGTCGGCGTTTTCATCCTCAGGGAGTTCCGTGGCATGGGCTATGCCTCTGCGGCGTTGAGGCTGATGACCAGCTATGCTTTCACCTACTTCCGCTTGTCGCAGGTCTATGCTTTTGTGAGCGAGGCAAACACCGATGCCGCCCGTCTGTTCCGCCGCCTCGGGTTTGAGGAGACGGCGGTGTTGCGGCGGTGGTTCTGTTTCAAGGGTGTTTATTCTGATGCCCGGTTGTTCCAGTTGCTTAGCTGAGCTGTCAGCCTTTGACGAAATTGGCTATGTCGTCAGCCACTTCGGCAGGGATTGTCCCGCGCTTGGCGTAGTCGGATGGCAATGACGGCGTGCTGGCAGGCATGAAGAGGTGGTTGAGCCCGACGTAGGATTTGAAAGTCACATTGGGCTTCCCTTGCAAGGCATCTTTCCAAAGGTTGAAATCATCCATCGTCACTTGGTAGTCGGCCTCCCCGTTGAGCACCAACAGTGGTTTGTCGATAGTCTTGGCTTCGTTTGTCTGGTCATATCCCTCCAGATCCAGGAGATAGGACAGCGGCAGCCCCATGGGCATCGGCATCGTGCTGTCAAACGCATCCTGCCCCCATAGCCTCAGGTTGGCGATTTGTCTCTCCATGTCTTTCCTTGCCTTCGGCCAGTCGGGGTAGAGCCCGTGCTCATGGAGGTAGTCCAGCTGCATCATCATCAAGTCGAGCAGCCGCCTCGCGGGCGCGGCCATCATGATGTAGCCGTGCGGTGCTGTCGTGCGTTGCGCTATGCGCGGGATCATCATCCCCCCTTGGCTGTGCCCGAGGACGAACAGCCTTGACGTGTCAATGTCGTCCGCCATGGCGTGCAACATCGCGGCCGCCGCCACCGCGTCGTCCGTGGTCTCATAGTCAACAGTGAGCGTCGCCGCAATGCTGTCCGGCAAGTCGCGGTAGACGAAAGTGCGCTTGTCGTACCTGAATGAGGCGACACCCCTCTCGGCAAGCATACGCGCCAGTTGGGCGTAGGGCTTGTTGCCGCCGATCGTCCCGTCCTTGTCGTTCGGGCCGCTGCCATGCACGATGATGACGCACGGGGCTTTTGCCTCTTGCTTGGGCAGGGTCAGCAGGGCGGGCATGTCGTAACCGTCACAACTCAGCACCAGATGCTTCTCCTGGAACGAGGCACTCGTCACGGGCTCTTGCGGCGGCGCGGCTTCAGGGGCTGGCGTGAAGAACATCCCGGCGACCTCATCGCCGCTGAATGTGACAGAAAAATCCAGATCCGCCCTTGCAAAGCCCACGCGGCATTTTGCCACGTCATAGCCCATCACGTGCTGCTCCTCCCATTGCCCGGTGGACTGCACTTTGCCGTATGTCATCTCCATCGTGTACCACAGGACGGACAACTGCGTCTTGCTCATCGCCTGCCGCATCTCTGCCGACATCTCGGCGTAGAGGCTGTCCGTCGCCCCTGTCATCAACATGGCCAGCACCCGCTGTCCACGTTGTGCCGTGCCGCCGTGCTGTGCGCTGGCCGCGAGCAGGCACAGGGCGGCGGCGACGAGAGTCAATGCCTTTTTCATGGTCAATCCCTCGTGCCAGTGTTGACGACAGGTTGCGCGGTCTCGTCGGCGCACAGCACGACGAGCAGGTTGCTGACGAGGGCGGCCTTTTGCGCGTCGCTGAGCTGCACGATGTCCTTCCTCTCCATCTCCGACATAGCCATCTGCACCATGCTGACAGCTCCCTCGACGATCTTTTCGCGCGCCGCTATCACCGCGTTGGCCTGTTGCCGGCGCAGCATCACCGCAGCTATCTCGGGGGCGTATGTGAGGTAGTTGAGCCGGGCTTCCTTGACCTCGATGCCGGCCATGGCGAGGCGTTCGTTCAGCTTCTGCTCCAGCTGGTCGTTGATCTCCTCGCCGCCGTCGCGCAGGGTGAGCTCGTCGCCCGGGACATCCGTTTTCTCGGAGGTCTCTATGTTGTCGTAGGCGTATTGCCCGGCGACCTGCCGCAGCGCGGCGTCGCTCTGGATGCGGACGAACTTCTCGAATGCGAGCATCCTCGTCGCCACGTTGCCGCTGCCAGCTCCTGCAACGGATGCCATTGTCTGCGCGTCTATCTCAAACATTGCTTTGTAGGTGTCCTTGAGACGCCACACCAGCACCATGCCTATCAGGATGGGGTTGCCCACCTTGTCGTTGACCTTGATGGGCTCGGCATCGAGGTTCCTGGCGCGGAGCGAGAGTGCCTTGGTCGTCATGAAGGGGTTGACCCAGTAGAAGCCCGTGTGGCGGAACGTGCCCTTGTACTTGCCGAAGAACACCATCACCTTTGCCTCATTCGGCTCAAGCATCATGTAGCCGAACAGCATGAAGAATCCCACGACCACCAGCACTATGCCAGTCACCGCGAGGACCGTGTTGCCGCCCTGCGTGCTGGCGGAGTAGAAACAGAATGCCCCGCCGAGGAACATGGCGAGGTTGACGAACAGGCCGAGGAAACCGTTGAGGTAAACGCCCGAGTAATCGAATTCTTTGTTTTCCATATGACAGATGTTTTGATGATGCTGCAAGATAGCATTTCCTAACGACATCCCAAGGCTTTGCGGCGGTGGTGGGATGATTTTTGCGAAGTCGTGCGTTGTTAGTTGCTATAACAAGCCTTGTTAGTGCCTATAACAAGGTTTGTTAGTGCCTATAACAAGGTTTGTTAGTGGCTATAACAAGGCATGACTTCCGCGACATCGTCAGATGTCATGGGCGTGAACGTCTGGTGTCATGCCTGCCATGTTGCCGTGGTGGCGTGACAACAAGACTTATAATTTCGCAAAAATTGTCAAGCGGATGCCTGCCGGGCGGGGCGGGTTTCCGCTTTAGCACGGCTTTTGCTATCATTGCATTGTCGGCCGTGGCTGCATCGTGCCGTGATGCGGCGCGACGGAGTGGATATTAACGAAAAACAAAAGTATATGGCAACCTATTGGATTCTGTTCATCGGCATCACCCTGCTGAGCTGGCTGGTGTCGAGTAGATTGAAAAGCAAGTTTGAACGCTACTCTCGCGTCCCTCTCGACAGTGGCATGACGGGACGTGAGGTGGCGGAGAAGATGTTGAGGGACAACGGCATCTGGGACGTGTCGGTGACTTGCACGCCCGGCACTCTGACCGACCACTACAACCCTGTCAACAAGACGGTCAACTTGAGCGAGGCCGTCTACCACAGCACGAGTGTCGCCGCCGCAGCCGTCGCCGCCCATGAGTGCGGGCACGCGTTGCAGCACGCCACGGCCTATGCCCCGTTGCGCTTCCGCTCGGCGATTGTGCCTGTCGTGAGTTTCGCGTCGAGCATCATGTCGTGGGTGTTGCTGGCGGGGATGTTGCTGCTCTACGTGTTCCCGCAGCTGATGCTTTTCGGCATATGCCTGTTCGCGCTGACGACGCTGTTCAGCTTCATCACCCTGCCGGTCGAGATCAATGCCAGCCGCCGTGCGCTGCTTTGGCTTGAGACGACGGGCATCACCAGCCCCGCCAATCATGGCATGGCGGTGGATGCGCTGAAGTCGGCTGCCTACACCTACGTCGTCGCCGCGCTCGGGTCGTTGGCTACGTTGCTCTACTACGTGATGCTGTTCCTCGGGGCGAGCAGGGACGAGTGAGCGGCGCGGCGAGATGCTGCTGGTGGAGGTGAACAATGCAATTCCAATCTTTCGTGTTTGATTGGAATTGCTTACTTTTGCGGGCAAATTAATAGCGATTAAAGATTATGATAAACAGAGTTCTTATCCGTTCAAAAGTGGTGCAATTGGTCTACTCCCATTGCCTGAACAAGGGGAAACAGCTTGAGGTTTCAGAAAAAGAGTTGATTTACAGTTTGTCAAAAGGCTACGACCTCTACAATTACCTCCTGCTGCTGATGCCCGCAATCACCGATTATGCAAGGAAGAAGATTGAGATTGGCAAGTCCAAGCTCAAGCCCACTATGGATGAACTCAAGCCCAACACGCGTTTCGTTGACAACCTTTTCATCGCACAACTTGAGGCAAACCAGCAGTTGCGCGACTTCAAGGAGCGGCAGAAGAAGAGCTGGGAGGTGCATCCCGAGATGGTCAAGTCGCTTTATGACGTAATCGTGGCTTCCGATGTCTATGCCAGCTACATGGCAGCCGAGACGTCGGACTATGCTGCCGACCGCGAATTCTGGCGCAAGATATACAAGACCGTCATCTGCAACAACGAGGAGCTGGCGGCGTTCCTGGAGGAGCTGAGCCTCTACTGGAACGATGACAAGGACATCATCGACACTTTCGTGCTGAAGACCATCAAGCGTTTCAACGAATCGACGCAGCCCGATGACAAAATCATCCTCCCGCAATTCAAGGACGACGAGGACAGGAAGTTTGCAATCTCGCTGTTCAACCGCTCGATAGTGAATATGGACTACTACCGCGACGTAATCAAGCACAGCGTGAGGAATTGGGACCTGGAGCGCATCGCCTTCATGGATGTCATAATCATGCAGGTCGCGCTGGCCGAGATGCTGGGCTTCCCCTCGATACCCCTGTCGGTGACGTTCAATGAGTACGTCGAGCTTGCCAAAGTCTTCAGCACTCCCAAGAGCGGGGCTTTCGTCAACGGGACGATGGAGGGAATTGTTAATCAATTGAAAAAAGATGGGAAGTTGTCGAAGTCTTTTTAATTTTGTCGCATTCACTAAAACTCTTTAATAATTATGACTACCTTATCATCAGTTTTTCTGACTGCCACTGCCCAACAGCAAGGGAGCGGCTGGGGATTTTGGATTATGATTCTGGCAATGATTCTCATCATGTACTTCTTCATGATTCGTCCCCAGAACAAGAAACAAAAGGAGCTTGCCAACTTCCGCAACAACTTGCAGGTGGGCGATGAGGTGATGACAGCCGGGGGAATCTATGGCCGCATAAGAGTGGTTGAGGCCACTTACGTAATGCTTGAGATTGCCGATGGCGTGAGAATCAAGATTGACAAGAACTCAATCTACGCCAACGTCGCCGAAGCACAGCAGCAGAAAAAGTAAGCCACTGCCGCAATGCTCAAGAGGAGACACATAAGGGCATTGGTCAAGCTGCGCTACCACCAATTCAGGAACTTCTTGTTCAGTAACAGATTCAAGGAGTTTCTGTTTTTTTTGTTCTTCGTCTTCATCGCCTTCGTGTTCTGGTTGCTCAACGCCCTGAACTATGACCTTGAGGACAACATAGCCGTCAAGGTGGATGTCAAGGATGTGCCAAGCGACATAATGTTTATCACCCCGCAGGCTCAGACCGTCAACGTCAGGATAAGGGACAAGGGCACGAAGCTCATCAACTACATCTTCAGGGTGCGTGACTTGTCGCTCGACATAGACTTTGGCGACATCAAGAACAAGGAGGGGCGTGCCGTCATCCTCACCCGTGATTTGCTGGCATCCAAAGGCTCGTTCCCGCAGACGACATCGGTCGTGTCGGTCCAGCCCGACACCCTTTTCTTTGAATACACCAACTCCAAGGCGATAAAGCTGCCGGTCAAGCTCAACTCGAGGGTGCGCCCCGACATCTACCACTACGTCAAGTCGGTCAACGTCATCCCAGACAGCGTGACGGTCTATCTGCCGCAACGAAACACTACACCCTACGATTACGTCGAGACGCTGCTCATCCCGCAGAGGGAGATAGGTGACTCGGCCACCATCACCGTGCCGCTCAAGGAAATCCCCGGGGCGAAACTCATCCCCGAGGAGGTGGCAGTATTCTATGAGGTGGATGTCTACGTTGACAAGGTGCTGCAATTGCCGGTCACGCCGGTGAATTTCCCCTACGGAGTGGAGTTGAAGACGTTCCCCACCAAAGTAGGTGTCGCCTTTCAGATAGGCTCTGACGACATGAGGCGGCTGCAAGACAAGGGCTTCGGCGTGGTGCTCGACTACAGGACGCTCGACCTCAAGTCGGAGAAGGCCGATGTCTCACTGCAATACGTTCCCGACTACGTCCGCAACGCCCGTCTCCTCCAGCCGCAGGTCGATTACCTGCTTGAGTGGGCATTGGACACAATCCCCGCACGCCAATGACCCGGGTCGGCATAACCGGCGGCATCGGCAGCGGCAAGAGCATCGTCGCCCGCATACTGAGGGTCATGGGTTACCCCGTCTATGATTGCGACAAGTCAGCGGCAAGGTTGATGCGCTCGGACCGCCAGGTCATCTCGCGTCTCACGTCGCTCCTCGGTGACGACACCTACCTGCCCGACGGCTCGCTCAACAAAGCCAAGATGTCCGCCATGCTCTTCGCTGACAGCGCGGTGCGCGATGCCGTCAATGCCATAGTCCATCCCGCCGTCATCGCCGACTTCCTCGGATGGTGCGGGTCGCGCAGTGGCGAGGATTTGCTCTTCGTCGAGTCGGCCATACTCATCGAGTCCGGTCTGCTTGCGAGCGTTGACACATCCATCATGGTGACTGCCGCCCCCGACGTGCGCCTTGCCCGCATCATCGCCCGTGACCGCATCGACAGGCAACAGGCATTGGCCCGCATGGGCAGCCAGATGGACGACGCTGCCAAGGCGGCACTCTGCGACCATATCGTCAGCAACAACCCCGGCGACCGTCTCGTCCCGCAGCTGCTCGGCATATTAAAAAGCATCACCGGCAAGCCCGTTGAGTGAAATTGTGCTATATTTGCCGCCAAACCAAATTTAACAAAACAAGATATGTTGAAAGAAATACTCTCAATCTCGGGGAGACCCGGCTTGTACAAGCTCCTTTCCCAAGGCAAGAATATGCTGATTGTCGAATCACTGACCGACAAGAAAAGATTCCCCGTCTACATGACCGAAAAAGTCGTGGCACTCGGCGACGTGGCCATGTATACAGATGACGTGGAGGTGCCGCTCGGCGAAGTGATGGACAACATCTACGCCAAGCACAACGGCGCGGTGGACATCAACGTCAAGAAGGCATCGGGCGACGAGCTCCGTGCGTTCATGGCCGAGGCATTGCCCAACTACGACCGCGACAGGGTCTACACCAACGACATCAAGAAGCTGATTTCGTGGTACAACCTCCTCGTCTCGGCCGGTTTCACAGAGTTCAAGGAACCCGAGACGGCTGAACCCGAGCAGAAAGAGGGTCAGGACTGATTGGCACGCTGCCAGAAGCACGCGGGGCGGGCAGGCTCGATGAGCCTGTCCGCCTTTTTCGTTGCAGGCGTTGCCACTTGAGCCTCCGACGGCAACGCTCCTGCCTCCATCAAAGCATGGCAGGGGATAAAACCGATGATGATAGACATAAACTTCCACCACTCGCCGAGAAAAGTTGCTTGTCTCGGTGCTTAAAGTATATTCAGAAGTTTTGTTTATATATTCAAAACTTCTGTTTATATAAACA
>CALNGU010000001.1 GCA_939800445.1 uncultured Bacteroidaceae bacterium | reverse complement strand
TGTTTATATAAACAAAAGTTCTGTTTATTCATTCAAAAGTTTTGTTTTTACTTGACTCACCGAGACAACCAACTTTTCCCGGCGAGGGGTGGGACTTTGCTCCTGGCTTCGTCAAGTTTATGCCTTGCCGTGGCGGGCGGATGCCGTGCCTTGCCCGCTGCGGAGTGCGGCGCGTGTGGTGTGGCGGTTGGTGGTGAAGAGTGCGGCGTGCTGTCATCGCATTTTAAAATCAGTTTCTTACTTTTGCAGCCCGAATTAGTAAATGTCTTTATAAATAAGGAAAGCGAGGGGTATATGAAGAAAAGTCTTATTGCCTTGGCATTCGGCACGTTGGGGCTCGGCATTGCGGAATTTACGATGATGGGGCTTCTCCCCTACGTGGCCGCCGCCCTCGGCATCGGCATCCCGACGGCGGGGCATCTCATCTCGGCCTATGCGATGGGTGTGTGCTGCGGTGCGCCGCTCTTGTTGCTGGCGAGGAGGGCGCGGCTCAAGGACATCCTGCTGGTTTTGGTGTGCCTCATGCTGGTCGGCAACCTGTGTGCTGCGTTGTCGCCCGGTTATGCGATGCTGCTGGTTGCGCGGTTTGTGTCGGGACTGCCGCATGGTGCATATTTTGGTGTGGGATCTATCGTCGCCTCGCGTCTTGCTGACGAGGGGCATGGCACGCAAGCCGTGTCGATAATGATCGCCGGCATGACCGTCGCCAACCTGCTCGGCGTGCCGTTGGGCACGTCGTTGAGCCATGTGTTGTCGTGGCGTGTGACGTTTATGCTCGTGAGTGGTTGGGCGTTGCTGACGTTGTGGTACGTGTGGCGTTGGGTACCGCAGGTCGAGGGGTTGCAGGACACGGGCTTCCGGGGGCAGTTCCGTTTTCTCAAACGTCCTGAGCCGTGGCTGGTGCTGGCGGCGACGGCGTTGGGCAATGGCGGCGTCTTCTGTTGGTACAGCTATGTGAGCCCGCAGATGACGGCGGTGTCGGGCTTCAGCGAAGGTGCGATGACGGCGTTGATGGTGTTGGCAGGCTTCGGGATGGTCGCGGGCAATCTGGCCGGCGGGCGGCTGTCTGACCGTTACACTCCGGGGCGGGTGGCGATGGTGACGCAAGGCGTGCTGGCGTTGTTGCTCGTGGCGATGTTTGTCCTTGCACCTGTCAAGTGGCTTGCCACGTTGCTGATGGCGGCTTGCACGGCGGGTCTGTTTGCGGTGTCGAGCCCTGAGCAGGTGTTGATGATACGTCTTGCGCCGGGAGGCGAATTGCTCGGCGGGGCGAGTGTGCAGATGGCGTTCAACCTTGGCAATGCCATCGGTGCCTGGGTCGGAGGCTTGGCGACGGTGCGCGGCTATGAGTGGCCGGCTCTGCCTGGTGCTGCATTGGCATTCGGCGGCTTTGTGATGCTCGTGATTTTTAATTGCATTGACCGGCGGGGCAAGGTCAAGGCTTGACGGCCGTGCGTGGTTGACGGATGCAAAGCGGGCTGCCTCGATGGGACAGCCCGCTTTGTCGTTTCCACCGGTGCGGCGTGTGCATGGGGATGGTGGGTGTGTGGTGTTCCGCTGCTTACAATTTTGACAAGAAACGGGCGCGGTCAACGACATAGCGGACGTGACGGCCCTGGCCTATCGTTCCCGCTTCGTCTTCGGCACGGACATCGAATGTCAATCTCCGCCCGTCCACCTCGACGAGTGTCGCGGTGGCACGCACCGCCATTCCTGGTTTGCTGGGTCGGAGGTGGGAGGTCTCGATCATTGACCCGACCGTCGTCGAGCCTTCGGGCAGATGTGCGGCGACTGCGAGCATTGCCGCGTTTTCCATCAAGGCGACCATCGCCGGGGTGGCCAGCACCTCCATGTCGCCCGAGCCGAGTGCCTGCGCCGTCATCGTGGCATCCACCACGGCGCATGATGTGTGGGAAAGTCCTGTTTGCATAGGTGTTGTGGGGTTTAGGTTCAGACTTATGTTTGTTTTATCCCTTGCACAGCTCGTAGATCTCACGGCAGTCTTGCGGGGTGAGGCGGACATAGTTGCCGAGGCTCTCGCCCTTGTTTTCCACGAGTTTTGACACGAGCAGGTCGATGTCTGGATTGTCCACGCCAAGTTCACGGAAGGTGACGGGCAAGCCTATGGACTTCAGGAATGCTTTGAGCCGTGCCACGCCGGCGAGGGCGGTGGCTTCTGGCGTTTCCATAGGGGATAGACCAAAGACGCGTTCGGCAAATTGGACCACTTTGTGCGGGTTGTGCGATGACATCCACGTGAGCCAAGCGGGGAAGATAACGGCGAGACCGGCCCCGTGGGTGACATCATAGACGGCGCTGACCTCATGCTCGAGGGCGTGGGATGCCCAGTCTTCCTCACGGCCAACGCCGCAAGTGCCGTTGTGAGCTATCATGCCGCACCACATGATGTTTGCCCGTGCGTCATAGTCGGTGGGCGATGCCATCACCACCCCGGCTTGGTGTATGATGGCCTGCAGGGTGGCTTCGCAAAGGCGGTCAGTCACCTCGACGCCTTCGGTGTTTGAGAAGTATCGCTCCATGATGTGCGCCATCATGTCTGCTATGCCGCAGGCAGTCTGGAAAGGTGGGAGCGTGAATGTCAACTCGGGATTCATGATCGAAAACCGTGGGCGGAGCACCTCTTCAGTCCTTATGCTGATCTTGTGCAAGCCGTCCCGTTTTGTTATCACCGTGTTGCCCGAGCCCTCGCTCCCCGAGGCGGGGATGGTGAGGATGACACCTATGGGCAATGCCTTGGCGGGTTTGGCCTTGCCGCAATAGAAGTCCCAGAAGTCTCCATCGTAGGCTGCCCCGGCGGCTATGCCTTTGGCGGTGTCGATGACCGACCCCCCGCCGACGGCAAGCACGAAGTCTATGTTTTCGCGGCGGCAGATGTCGATGCCTTCATAGACCCTGTCGTCGGTGGGGTTGGGGCGTATGCCGGCAAGCTCGGTGTACCACAGCCCCTTGTCGGTGAGCGTGGCGATGACACGGGCGAGGAGACCGCTGCGCACTACCGACCCTCCGCCATAGACGATGAGGATGCGGTGTGCCCCGTATTTGACGCAAAGTTCTCCGGCTCTTGACTCAGTGCCGCGTCCGAAGGCGAAATAGGTCGGACTGCAAAAGTTGAAATCATTCATTGTCGCTGTCGTTTTTGGATTTTATACTGGCACAAAGATACGGAATATGGGATGTCGTTGCGCCAAATGCAAAAGTTCCCGTGCCGGATGTCACACCGCACGGGAACTTGCGTCTGCCTCCAGTCAGTCTTGCGCCGTCAGTTGACGAGGACTTTGCGCACGACAGGCTTTTCGCCTTGCATTGTCCGGACCAGATAGATGCCGCGCCTCAGCGAACGGTTTGGTACGACCTGACCCGCAAGGTTGTAGATGTCAAAGCCCGTGTCGCTGCCATTGACCTTGATTGTGCCGTCCTCGACGACGATTGCCAGGTTGTCAGCAGACGGGACTGCGGTTATCCCGACCGTGGAGTTGTTGCCCAAGTCGCATTTGACAGCATTGTAGACCTTGATGTTTTCCCTGTTGCTCATGTCTATGTTGGAAATGAATGCCGCTACATACAGGGAGTCCCTGTTGAGAGGCACGTCCACATCGTAGGTCGGATAGTTGCCTACGCTCTCAGGCACGGTCAAACGGTAGGTCATGCTGTATGTCTTTTTGTCATCCCCGAACTCCAATGCGTCGCCAAGGTCATTGTCAGACACCAGAACCCGCACGGGGTTCATGTGATGGTAGTCCATAATGCCGGGGTAGTACTCCATTTGCCAACTCACCCATGCTGTTTCAGCAATGTAAATGGTGAGTGTGGGGTTGCTGGCATCAAAGAGTTCGTTTTTCTCCCCGTAGACTTTCACCGTCAGGTCGCGTGTGTCCTCGTCGTAGGTCAGGTCCATGTCGAGCGATATGTCTGCCCCAGTTGCCATCTCCCGTTGAAAGAGTGTATTGCCGGTTGTACGCTCGAGGTAGTTGCTGTAATTGACCATCTGCGGAGCGTTGAGCACGAGGTTCTCAGCCCCCGAGCCGAGCCGCATATAGGTGCGGTTGAGCAAGACGTTGGGTGCTCCCGAGAGTCCCAAAAGCTCGTAGGGTGCTTTGCTGGCCTCGATTGTCAGTGTGTCGTTTGCATAACCATAGTGATGTGTGAGCCAGACGACGCGGCCGTTTCCACCCTCGGCAGCGTAGAGCGTCTTGAGAGCATCAGATGCTGGCGGACAGTTGCCACAATACTGGCTCGTGTAGTATTCGACAAGGATGCCGCGAGTGTACTTCGTTTGCGCCCCGGCCAACAGCGGGAATGTAGCACAGGCGGCTATGGCAAGTAGCTTTGTCAGTTTCATTGCATTGCTTTTATTGGTGGTCACGTAAAGACTGCGCCCGGCAAGCACTTAGCCAATGCCTGCCGGGCGCAGAGAGTTGTCTTTTAGAAGAACTTGGCCGAGAAGTTGCCCGATTTGACAATCTTGACCCCTGCCGGGAACAGATAGGTCGGGATGCCCGCCGGATTGTATCTCCCCGCGAGGAGCAAACGGCCATTGACATCATAGACCATCACAGCTGCACCCTCCGCAAGACCGCTGACATAGAGACGGCCGCCAAGCACGAATGCCGACATCTCGCTCGCCTCATCGCTTGCTGCCTGTGAGATGCCTGACGGATGCTTGACTTCGTCCCAACCTGCGTAGTGGTATTCCTGAACCGCATCAAGTCCCCAACTCCCATCTTGCTCCAACATGGTGCTATCGTAGACGAGGATATGCACGCCGTTAGGCTTTACGGAATAGCCTGCAAAGTAAGGATCAACGGGATATACCACATCGCTGGCTTTGACGCTCGTGTCATATTTGTACCACGTCTGTTTTGCTGGTTGCCATCCTACGTTAGCCAACCTGCTTATATATGTGGAGAGATTCCCGTACTCGTCGTACTGGTATTCATCTTTTTGATTCTCAAACAATGAACCTGCTTCGCTCAGGACGCTTGTCACGATTTCGGACACACGGCCTTGATCGTCGTATGAGTAGACCCTGGTTTGAGAGAGACCTGTAGTTTGTGTCTCTTCGTCCTTTGCATAAATAATTTCTTGTTGCAAGAGACCATTGTCATCATACTCATATTCTGTCATTTCATTAGGATCTCCATTCGGAGTGTCTGTTGAATAGTAAATAGATTCTTTTACCAAAAGACCGTTTTCATATTCGTAGGTGAGGGTGGATTGCGCAGGCATATATCCAGTTCCAAAGTAGTCGGCATAGTTCTTCGCAGAAATGACCTGTCCATCCTCGTTGTACTCATAGACAATCAAATTGTACATGAGCCAATTGTAGTCAGCATCGAGCTTATACATATACCTTGTAACTGCATTGCCATTCTCGTCATAGACGATGCCCACAGTACCTTCGTACTCGTCATCCATCATGAGATAGATGCTGTCGCACAGATTGTCCTCGTTGTACCAGTACTTTTGAATCACATGGGGGGTCACTTTGGATTGGACATCCTTGAGATACATCGTCTCCTGTGCTTGTCCTGCCATGAAGCCGCAGGCGGCAAGTGCCAATAGGTAAAACTTCTCCATAATCGGAATCGTTTAATTAGTTGTGTTGCTACGTTAATCGCGCCAAATATAAGCGTTTGCACCGAAAAACGGTGTGTTGCAGTCGTTTTTTAACTCAAATGCCCCGCGCCACGCTGCCTTGCCTGTCAGCATGGCCACCGCCGCCCGGGCTCACTCCTTGATAGGCCTGATGACGCGGGCAGGGACGCCACCCACGACAGTGCGGGGAGGCACGTCGTGGGTGACGACAGCCCCGGCCGCGATGATGGCATGGTCGCCGACGGTCACGCCTTGCAGCAGCGTGGCGTTAGACCCCACCCACACGCCACGTCCGAGGACGATGGGTGCCGGATGCGTCGCCTTGCGCCGCACGGTGTCCTCAAAGTGGTTGAGCGTTGCAAACACGACGGCGTGCCCAATCTGGCAATCGTCGCCGATGACTACCCCTCCGTGATCCTGGAAGTGGCAACAGGCGTTGATGAACACGCCGTCGCCGACCGTGATGTGCTTGCCAAAGTCGGTGTAGAACGGGGGGAACACCCGCAACGTCGGTGGGACGGGATGGCCGAAGAGGCGTGAGAGGTAGGCTCTCACTTCATCGGGCGTGTGGTAGGAGGCGTTCAACTCGAATGTCACGCGGCGTGCCTCGTCGCTCATCCTGTCCATAAATTCGCCCACCTCTGGGCTGTCAAGCGGCTTGCGCTCGGCCACGAGCGCGAGAAACTGTTGCAATGTAATCATGTCGTCAGTCGTTTGCCGTCGATGGACGGCTGTTTTGTGGCGCAAAGGTGGGGATATGCCGCCGCTTGCGCACTACCTTTTTTACGGGATTTGCGGGCACTTCCGCACGAAGCTGCTGTGTCAGGCGGCAGGTCATGACGGGCAAGCGGCAGAGAGGTGCGTTGTTAGTCGCTATAACAAACCTTGTTAGTGCGATTAACAATGCTTGTTATAGCGACTAACAAGGCATGACTTTTCCACAATGTCCTGATGCTGTCCCTGGGGTCATCCAGCCCCTTGTGCGGGAAGGTCTGGCGTGCTGTCGTCGGCACCGCCGTCGAGCGCGAGTACATAGGCGTGCAGCGCGGCGTAGAAGCGGTGGCGCGTCAGCGTCGATGCGTCGCCGACGATGACGAGTTTCATCCTCGCCCGCGTCATGGCGACGTTCATGCGGCGCAGGTCGGCGAGGAAGCCTATGTTGCCCCCGTCGTTGGAGCGGACGAGGCTGATGAACACGGCATCGCGTTCCTGCCCCTGGAAGCCGTCCACCGTGTTGACCGTGATGCGCCGCCTGAAGGGCTTGAGGGATGGGTCGCCCCCGACCATCGCCCGCAGCAGGCGCACCTGGGACTTGTAGGGGGAGATGACGGCAAAGTCGATGTTGCCCTCCTCGACCCTCGTGCGGCCGAGGGTGGCGAGATAGCGTTTCAGGGCTTCGATGACGACGGATGCTTCAGCCTCGTTCATCTTGCCTTTGCCTCCGGCGGTCACTGTCTCGCTGCTGTCGCCGTCTGACGTGTCGAGCCATTCCACCGGGCTGTCGAGGGGGAAGATGCGCCTGTCGGCCACGGCCGGGGCTGACTTTAGCATTCCGTTGTAGAACCATCGTGAGGGGAATGTCATGATGGCATCGTTCATGCGGTACTGTGTCCGCAGCAGCGACACGCATTCGGGGTGGCGTTGCACGACGGCTTCCATCAGTGTGCGTCCCAGTCCGCCGTGCGCCGCCTCCTGCGACTTGACCGTGGGCGGCAGTTGCTGGTGGTCGCCGCACATGACGATGCGGTCGCAGCGGCGCAGTGGTATCCAGCAGGCGGGTTCGAGTGCCTGGGCGGCTTCGTCTATGAAAAGCGTGGGGAATTTCATCCCAGCCAGCAGCCGCGACGCTGCCCCCGTCAGCGTGGATGCCACGACCATGGTCGAGGCGAAGAGCGATGCGGTGATGCGCGTCTCAAGCTCTGCCGCCTTGTCGCGGAGCGATGCGAGCTTGGCCCTGACGCTTTCGCCCTTGCGTGCCGAAGACCTCAGTTCGCGGATGCTGCGCCGCACGCGCCACAGCAGGGGGTAGTCGGGGTGTTCCTCAAACCTCCGCTCAAAAGTGTAGCCGAGCATCTTGCCTCCGACACGGGTGGGGTTGCCGATGCGCAGGACTGATACGCCGCGTTCCACGAGTTGCTGGCTGACCCAATCGACGGCCATGTTGCTCTGGGCGCAGACGAGGACTTGCGTCTCGCGGCGCAATGTCTCGCAGACGGCTTCGACCAGCGTCGTCGTCTTGCCCGTCCCCGGCGGCCCGTGAACGATGGCGACGTCGCGTGCGGCGAGTATCATGTTGACCGCCTCCTCCTGCGATTTGTTGAGCCATGGGAACGACATCTGGGCGAGGTGCGACACGGCGCATTGCCTCGTGCCGTGGAATATCTCCTTGAATTCGGCCAGGCGGCCGCTGCTGTCTTCCCTTGCGCGGGTCAGGGCTTCGACCATCAGGCGGTAGGGTGTTTCGTCGAAGTAGAGTTGCACGCCCAGCTGGCTGGCGGCATGGAGCTGTGGGGCGTTGGACTCCGATGGCAGGACTATCCCCATGCTGTCCTCGTCAACGTAGGACACCGTGCCCGACCAGCTGAAGTCGGCAGTGCGCCCCTCGCCCGTCGCAGCGAAGAAGCAGACGGGCTTGCCGTGGTCGAATTGATGTTCCTCCCCCCAGCCGTCCATCCTCCGGACTTCGGCTACAAATTGATTGAGGGCGTTGTAGTAGGTGCGCACCACCTCAAGCGGAAACCAGCACGTGCCGCGCAGCACCTTTTCATATATGCTGCGTTTGCTCTGCTGGCTGACGAATTCACTCCGTTCGCATTCGTGCTCGGCATCGAGCAGAGTGCGTAGTTTGTCAAGATAGGCGTCGGGTGTCAATGGGCGTTCTTGCTTTTACTATATATAATGGTGTGGCAAAAGTACAAAGTTTTGTGCCAAGGCTTGCACGGTCGGAAAGTTTTGCCTACTTTTGCGCCGCAATAGCCCTCAACCATGGGCGTTGCGATGGCGAGGCCCATTCGTCTATCGGTTAGGACGCAAGATTTTCATTCTTGAAAGAGGAGTTCGATTCTCCTATGGGCTACCAAAATAAATTAATGATTTAACAAACAAAAAGATTAGTCGAGATGGCAAATCATAAATCAGCACTTAAAAGGGTAAGGCAAGCCGAGAAAAGAAGGCTGCACAACCGTTACTATGCGAAGACTATGCGCAATGCAGTGCGCAAGCTCCGTGCAACTACTGAGAAAGCAGCAGCAGTGGAATTGCTGCCCAAGGTGACAGCTATGTTGGATAAACTTGCTAAAAAGAACGTTATCCACAAGAATAAAGCTGCCAACCTCAAATCAAAATTGGCTCTGCACGTTAACAAACTGGCGTAAAGACCAAATCTGCCGCAGAGCGGCGACAAACATAAAGAGCTTTATGGCTGGGTGCGAATGCATCCAGCCTTGTTTGTTTTGGAGGCTTGGTGTGATGGTGATGGCGGCGGTGTGCGGTTGAAACGTCGATGCCGTTTATATGGGAAATCGTGGATGTGGGATTTGGAATGGCTATGAGTGGAAGATAAAAGGGATGCCTCACGTTGGCATCCCTTTTATCTTGCTCTTATACGATGAACGGCATAAGGTAGTAATAGCTCCGCGAATTGTCGTCATAGTTTGTTGAGCAGGTCGTGTATGGCGCGGACTGCCTCCTCTGTTGACAAACCATTTGCTGCCATGCCTTCAGGAGTGAATGCCGAGAGGGCATCTTCCAGTTCTGCCAACTGTTCCACCCGTCCTTGTGCTTGCAGCTCTTGGCGCAGGAGGTGGATTTTCTCACAGTCCTGCAATCCTTGCAGGAGGTTCTCCAACCGCAGGCTGCTCATCGGTCCCGGATAGATGCAATAGGTGTCACCTGCAGCCCAGGTGTGGAAACGAGAGTCCTGCAACGGATTGGCCGGCCAGCTCATTGTCGCCCACCGCAAGAACCCGTCATAATCGCCCGCCACGGCGTGCAAGGCTGTCCAGGCTGCTTCGGCAGGTGGCGAGAATGTAAAGATATTGGGGAACGCCTCAGTGCAGCAGGTGTAGTAGGCGCTGATCTGTCCGCGCTGCCTCCTTTGCTCCAGCACTTCGTGTGGGTATTCCTGCCCGTAAGGTATGCTCAAGTAATCCAAATCTTCCTGAATCTCCTCGTGGTAGTTGCCTGCCAATGCGATTTTGTATTCGGGGTCGGCAGTTTTTATGACCTTTATCGCCTCGGTCATCGCTTCGAGTGGACGCTCGTCCATGGAGATGTAGGTCTTGTCAAACCACCCCTTTTCACGTAAGTGGTCGGAGAAATCACGCAGGAAGTCTGTCCAATATTCCTTGTAGGCTTCATCGCCGGGAGCGGCTTTGACGAACTTTACCCGTGCCGTCGCCTGGTCGTAGTAGTCGAAAGACAAGTCCCACGGAATCATTGTGTAGCAATTGATGCGCCCGTCAATGCCGCATTCGTCCATCATGAATGTGACCCAGCGGTCGAACACCGTATAGTCGTACTGCCACTTGCCATCCAGCAGCAGTGTCTTGCCGACCATGCTGTCGAAGTGGTCATAGGTCTGCCCGTTCCATGGCTTGTGCATTATGCTTGCGGTGACTGATTGTTGTCCAGCATCCGCCAGCATCTTCATGATGGGGCGCATGGCGTCGAAGTGGGCATTGCTCCATAGCTGCACGCCATAGAATCGTGCCACGGCATAGGGGTTTTGCCACAAGTCCACATCCAGATGCCAATCTGATGGGGCGGTGAGCGTGTGGTCGAGCACTTCGATGCTGTAGCTGAGGCTTACCTCCTTCCCGTTGCCGTCCCGCACTGTCAGCTTTCCGTCATACGTTCCCGCCGCTGCGTCATGCGGCACGCGCACCGACAGCCACAGGGGGCGTGTCGAGCACGGCTCTATGTCCAGGCTGCGGCCAACATCGATGGCATCGGCGACAAGCAGCGAGTCCCATTGTGTCTTGTCGGGTCTGAAGCCGCAGCCTCCTTTGCCGTCTTTGTTGAGCTCGTCAGTCATTACGTAGCGGACGAACCCGGCAGTGACCGATGCCGAGGGCAATTCACCCTTTCTCCCTTTGAGGCGGCCAGGCGTGACGGTGGCGTTGTCGAGCCCATCCTTTGTCCACAGCACGGCTTGCGCCGACACGCGCTCGCCTCGCCATGCTTTCAGCCTGAGCTTGCTGCCGTCGGTCGCGTCAGGCAGTCTGTGTTTGGGATAGCGCACGTAGGTCGAGCCCCATTCGAGCATTGTCCCGCGTCGCATCGCCGCCCATGCCTCCGCCGGGTCACGGGGTTTGGTGTCGCACAGTTCGTCATAGTTCCCGGTGGGGCTTGCCGCCGCCGTGGCGGCATCGGTCGCCGTGTCCTGGGCGGCAGAAGGCATGGCCAGCAGCAAAGCAAACGCGGCAGTCGTGATAGCAAGTCGCATAGTCATCTCTTGTCATTTACGGTGTCTGCACCTGGTGTCTTGTCAACGTCCCTGGTTATTTTGTTGCAGGATTGACCAACTCAAACCGCACGTTCATCGTGTAGTTTTGCTTGATGGTCTTCACCTGGTCATAGCTGCCTCCGGCCACGTCGGCGACACTTGAGAGCATCTTTGCCTCGGCGACTATCACATTGCGTGCGTAGCCGTAGCTTCCGCCCGGTTCCGTCACACGCAGGACGCGTCCCACCTTGACCCCGAGGGCTTCAGCCATATAGTCGGCTTTGCGGCGTGCGTCCTTGAGGGCAGCTGCTTTGCCTTTGTCGATGAGCTCGGGCAGGTCTTTGTTCTTCATTTCCCCTATATACATAGTGTTTACACCGCGTGTGTCCATGTTTTTGATTATGGCATCTATCTTGGCAAAATCGGTGAGGGTGATGTCGAAACGCTTTGAGACGAGGAAATCCAAGCCGCGCACCCTCCAGTAGTCGCCTACCTGCTGCACGCGGACATCCTTGTCAGGCACGCCGGCCTTTTCAAGTGCCTGCCGCAGGTTCGCCTCTATTGTCGCGATTGGCACTTTGGTCTCATAGTCTTCTGGCTTTGACTTGCCGTCAAATTCCTCTTCGAAATACTCTTTCAGTTCGATGATGTAGTGGATTTCATCGGGTGCCACCTCCACGTCAGCCTCTCCTGTCACGTCTATGTAGCACACTTCGTCCTGCGCGGTCACGGGGCACGACCATGCAATCAGCATGGCGGCAACAGCAATAACTAAGCTTTTTGTCTTCATGTCCAATCAGTTTTTAGAATTGTCAACGCGGTAAAAGTAGGAAAACTTGCCAAACGCGCTGCAAACATTGCGTCTAATTGCTGTTTAAAATGCTTATAAAGTGTTTGCCGCCGCCCATCTACGTCTGGCAGGAGTGACGTGTCTGGCGCGGCGGTACAGTGCTGATTGTGTTGTGGCGTGAGCTGTGGTTGGTTAGTCGGCGTTTCTTTCTAACCACTCGGTGCGGCGTGCGTCTGGCAGGTGCTTGACTTCAAAGCTTTCAAACGATGCCTCGAATCCCTCACCGTCGGGGCAGGCCGCCATCATGCCGACCTGCATCGGCGTGTTGTCCTGCATCCATGCGTTGCGCATCATGGTGTAGTGGATGTCGTCAAACGAATAGAACACCTCCACCGCGTCAAGCCTCCGTATGGCTTTTATCCATACGTATGGAACTGCCTGCTCCAGCGTGATGACGCTCCAGTCCGAGGTCTTGTGGGTCACGACTACGCTCAGGTTGCATTTGCCATCGACGTATTCTATACCTGCCTTGATATAGTTTTCGTGGTCAATCCTTAGCATCATCCCTGCTTGGTCGAAGCGCGTGCGGTAGTTGCCACTGACTTTTACTTTCGCCTCAAACTCGCCACCATAGGTCGCATAGAGGAACGGGGCATCATCCACTGTGAATCCATAGTGCGATACGCGCCAGTAATCGCTGTGTGGCGTGACTGTCATGGATAGCCGCCCGTCGTCAATCGTCCATTGTTCCGGCTCGTTGAACCATTGCATCTTGTCGAGGGACTGCGCCCCAGCCATCTGGCTTGCCATCATTGCGGCGATGGCGATGATAATCTTTTTCATTGTCTTGTATGTTTTTGGACACAACACGCCGTGATGCCGTTTTCGGCAAGGGATGTTGATTTTGATTACATTTGCAAAAGTAGGTGCGGCCACAGACGGTGGCAATGATTATTTCTAACCATTTCTACATCATCAATGGACATATCCGACAAGCTCAACAAGGAATTTGCGGGACAGGACAGGGAGATGCTCCGCCTCGGGCAATACATCATCGAGGACTACAAGCAGGCTGCGCTCCATTATGCCCGTGTCGAAAACTCGATAGCGGTGCTTAGCGACTTGCGAATCGGCGTGAGCCACATATATTATGGTGGATTTGCTAAGACGCTGGGTCTGAAGCCTTGCGTGGATGGCGAAAGGATTTGCTCGATTTGGGAGCGTGACTTGCTTGCCCTCATCCATCCCGATGACTTGGGCGACAAGTATCTGCGCGAGCTGCGTTTCCTGCAATTCATCAGACGTACGCCTCGGGCGCGGCGTTCACGCTTCATCCTCGCCAGCAAGTTGCGGATGCGCGATGCGCGGGGTGGCTACCATGCCGTGTTGCACCGCTTGTCTTACGTCGCCGCCCCGGACGGGAGCGGCATATGCCTCGCACTGTGCCTTTACAATCCTCTGTCATTGGACTTCGCAGGTGCAGCGGTGATAGTTGACACATCCGACGGCACGATGTCCGGGCTTGATGACCGGTGCTCCGTCCCGCTGTTGTCCGTCCGCGAGCGGCAGGTGCTGCGGCTCATAGATGGTGGAATGACGAGCAAAAGCATAGCGGAAAGTCTCTCGATAAGTCCCAACACAGTCAATCGCCACCGCCAGTCGATACTCGCCAAGTTGCGTGTGCGCAATGCCGTCGAGGCTTGCCGCGCCGCGCACGACCTCGGGTTGCTCTGATGGCTTCCCTTTTGTCAGCAGCATAAAAAAGTTGCGCCCGCCACGGCAATGCCGGGCGGGCGCAACGTCATGGATTGCAATCGGCGCAATCACTTCCTCAAGCCGAGTGCCTTGATGAGTGCGCGGTATCTCTCGATGTCGCGGTCTTTCAAGTAAGACAGCAAGGCGCGGCGTTTGCCTACCAGCTTGGTCAGTGAACGTGCAGTGGTATAATCTTTGTGATTTGACTTGAGATGCTCAGTCAAATGAGATATACGGTAGGAGAACAATGCCACTTGCGATTCGACCGAACCGGTGTCAGTGTTGGACTTCCCGTACTTCTCAAAGATTTCCTTCTTTTTGCTTTGATCTAAATACATAAGCCTTAAAGTTGTTAGTAGTATATGTTGTTTTGACGTATTGCGCGGCAAAGGTAAACCTTTTTTCCAACACGCCAAAGCGTGTGCTGCGAAAAGTGGCGTGCCGTCCCGCCAATCTGCCATGCCGTGCCTCTTCGGCGGGGTCAGTCATTGCTGACCAAAAGGGTGTAGATCGACTTCAGCAGGAAGAACTCGACCACTAAACTGCATAGCATCGCGGCAGTATAAATCACTATGCCATACGTGGGGGCGCAGTATTCCACGTAAACGGCACTCATCGCCATTACCACGATGTCGGCACAGATGCCCACCAATCCCCATTTGCCGACGTTGCGTATCCGCCCGGTGAAGCGAGTAAGCATCCGTATCGGCAGGATGATTGAGACAACCAGAAGCGTAAGAAGCACAATGGCCACGACGAGCGAGATTGATATTAACATAAGAATCATAGGTGTACTCATGTCTTCCTCGGGAAGCGGCTTGTCAAATGCGGGTATTAAGCACAGGCAGAGCACTGTCATGCACACAGCTGCAATGAGCAACGGCCTCGCCATCGCCTTTACGTGGCGCAGGTTGCGGTAGAAGGTGATGATTATAGCTATGTAGACCGCGTACCAGATGACCGTCGTCAACCATTCGGGGACAGCCCTCAATGGCTGGAGGAAAGCAAACGGGGCATAGCTGCCCCCGGCCACAGCTGCTTCGGCGAGCGATGGTATTATGTCTGCAATCAGTGCCAACGTCAGCGCGGCAAGCCACACGGGTGCGGGGATGGGTGTCCGCAGCCTGTTTATCTCGATTTTTTGTCGTCCCGTGCCTTGGTGCTGCTGAGGGGTGTCGGGCTCTTGGTGGAGGGTGTCGTGTGTTGCCGCTTCTTCGTCCTGATGGACGTTGCTGTTCATTCCATTTTCCATAAGTGGTGTCAGATGTTAAATGCGTCGTGTTGTGATGGCGGCAAAATTACTAACTATCCAATCAGCCAGCGGCGGTCGATTGTAGCGGATTTTTCATCAGATGTTACAGCCATTATCATCGTATGCTGTTGGCAAAAACATTGTATGCTAAGGGCAAAATCATTGTATGCCATCGGCGTTTGCTTGCAATGCAAATGGCGGCGGCACCGGGTGCCGCCGCCACTGCGTCGTATATATATTAATATGGTATAGTCCCCAGCCTCTGCCACATCATTCATCATCGGTCACGAAGTAGTAAATCAAATTGAGGAATTTGACCATGACGTACAGCGACACCAATGACAACATCACGAAGAATGAAGTGACCGAACCCACGTCATAGAACGCAATGTGTAACAATCCGAACACAAGCCACACGATGCTTGCCCCCGTGTAGACCAGTCCCCACTGTCCCACATCCTTGACCAGCCCTGAATAGCGGGTCATCAACAAGATGAACAGGATGACACCAAGGACTGTCTCGGCAAGAACCAGGAAGTAATTGAGATAGGTCAGGATGTAATCCCCTTCTGAATAATACCATGCAAACTCTTCCCCGAAAATCACGTCCTCGTAGGGCAGCATCTCGAAAAACGAGGATGCGATCGTCGCCACCATCAGTGCGAGAGCAATGGGCTGCAATGCCTTGACACCCCGCAGCTTTTGGTAGATGGCGACATAGATTGCCACCCACGCCAGCCCCGAGACAAGCCCTGTCACCCACGACGGGATCTTGCCCGCAAACGCCAGGAACGAGAGCGGATTGCTGCGCAAATCGGGGGTGCCGGCAGCGGAAAGGATGTAGATGAGCTCGGTGATGAACACCAGCACCATGGCAACCGGTGCCCATGTCTCGTCCATGAATGTCTCAGCCTTTTCAATCTCTTGTTCCTCGCCTGCCGTGTCTTGCTCGGGCTTTGCCATGCTGAGGCGTTGCAGCTATTCGCCGCACACGGGGCAACGCATCACCCGTTGCACTTCCGCCTGCGGTGCGGTCTGCGCGGCGGATGGTTGCTGCCCAGCGGGCTGTGCCACCGCTTGCTGCGTCTGTGTCCCGCCGCCATCGTCCGCGACAGGCTCGTGGCAGTAGGGGCAGGTCGTCGCTCCCTCCTCGATGCTTTCGCCGCAGACGGGGCAGTCAACCATCCTCTTGGGCTGTTGCTCCGCCGGACGGTCGAGCCACTCGCCGCAGTAACGGCACTTGCGTGCGGCGGCTTTTATCTCTTCGCCGCAGTAGGGGCAGGTTTTCATTCCGTTTTCCATGTGTTATTTCTCATTTGTCAGTCAATGAAAAGCTTTGCGGGCGTGCCGGGCATCGTGCCTGGCAGCTCCGCAAAGCAGTGATTATGCCAGCTGTGCGCTACGGCGCGGCTCAATCCTCCTCCTTGCTGCCCGTCAGGAGCAGGACGAGATACCAGATAGTGCCGATGAAAGGCACGCAGTTGATGAATATCCACCAGCCGCTCTTGCCCACGTCGTGCAGGCGGCGCACCTGCATTGCCAAACCGGGGATGATGGTCGCCACGGCGAAGAGCGATGAGACCACCGGGATGCCGTAGAGCGCGAACTCAAGCCCGAAGAGCACGCCGTAGATGACATAGTAAAGGATGTAAGCTCCCCAGAACCGTCCCCGCGCCAGCCTGCCGCTGAAGTCGGCGTAGTGGCGGAAGAAGACGTCGATGAAGTACCAGTCGAAAAATCCACGGTCGCCGCGTTCCTCGGCGGAGATCCATTTGCCGCAGTGCTTGCACTTCTTGGCGATGGCCAAGACTTCGCCCTCGCAGTAGGGGCATTTCCTTGTTTCTTCACTCATGATTGTATGGTTTAGTAGTCATAGTAGTAGTCATCGTCGCTAAGCACCTCCTCCAAGTCGTCCACTGCCTCATATAGCTCAAAGGTCGCCTCGATAGTCTCGACACCACCTTCTAACTGCGAGTTGATGTAGTCGGTTGCCTTCGCTCTGTCCTCGCTCATCGCCGAGTCCCAGCAACGGCGCAGCTTGTCGTAGTTGGTCTCGTCATAATCGCCGAAAAGCACGAAGTAGACTGCGGCAAGGTCACATTTGTCGTAAATGTCCAGTTCCGACCAATGCTTGTTCATCACCTCGTCGGCGAGGCTCTGCGCCTCGGCATAGTTACCACTGTCCACTGCATCTGCTGCGGCGTTCATCTTGCTGTTGACTTCCGAGCATGACGCGAGCAGCATCATGGGCAACGCCATCATGGCCGCGATGGCGAAGCGTTTCAGTTGTTTCATCATTTCCATATTGATTAGTTAAAATTGTTATACGCTTGCAAAGGAAACGATATGCGCGTCGAGTGCATCATGATTTTCGGTTCACGTTGGTTCACGCTGTGGGCAGTGCTTCGGTGGCTGTGGGCGATGGTCGTGGCTGGCAGGTGGCGATGTCGCTGCGGCTGTGCGCAGTTATTCGCCAGGTGTCGTCAAGGGATAAATCCGATGACAATAGGGGTAAACTTACCCCTCCCGCCGAGAAAAGTTGGTTGTCTCGGCGAGTCAAGTAAAAACAAAACTTCTGAATATTAAAACAAAAGTTTTGTTTATATATTCAAAACTTCTGTTTATATAAACAAAACTTTTGAATGTACTTTACTCGCCGAGCAGTGGAACTTTTCTCGGCGGGCAGTGAAGGTTTGTGTCTGACGTGGTGGGCTTTTCCCCTTGTCCCTGTGGTGCGGCGGGCTCAGGGCAGGTCGAAGTTGCCCGTGCAGAAGTCGGCGGGAGGTACGTCGATGTAGGCGTTTTTGTCCTTGGCGTAGCCGATGAGCATGGCATAGACGGGGGCTTGCGACAGGAGGGCGGGGTTGCCTATCACGATGGTGTGCCGCCTTGCACGCGTCAGTGCGACGTTGAGCTTGCGGTCGATGAGCGTGCCTGACGGGTCGGCGGCGGTGGTGGCGGTGAGGAAGTCGAGCTGTGCGGGGGTGTGCACGGTGGTGCTGTAGATGATGGTGTCGCGCTGGCTCCCCTGGTAACGCTCGACGGTGTCCACCGTCACGTCGTGCAGCGCGGGGTCGAGGCGGTCGATGGCTGCGCGGACGGCGGCGATTTGGTTGCGGAAGGGGACGATCACTCCTATTGCCCGTGCTGGGTCGGGTGCGGTGCTGATGTCGCGGGCGGCGCACACGGCGGCGGCTGTCATGGCGGCTTCGACGGGGTTGGTCTTAGACGTTGGGGCTGCACCGTCGGGGGCGGGGGCGGCGACGAATGCGAGCCTCCGCGTGGCAATCAGTGCGTGCAGGCTGTCGGTGCAGGATGCCGGTGGCTGTTCCGTCCCGGTCTGGTGCGGCAACGGCACTATGCCGAGCCGCCCGCCGTAGAATGCGTGGTTGGGGAAGTCGGCGACCCCCTCGTGCATCCTGCCTTGACGGGTGAGCATCGACACTATGTCGCCGTCGTCGCCGTAGAGTGCCAGCAGCCTGTCAAACAGCGACAGGCGGCAGTCGGTCAGGCCTATCGAGCGCAACATCGGGTCGGTGACGGCCGACGCGTCTGGGCTTTGGGCGACGACGGCGGGGAGCTGCTTGTTGTCGCCTATCATGACGAAGCGTGCTATGGCGTCCCCCGCCCCGTGCCGGGCGGCGAGCGTGCCGAGGAGATATGCTTCGGGGATTTGCGAAGCCTCGTCTATGATTGCCAGATCGAAGCGTTTCAACTCGAACAGTTGCGGCGAGGCGTTGAGCGCGGCTACCGTGCCTGCGAACACCCGGGTCGAACCGACCAGCGCGGAGACATCGGCGACGGTGGCGGCACGGGCGAGCCTCTCGGACAGGAGGTAGGGATGGAATTCCTCGGCGCATGAGAGGTGGCTGCCGAGACGGATGAAGTCTATCGGTCGCGGCTCGGCTTCCACCAGCTTGCTGCACATCTCGTCAACGGCGCGGTTGGTGTAGGCCATGAGCAGCACCGCCGTACCCGGGCGGCCGAGTTGCGCCTTGAGGATGTTGAGCATGGCAAATGATGTCTTGCCTGTGCCGGGAGGTCCGATGACGACGAAGCAGTCTTTGGCGCGGCTGGCCTTGGCGACGAGGGCGGCTATGTAGTCGGTCGCGGCGGTGGGTGGGGGAGTGGCGGCCTCGTCCACCTCGGGGCGGCGGCGTGCAAGCAGCAGGTCGCGCCTGCCTGGTGTCGCTGTCAGGAACGTGTGCAAGCCACGGTAGAGCGAGGTGTAGGAGGACTCCAGGAAATCATGCTCCACCGCCCACGCCCATCCCTCGGTGGTTGCGAATGGCTGGCTGTCGGTCTGCGGGGCGCGCAGCCGCAGTGTCATCGACGACGGCCCGAGATGTTCGATGGAGGCGCGGTGCACCATCGTCCGCCGTGCGTCGGGACTTTTACCTATTATATATGTATATGCCATGACCGTGTCGCCGCGACGGAAGTTGGTGGACTCGGGGCTTGTCCCGTCGGCAAACGACAGGACGATGTGCGTCACGCCCTCTTCGCCGCCGTTGCTCTCGGGGATGGTGAGCGTCATGCCGAGGGCTATGTCGCCGGCATCCGACTTCTCCTCAAGCGTCGCCTGCCATGTCGAGGCGAACCCCGCCCTGCCGCACTCCGCTCCCCCCGTCTTTGCCAGCAGATGCTCGGTGGCAATGAAGCGGTAGAGCCTGAAGTAGTAGGCTCTCTCAAGCGGCGACGCATAGTGCAGCGGCGCAAGCAACGCCTCCAGCCTCGGACCTGCGAAGCGGCGCATCAGCCCTTCGCCGGCGGGATTTGTGATGAGGCTGTCTGCGGTGATGCCCATCAGCACCTGCTCCGCACCGCCATGCGCGGCGGCAATCTCGGTGGCGGCGATGGCGTTTCTGACCCTGATGGCGCGGTGCAGCAGTGCCGGGTCGGCATCCATTCGGAGCAGTCCGTCGGCATATTTGGAGTAGAGCAGGAAACAGCTCATCTCCCCGTAGTCCAGTCCGAACCCGTAGTGCAGCACGGCCATATAGAGCAGCAGTTGCACGTAGTGTTTCTCCTGGCGATGTATGCCGCCATCGCCGCCGGGGGCGTATGCCGCTTTGCCCGACTTCTGTTCCACCAGCACACGGCAGTCGTCCTGCAGCAGGTCCATGCGCCCCTGCAAGCCCAGCATCTCGCAGACAAACGACGGCTCGACCACCGCCTTGCCTTTGCGGTATGCCGTCACGCCGCCCATGTCGCGGCGGATGGCGCGGGCGATGTTCTCACGTTGCAGCCGTGCATCGGCGTGGAACGATGGTGAAAGGTCAGGGCACGCCGCCATCGCCAGCCCGTTGCGCTTGAAGAACCGCCGTATGCTCTCGGCATAAGTGGTGCTCGACGACAGCCCGTGCACCTCTTCGTCGAGGAGCTGCGAGGCGAAGTTTCCGAGCAGGACAGCCGACGAACCGGCGCGTGGCTTCAGGCGGTTGAGCATGAAGTGCAGGTGGCTCTCGCCGTATGGCTCGAAACACGCCGCCACCGACGAGACATCCACGAGATAGTCGGGTTCGACCACGATGACCTCGCCGCCGAGCCTGCCCCCGTCATCATGCGGTGCGACGATGTTGAGCTGTGTGCCTTGCCGCACGAGGGCGGTGAGGTAGCTCCAGTCGCGCCCCGCGTAGTGCAAGGCAAGCTCAACCCTCCGCTGCCCGTCCCCCGTGCTCACCGTGACGGATGTCGCGGTGCAGGCGGTGACTGTGGCGCGTGTGTAGGCTGCGGCGTCTCGTCCGCCGCCAGTCGGCCCGGTGGTTGTCATCTTGATGGTCTCCATGCTAAACGGTGGCAAACTTACGTTTTTTGCCCCGTCATTTCAAGCCGTGCGGGTGCTGCTGCGTGAAAAGTTGCCAGCACGCCGAGCAATCTTTATTTTTAGGCTGAAATTATATATTTTTAGCTTGAAAATATATAGTTGCAAGTTAAGTCTATATGTTTTTAGTTTAAAAATAAAGTTTGCATCCCTTGTTCCCGGCTTTCCCGGCACTGATGGCGGCTTGGAGACCGATGCGTGGACGTGCTGGGGAGCGTGGCGTGGCTGCCGTGTCAGGGCTTTTGGCGGCTGGCGTTTGTTTTTGTAAGTGCAAATCCCTATCTTTGGTGCGACGGCGTAGGCCGTTTATAGCATTATCAATCAAACCGATGACGACATGAGGAAACTGTTTTTCATCTTGGCTGCCATGCTGTCGCTTGTCGCGGTGGCGGCAATCACTCGTGAAGACCCTCCAAAGGGCGATGACGGCAGGACTGCCTACCGCATGGAATTCTATGGCATGACACCCGACGGACGATGCCACGACTGGCGGCGTGGTTGCCGCGAGCATTGTGTGACGGTTGATGTCGAAGTCTTGTCACGGACTGAGAGGGGGCGAGACTGCTTGTACGAATGCGAAATGCGCTTTTACGATGCCGACGGCAAGGTGTTTGAGACGCGCAACAGGACGTATGCAGTCCCGCAAGGTGCTAACCTGGCCGATTATGTCAACCCCTACGGATGCAATCCCAGCGCACTCCACTGCTATGCCTATGCGGACAGCATCTGCCCGGTCAGGGATGTGCGTCGCGGTGCGCCCTGTTATGACGATTGCTGCCGCCCGTGCCACCGCCCTCACCGTGGTTGCTGTGGCGGATGGTGATGCGTGTCGTGCGAAGTGCGACAGATGTTTTGCTTGTGGAGGCTTGCTGGGCGGGCCTCCACATTAGTATATATTAAGGTATAGCAATCCCCTCTCCCTGCCATTCCTCCTTGCCGTGTGTCCTTGATGCCGTGTGCCGGTGTTGGCGCGGTGAAACGGGCGCGTTTTTGCACGCTTTGTCCTGTTGCCCGGGAATTGGCGTGTTTTCAGCCAAAGTGCTGCAATTCTGTGCTTTCCCTCAAAAAAAAACGGCGCGACATTGATATGTGAAATATATTGCATATCTTTGCAGCCCGAATTATATAGAATTGGAATAAAATAAATAAACAATAATATAACAAATTAAAACTATTAAAAATGCCTACAATTCAGCAATTAGTGAGAAAAGGGCGTAACGTGCTGGAGGAGAAGAGTAAATCTCCCGCGCTCGACTCATGCCCGCAGAGGCGTGGGGTGTGCGTGAGGGTTTACACGACAACTCCCAAGAAGCCTAATTCAGCGATGCGTAAAGTCGCTCGTGTGCGCCTGACCAACAAGAAGGAAGTGAACTCGTACATCCCGGGTGAGGGCCACAACTTGCAGGAGCACTCCATCGTGCTCGTGCGTGGCGGTCGTGTGAAAGACCTCCCAGGTGTCCGTTACCACATCGTGCGCGGTACTCTTGATACGGCAGGTGTCGCAAACCGCACACAACGCCGCTCGAAGTACGGAGCTAAGCGTCCGAAACCAGGACAAGCACCCGCAGCTGGCGGCAAGAAGAAATGAAGTCGCGAGACCTAAGAAATTAAAAGGAAATTCAAACAACAGTTTTGGTTTGTAAGGATTAGCGGTTAAGGTTGAGTAAATGAGCCAGTGGGCAAGTTGAAGACATTCATGCAGCCTCAAACAAAACGATTATTTGTAGAAAGCAAATGAGAAAAGCAAAACCAAAAAAGCGTGTGATCCTGCCGGATCCGGTGTTCAACGATCAAAAGGTGTCGAAATTCGTCAACCATTTGATGTATGACGGTAAGAAAAACAAATCTTACAAAATCTTCTACGATTCATTGGAGATAGTCAAGGGTAAGCTCTCTGCTGAGGAGAAGACCCCTCTTGAAATCTGGAAGAAAGCGTTGGAGAACATTACTCCCCAAGTGGAAGTGAAGTCTCGTCGTATAGGTGGTGCCACTTTCCAAGTGCCGACTGAAATACGTCCTGAAAGGAAAGAGTCCATCTCGATGAAGAATATGATTCAGTACGCACGTAAGCGCGGCGGCAAATCTATGGCCGACAAATTGGCTGCGGAGATTGTTGATGCCTACAACGAGCAAGGCGGCGCATTCAAGCGTAAGGAGGATATGCACCGCATGGCAGAAGCTAACCGTGCATTCGCTCATTTCAGGTTTTAATCAATACTTAGGTTAGGTAAATATGGCTAAACAAGATTTGCATTTGACCCGTAACATCGGTATCATGGCGCACATCGATGCGGGTAAGACTACGACCTCCGAGCGTATATTGTTCTACACCGGATTGACCCACAAGATTGGTGAGGTGCATGACGGTGCGGCTACGATGGACTGGATGGAGCAAGAGCAGGAGCGTGGTATTACCATCACATCAGCTGCGACCACTACCTATTGGAACTATGCGGGCAACAAATATAAGATTAATTTGATTGACACTCCGGGTCACGTCGATTTCACCGCAGAGGTTGAACGCTCGTTGCGTGTGCTTGACGGCGCGGTCGCTACCTATTGCGCGGTGGGCGGTGTCGAGCCTCAGTCTGAGACCGTGTGGCGTCAGGCTGACAAATATAATGTTCCTCGCATAGGCTATGTCAACAAGATGGACCGCTCGGGTGCAGATTTCTTTGAAGTCGTGCGCCAGATGAAGGACGTGCTCGGTGCTAATCCTTGCCCGGTGGTCATACCTATCGGCTCTGAAGAAAACTTCAAAGGTGTCGTTGACCTCATCAAGATGAAAGCCATCCTTTGGCATGACGAGACGATGGGTGCAGACTATGATGTCGAGGAGATCCCAGCTAACCTCGTCGATGAGGCTAATGAGTGGAGAGACAAGATGCTTGAGAAGGTTGCAGAGTTTGATGAGTCTTTGATGGAGAAATACTTCGAAGACCCCTCGACAATAACCGAGGAGGAAATCCTCCGTGCCCTCCGTGCTGGAACCTTGAAGATGGACATCGTGCCGATGTTGTGCGGCTCTTCGTTCAAGAATAAAGGTGTGCAGACGCTGCTTGACTATGTGTGTGCGTTCCTGCCTTCTCCTCTGGATACACCGAACATTGTCGGCAAGAACCCGACAACTGGTGAGGAAGAAGACCGCAAGCCGAGCGAAGATGAAAAAACTTCTGCTTTGGCGTTCAAGATTGCTACTGACCCATACGTTGGCCGTCTGACATTCTTCCGTGTATATTCCGGTAAGGTTGAATCAGGTTCTTATATCTACAATACCCGTTCTGGTAAGAAAGAGCGTGTGTCTCGTTTGTTCCAGATGCACTCAAACAAGCAAAATCCTGTCGAGGTGATTTCTGCTGGTGATATAGGTGCAGGTGTAGGTTTCAAGGATATTCGTACGGGTGACACTTTGTGCGATGAGACTGCTCCAATCGTTCTCGAATCCATGGAATTCCCAGAGCCAGTGATTGGTATTGCAGTTGAGCCGAAGACGCAAAAGGACCTTGACAAATTGTCTAACGGCCTTGCTAAGTTGGCCGAAGAAGACCCGACATTTACAGTTAGGACTGATGAACAGTCAGGTCAGACTATCATCTCTGGTATGGGTGAGCTTCACTTGGATATTATCATTGACCGCTTGAAGCGTGAATTCAAGGTTGAATGTAACCAAGGTCGTCCACAAGTGAACTACAAGGAGGCAATTACCAAGACTGTTGACTTGCGTGAAGTTTACAAGAAGCAGTCTGGTGGTCGTGGTAAGTTTGCGGACATCATCGTCAAGGTTGGTCCTGTTGATGAAGACTTCAAGCAGGGCGGTCTTCAGTTTGTTGATGAAGTCAAAGGTGGTAACATTCCAAAGGAGTTTATCCCTGCAGTTCAAAAAGGCTTCACGACAGCTATGAAGAACGGTGTCTTGGCAGGTTTCCCAGTAGACTCGCTCAAGGTCGTGCTGGTCGATGGTTCTTTCCATCCGGTAGACTCTGACCAGTTGTCATTTGAAATCTGCGCAATCCAGGCTTACAAGAATGCTTGCGCAAAAGCAGGCCCGGTGTTGCTTGAGCCTATCATGAAACTCGAAGTAGTCACTCCAGAGGAGAATATGGGTGATGTGATAGGTGACCTCAACAAACGCCGTGGACAAGTAGAGGGAATGGAGACAAGTCGTTCAGGCGCAAGGATTGTCAAGGCTATGGTTCCGTTGGCTGAAATGTTCGGTTACGTAACTGCTTTGAGAACCATCACGTCTGGTAGGGCAACATCTTCTATGTCCTATTCTCATCATGCGCAAGTATCGCAGACTATTGCGAAGGCTGTCCTTGAAGAGGTCAAAGGCCGTGTGGATTTGATTTAAAATTGGAATTTATGGTGGGCGGTGATAGCGAATGACTCTTAGCACTGTCCACCATGATTAATACAAAAGAATTTACTTAAATAACAAAAGACCATTATGAGTCAGAAAATCAGAATCAAATTGAAATCTTACGATCACAATCTGGTGGACAAATCATCGGAGAAGATTGTTAAGACTGTGAGAGCGACTGGTGCGATTGTGAGCGGCCCAATTCCATTGCCGACACACAAGCGTATATTCACAGTGAACCGCTCAACTTTCGTCAACAAGAAGTCGAGGGAGCAGTTTGAGTTGTCAACCTACAAAAGGCTGATAGACATATATAGCTCGACTTCCAAGACTGTAGATGCGTTGATGAAGTTGGAATTGCCGAGCGGTGTGGCAGTTGAAATCAAAGTGTAAATAGTTATAATTATTAGTAGAAATGCCAGGATTATTAGGAAGAAAAATCGGAATGACATCCGTTTTCAGTGCTGATGGCAAGAATGTGCCATGCACTGTTATCGAAGCAGGTCCTTGTGTTGTCACCCAAATCAAGACTCTTGAGAAGGATGGCTATAAGGCAGTCCAATTGGGTTTCGAGGATATGAAGGAAAAGAATACCACGAAGCCGATGATGGGACATTTCCAGAAAGCCGGGACAACACCAAAGAGACACTTGGCCGAGTTCTCATTTGACACGGAGCTGAATCTGGGTGATGTGGTGTCTGTTGACATCTTCGCAGATTCAACTTTCGTAGACGTTATTGGAACTTCCAAAGGTAAAGGATTCCAAGGCGTTGTTAAACGTCATGGTTTCGGCGGTGTGGGACAAACGACTCACGGTCAGCACAACAGGACAAGGAAGCCCGGTTCTATCGGTGCCTGCTCTTATCCTGCCAAAGTCTTCAAAGGAATGCGAATGGCTGGACACATGGGCTGTGACAGGGTTACAACGCACAACCTTAAAGTATTAAAAGTAATTCCGGAGCATAACCTCCTTCTCATAAAGGGGTCTGTTCCTGGTTTTAAAGGTTCAATCGTATTAATTGAGAAGTAATGGAAGTTAGCGTATATAACATTAAAGGTGAAGACACGGGTAGGAAGGTTACTCTTAACGATGCTGTCTTCGGAATTGAACCTAATGACCATGTGATATATATGGCTGTGAAGCAATATTTGGCTAATCGCCGCCAAGGTACTCACAAGTCAAAGGAAAGAAGTGAAATCTCTGGTTCTACCCGCAAGCTCGGTCGTCAAAAAGGTGGCGGCGGTGCACGTAGAGGTGACATCAATTCACCGCTTTTGGTAGGTGGAGCACGCGTGTTTGGTCCGAAGCCCCGTGATTATAGCTTCAAATTGAACAAGAAGGTGAAGGCTCTCGCAAGGAAGTCGGCATTGTCTTACAGGGCAAAGGAAAATTCAATCATGGTAGTCGAGGACTTCACTTTTGAAGCTCCAAAGACGAAGCAAGTGGTTGAATTGGTAAATAATCTTAAATTGTCTGGCAAAAAGTTGCTTGTCGTTTTGAAAGAATCTGACAAAAACGTATATTTGTCGGCCAGAAATTTGGAGAAGGTAAATGTTCAGCCCATTTCGGGAATGAACACTTATAATGTGTTGAATGCTAACGTGCTTGTCCTGACGGAGGGTGCGCTGGCTGCTATTGATAACAATTTAATGTGATAGGGGAGGAACTATGAGCGTAATAGTTAAGCCATTGGTGACTGAGAAAATGACTCGCATGACGGAACGTTTCAACAACCGTTATGCTTTTGTCGTAGTGCCAAGTGCCAATAAATATGTGATTAAGGACGAAGTTGAGAAACTCTACAATGTCACAGTTGTCAAAGTCAACACGATGAAGTATGCTGGAAAGAATAAGTCCAGGTATACAAAAGCTGGTCTGATTAAAGGAAGGGCTGATGCTTTCAAAAAGGCTATAGTCACCTTGAAGGACGGCGACACTATTGATTTCTATAGTAATATTTGATAAGGAAAGATGGCAGTACGTAAATTTAAGCCCACAACACCGGGGCAGAGACATAAGATTATTGGTACGTTTGAAGAGATTACTGCGTCAGTACCAGAAAAGACTCTTGTGTATGGAAAGAAATCCACTGGCGGTCGTAACGATTCAGGAAAGATGACCGTCCGTTACAGAGGTGGAGGACATAAGAGGAAATACAGAATTATCGACTTCAAGCGTGATAAGGATGGAATACCAGCAACAGTGAAGACGATTGAATACGATCCAAACCGTTCAGCTCGTATTGCGTTGTTGTTTTATGCTGATGGTGAAAAGCGCTACATTATCGCGCCTAATGGCTTGCAAGTCGGCACGAAGCTGATGTCTGGTGCTGAAGCAGCTCCCGAGGTCGGTAATGCTCTTCCGTTGCAAAACATACCGGTAGGTACTCTTATCCATAATATTGAGTTGCGCCCTGGACAGGGAGCAGCTTTGGTTCGCTCAGCTGGTAACTTTGCTCAGTTGACTTCTCGTGAAGGTAGCTATTGCGTTATCAAGTTGCCTTCAGGTGAAATAAGGAGAATCCTTTCTACTTGTAAAGCTACTGTCGGTAGCGTTGGCAATTCAGATCATGCACTTGAGAAGTCGGGTAAGGCTGGTCGTTCAAGATGGCTTGGTCGTCGCCCCCGCAACCGTGGCGTCGTGATGAACCCTGTTGATCACCCGATGGGTGGTGGTGAAGGACGTGCATCTGGAGGCCATCCAAGGTCAAGGAAGGGCTTGTATGCTAAGGGTCTCAAGACAAGGTCACCGAAGAAGCAGTCATCCAAGTATATAATCGAAAGAAGGAAAAAGTAATCTGAGTTAAAAAGTTCATTATGAGTCGATCATTAAAAAAAGGTCCATATATCAACGTTAAGTTGGAGAAGAAGATTCTTGCAATGAATGAATCCGGATCAAAGTCGGTTATTAAAACTTGGGCTCGTGCTTCAATGATTTCTCCTGACTTTGTAGGTCATACAGTTGCAGTTCACAATGGTAATAAATTTATCCCTGTCTACATCACCGAGAACATGGTAGGGCATAAGCTTGGAGAATTTGCTCTGACAAGGACTTTCCGTGGCCATGCAGGTAATAAGAAGAAATGATTAGGGTCGCAGTAATAGAATAAAAAAGAATAATAAATAATGGGAGCAAGAAAACGTAATGCAGCTAAGGCTAGGAAAGAAGCTCAAAAGTCTGTCTACTTTGCCAAGCTTCGCAATGAACCTAGTTCGCCACGCAAGATGCGCCTCGTTGTTGATATGATACGAGGCATGGAAGTAGGCAGGGCTTTGGGTGTCTTGAAGTTCTCCACCAAGCGTGCTTCGATTGCTGTTGAAAAGTTGTTGCGTTCTGCAATAGCTAACTGGGAACAGAAGAATGAACGTAAGGCTGAAGCAGGTGAATTGTATGTGTCTAGAGTTTTTGTTGATTGCGGGCCTACGTTGAAAAGAATGAGACCAGCACCACAAGGCAGAGGTTACAGGATTCGCAAACGCTCAAATCATGTGACATTGTTTGTTGATACTAAGAGTACGGACAAAGCAGAAAATTAAGTTAGATGGGACAAAAAGTTAATCCGATAAGTAACCGTTTGGGAATCATCAGAGGTTGGGATTCCAATTGGTGTGGAGGAAAGAATTTTGGCGAATTCATCTTGGAAGACTCTAAAATTCGTAAATACCTCAATGAGAGGCTTGCTAAAGCAAGTGTCTCAAGGATTGTGATTGAGCGTACAATCAAGTTGATAACAATCACTGTATGCACTGCTCGTCCTGGAGTGATAATAGGTAAAGGGGGACAGGCTGTCGATGCCTTGAAAGAGGAGTTGAAGAAAATCACTGATAAGGAAATCCAGATTAATATTTTTGAAATCAAGAAGCCTGAGTTGGACGCAGTTATTGTTGCCAACAATATCGCACGTCAAGTGGAGGGCAAGATAGCTTATCGCAGAGCAATCAAGATGGCTATCACCAACACCATGCGTATGGGAGCAGAAGGTATCAAAGTCCTTATCTCTGGTCGTTTGAACGGTGCTGAAATCGCCCGTTCTGAGATGTATAAGGAAGGTAGGACGCCTTTGCACACTTTCCGTGCGGACATTGACTATTGTCAGACTGAGGCTTTGACTAAAGTCGGCTTGCTCGGCATCAAAGTCTGGATTTGTAAAGGTGAAGTTTACGGGAAGAGAGACCTCGCGCCTAATTTCACTCAGTCCAAAGAAGGCCGTGAAGGTATGGGAGGTGTCAACAGGAACTTCAAGAGAAAGAAAAACAATCGTTAATTAGACAACTATGTTACAACCAAAGAAGACAAAGTTCAGAAGGCAACAAAAGGGTCGCATGAAGGGCATTGCCCAGCGCGGCAATCAATTGGCCTTCGGCTCTTTTGGGATAAAGGCATTGCAGACCAAATGGATTACGGGACGTCAAATCGAGGCTGCCCGTATCGCGGTGACAAGATATATGCAGCGTCAAGGGCAAATCTGGATCAGGATATTCCCTGACAAGCCAATCACAAAGAAGCCAGCAGAAGTGCGTATGGGTAAAGGTAAAGGTAATCCTGAAGGATTTGTCGCTCCCGTTACTCCAGGTCGTGTGATTATTGAGGTTGAAGGTGTATCTTATGACATTGCAAAAGAAGCATTGCGTTTGGCAGCACAGAAACTTCCGATTACTACAAAGTTTGTTGTAAGGCGTGATTACGATTACACTCAAAATGCTTGACGACTATGAAGATTGCAGAAATTAGAGAATTAAAAACCAACGAATTGAAGGAAAGGTTGGAGGCTGAAGTTGCTAATTACACTTCGATGCGTTTGAACCATGCAGTTTCTCCGTTGGAGAACCCTTCCCAATTGAGGAAAGCACGCAAGACAATTGCGCGTATGCATACGGAATTGCGCCAACGAGAACTCAACAATAAATAATAGTCTTGATGGAAGCTAGAAATTTAAGGAAAGAAAGAAGTGGTGTTGTCGTTAGCAACAAGATGGATAAGACTATCACGGTTGCTTCCAAGTTCAAGGAGAAACACCCTATTTATGGTAAATTCGTCAACAAGACGAAGAAGTACTACGCTCACGACGAAAAGAACGAGTGTAATATCGGTGATACAGTGAGGATTATGGAAACTCGTCCCTTGAGCAAAATGAAGAGATGGAGGTTGGTTGAAATAATCGAAAGGGCTAAGTAATTATGATACAAACAGAAACCAGACTCACAGTTTGTGACAACAGTGGTGCGAAAGAGGCGTTGTGCATTCGTGTCCTTGGAGGTACAAGGAAGCGTTACGCTACGGTAGGCGATGTGATTGTAGTGGCTGTCAAGAGTGTGATACCTACCAGTGACGTTAAGAAAGGCGCAGTCTCAAAAGCGTTGATTGTGCGCACCAAAAAAGAAATCCGTCGTGCTGATGGCTCATATATCAGGTTTGATGACAATGCGTGTGTGCTGTTGAACAATGCAGGGGAAATCAGAGGTAGCCGTATCTTTGGTCCTGTAGCCAGGGAGTTGAGAAGCGTGAATATGAAAGTCGTCTCACTTGCGCCGGAAGTTTTATAATTAAACTCGACAACTACAATGAGTAAGTTACATATAAGAAAGGGTGATACCGTCTATGTGAACGCCGGTGATGACAAGGGGCGTACTGGGCGTGTCCTCAAGGTTCTTGTTGATAAGAACCGTGCCATTGTTGAGGGACTCAACATGGTGTCAAAAAGGGTGAAGCCGAATGCGAAGAATCCTCAAGGAGGCATTGTTAGACAAGAGGCCTCGATTCATATCTCAAATCTCAATGTACTTGACCCGAAAAGTGGTAAGCCGACAAGGATTGGGAGAAAGAGGAATGAAGATGGCGTTTTAGTTCGTTATTCTAAAAAATCAGGAGAGGAAATACAAAATGGCTAATACGGCAAATCTTAAGAATGAATATAAGGAGCGTATCGCTCCTGCCTTGATGAAGCAGTTCCAGTACAAGTCTGTAATGCAGATACCTGTGCTTAAGAAGATTGTTATTAACCAAGGCTTGGGTATCGCTGTCGCTGACAAGAAGATAATAGACGTAGCGATTAACGAATTGACTGCAATAACAGGTCAAAAAGCTGTTGCTACTGTGTCAAGAAAGGATATTGCGAACTTCAAGTTGCGTAAGAAAATGCCTATCGGTGTCATGGTGACTTTGAGAAGGGAGCGTATGTATGAATTCCTTGAGAGGTTGATAAGGGTCGCATTGCCCCGTATCCGTGACTTCAAAGGTATCAACAGCAAATTCGATGGCCAGGGCAATTACACTCTTGGAATTGATGAGCAAATCATTTTCCCTGAAATCAACATCGACAGCATCACGAGGATAATGGGTATGAACATTACTTTCGTGACTTCTGCCAAGACTGACGAAGAGGGTTATGCATTGCTGAAAGAGTTCGGTCTGCCTTTCAAGAACGCAAAAAAAGATTGAGATAATGGCAAAAGAATCAATGAAGGCCCGTGAAGTCAAGAGGGCTAAGTTAGTTGCTAAGTATGCTGCGAAACGTGCCGCTTTAAAGGCAGCAGGTGATTACGAAGGGCTTCAAGCTCTTCCTAAGAATGCGTCACCTGTCCGTTTGCACAACAGATGTAAGATAACAGGTCGTCCGAAAGGATATATGCGTTTGTTTGGCATATCCAGGATTCAGTTCAGGGAAATGGCTTCAAACGGTCTGATACCTGGTGTTAAGAAAGCAAGCTGGTAAGAGCAGATTGTTAAATATTGTCAGGGTGGCCCTGATTAATTTAAATCAATTATAAAATGACAGATCCAATAGCAGATTACTTGACGAGGCTGAGAAATGCAATCAGTGCAAAGCACCGTGTTGTTGAAGTTCCAGCTTCAAACTTGAAGAAAGAGATTACTAAAATCCTTTTCGAGAAAGGTTACATCCTCAACTATAAGTTTGTGGAAGATGGACCGCAGGGAACAATCAAAATTGCCTTGAAGTACGACACAGTTAACAAGGTGAATGCGATCAGGAACCTTAAAAGGGTTTCAACTCCTGGTTTGAGAAAATATACGGGTTATAGGGATATGCCCCGTGTCATAAATGGTTTGGGCATAGCAATCATCTCCACCTCTAAAGGTGTTATGACAGACAAAGAGGCTTCAGCTTTGAAAGTCGGTGGTGAAGTGTTGTGTTATGTATATTAAATGAGGTAGGAGGTAAAAGAAATGTCAAGAATTGGAAAATTGCCAATAGCTTTGCCTGCTGGAGTGACAGTTTCAGTGAACGATAATGTCGTTACAGTAAAGGGACCTAAGGGTGAGCTTTCACAAGCCGTAGACCCTACGATTTCAGTTACAATTGAGGATGGTCACGTGCTCGTTACGCGTAACTCCGACGAAAAGCAGGAAAGAGCTTTTCATGGCCTTTACAGAGCTTTGATTCACAATATGGTTGTCGGAGTTTCTGAGGGATACAAGAAGGAACTTGAGTTGGTCGGTGTCGGTTATCGTGCATCTAACAAGGGTAACGTCCTGGAACTTGCTTTGGGTTATACACACCCAATATTCTTTGAGTTGCCTAAGGAGATCAAGGTGGAGACAAAGTCTGAGAGGAACAAGAACCCGCTGATTATCCTTGAGTCTTATGACAAGCAGCTCTTAGGGCAAGTTTGCGCGAAGATCCGTTCATTCCGTAAGCCTGAACCTTACAAGGGCAAGGGTATCAAGTTTGTCGGTGAGGTTATCCGCAGGAAGTCTGGTAAATCGGCAGGTGCTAAGTAAACCATTTAAATTTAAGGAGTTATGGCTATTACAAAATCAGAAAGACGACAAAGAATCAAATATAGAATACGTAAAAAAGTCTCTGGCACAGCCGAGCGTCCACGTATGTCCGTTTTCAGGAGCAATCGTCAGATATATGTCCAGTTGGTCGATGACTCATGGGTAAACCCGGTTGAGCATGAGAACCAGAATGGCAAGAAGTTCATGAATGTAGGCAAGACTTTGCTTGCTGTTAGTTCCTTGGCTTTTGAGAAGATGCCAAAGAAAGAGCAAGCTGCCAAGGTTGGTGAACTCGCTGCGCAGAAAGCTTTGGCTGCAGGTATAACGCAAGTCGTTTTCGACAGAAATGGTTACTTGTACCATGGCAGGGTTAAGGAAGTTGCAGAAGCGGCACGTAAAGCTGGATTAAAAATTTAACGATCATGACAGAGAATAGCAGAGTAAGAGTTGCCAACGATGTCGAATTGAAAGATAGGTTGGTGGCAATCAATAGGGTTACAAAAGTAACCAAGGGAGGACGCACGTTCACTTTCTCGGCCATCGTAGTTGTTGGTAATGAGGATGGCATCATTGGCTGGGGTTTAGGAAAGGCTGGTGAGGTGACAGCTGCAATCGCCAAGGGCGTTGAAGCTGCAAAGAAGAACCTCACGAAGGTTCATGTCCTCAAAGGCACTGTTCCTCACGAGCAAGAGGCTAAGTTTGGTGGAGCAAAGGTTCTCATCATGCCGGCTTCACACGGTACTGGTGTCGTCGCAGGTGGTGCAATGCGTGCAGTCTTGGAGAGCGTCGGAATCACCGATGTCCTTGCGAAGTCCAAGGGCTCTTCCAATCCGCACAACCTTGTCAAAGCTACAATCAAGGCTTTGAGCATGATGCGTGATCCTAGGACTGTGGCTCAGAACAGAGGTATCAGTCTTGAGAAAGTCTTTAATGGATAAATTGGAGGACACAAGAATGGCTACTATAAAAGTTAAGCAAGTAAAGAGCATGATTGGTGCTCCGCAAGACCAGAAAGACACTATGAGGGCTTTGCGTCTGACCAAGATGAACCGTGTCGTCGAGCATGAGGATACTCCCTCGCTGCGTGGACGAATCCGCAAGGTGCGTCACATGGTGAAAGTGGTAGATTAATTTATTGTTGAATAAAAATTGGATTTCGATATGGATTTAAGTAATTTGAAACCAGCTGAAGGTTCTACCAAGACAAGGAAACGTGTAGGCCGTGGTCCAGGCTCGGGTTTGGGAGGTACTTCAACCAGGGGTCATAAAGGAGCAAAGCAAAGGTCAGGTTATTCAAGGAAGATTGGTTTCGAAGGTGGTCAGATGCCTCTCCAACGCCGCGTCCCCAAATTCGGTTTCAAGAACATCAACCGTGTTGAGTACCAGGTGGTCAACATTGACTATATCCAGGCTCTGGCTGAGAAACTGAATTTGACAAAGGTCACTCTTGATGACTTGCGCCAAGCTGGCAAGATTAAGAGGAAAAACCCTGTCAAGATACTTGGTAGGGGTGAGCTGACCCTTAAGCTTGAAGTTGAGGCAAATGCTTTTTCTGCTTCGGCAGTTGCAGCAATCGAGGCTGCTGGTGGTTCTGCAGTAAAAGTTTGAATCAATGAAAAAGTTTATTGAGACAATCAAGAATATATGGAAGATTGAGGATCTGAGACACCGGATCCTCATCACCATATTGTTCATAGCCGTCTATCGTTTCGGCTCGTACGTCGTTTTGCCAGGCATCGATGCGGCAGCGTTGTCCAAGTTGCAGGAGCAAACGAGCACGGGTCTTCTCTCTTTGTTGGATATGTTTTCGGGAGGAGCATTTTCCCAGGCTTCGATTTTCGCATTGGGAATCATGCCCTACATCACGGCTTCGATTGTCATCCAGTTGATGACGATTGTCGTCCCCTATTTCCAGAAGATGCAACGTGAGGGAGAGAGTGGCAGGCGCAAGATCAACCAGTACACGAGGTATCTGACGATATTCGTGCTGATTCTCCAGGCTCCATCGTATCTGATTAACTTGAAGATGCAGGCTCCCAATGCCTTTGCAGGCAATTGGACTTTCTTCATGGTGACATCGACGATAATATTGGCTGCTGGCAGTATGTTTATCCTTTGGTTGGGTGAGCGCATCACCGACAAGGGTATAGGTAACGGTGTGTCGTTGATAATCATGATTGGTATCATCGCGCGCCTTCCGCAGTCATTGTTCCAGGAGCTTGTCTCGAGGATGTCGGAAAAGACAGGCGGTCTTGTCATGTTCTTGATTGAGCTGTTGTTGCTTTTCTTTGTCATGGCCGCAGCTATACTGTTGGTTCAAGGCGTAAGGAAAGTCCCTGTACAGTATGCAAAACGTGTCGTAGGCAATCGCCAGGTTGGCGGAGCTCGTCAGTATTTGCCCTTGAAAGTCAATGCGGCAGGTGTCATGCCTATTATCTTCGCTCAAGCGATAATGTTCATACCATTGGCTTTTGTAGGCTATGCTAATGAGACTCCATCTGCTTTCATGACGGCGATGATGGATCACACGAGCATATGGTACAACCTGGTGTTCGCAGTGTTGATAATACTTTTCACCTACTTCTACACGGCTATTACTATCAATCCGACACAGATGGCTGACCAGATGAAGACAAACAATGGCTTCATTCCGGGCATCAAGCCTGGCAAGGCCACGGTTGATTACCTTGACAAGATAATGGATAGGATTACGTTGCCTGGTTCCATTTTCTTGGCAATCATCGCCATGATGCCGGCGTTCGCCCATCTGTTTGATGTGCAGGCGGAGTTTGCACAGTTCTTTGGCGGAACGTCGTTGTTGATTCTCGTGGGCGTTGTGCTTGACACATTGCAACAAATCGAGAGCCATCTGCTGATGCGCCATTATGACGGGTTGCTGAAGTCTGGCCGAATCAGAGGTCGTAACGGAAGTGTTTCTGCTTATTGATAAAAGGGTAAGATGGTATACCTCAAAACAAACGATGAAATCGCTCTTCTCAAGAGGAGTAACCAGCTCGTAGGCCTGACCCTGGCTGAAGTGGCAAAGCACATCAAGCCAGGGGTGACAACGAGGCAGCTCGATGCCATCGCTGAGGAATTCATCCGCGACCATGGGGCGATACCTACTTTCAAAGGTTATCCCAATATGCAGGGACAACCTTTCCCCGGTTCAATCTGTGCCTCGGTCAATGATGTCGTGGTGCACGGCATCCCGTCGGACGAGGTTCTCAAGGATGGTGACATAATTTCTGTTGATTGCGGTGTCCAGCTTGACGGCTTTTGCGGTGATTCCGCTTATACTTTTGCTGTCGGCGAAATAGCTCCCGAAGTGCAGAAGTTGTTGGATGTCACCAAGCAGTCCCTTTATCTCGGGATTGAGCAGGCAGTTGTCGGCAAGCGTCTCGGTGACATAGGCAATGCTGTCCAGAACCACTGCCAAGCCAGCGGTTTCGGTGTCGTGAGAGAGTTCGTCGGGCATGGCATAGGCCGCGAGATGCATGAGGCGCCGGCTGTCCCCAATTATGGGGCAAGCGGACGTGGCATGATGCTGAAAAGCGGTTTGTGCATAGCCATCGAGCCGATGATAACGATGGGCGGCAGAAACATTTACATCGAGCGTGATGGCTGGACTGTGAGAACCGTTGACCATAAGCCTGCTGCACATTTCGAACATTCGATAGCGGTGAGACCTAAGGGTGCGGAAATCCTTTCGACATTTGAGTTTATAGAAGAGGTATTAACAGCGAATCAACTTTAACACAAGCAAGAAAGTATGGCAAAGCAATCTGCAATAGAACAGGATGGGACAATTGTCGAGGCGTTGTCCAACGCGATGTTTACAGTGGAGCTGGAAAACGGGCACTCGATAACTGCTCACATTTCAGGCAAGATGCGGATGCATTACATCAAAATCCTCCCTGGTGACAAGGTGAAGGTGGAAATGTCCCCCTATGACTTGACTAAGGGTAGGATTGTATTCAGATACAAATAAAAGACATAAGAATATGAAAGTAAAAGCTTCAATCAAGAAACGCACACCGGAGTGCAAAATCGTTAGGCGCAAGGGTCGCTTGTATGTAATCAACAAGAAAAACCCAAAGTATAAGCAGCGTCAAGGATAAAAATATTATTTTTGCAAAAAATTTAAACTATATATGGCTATAAGAATAGTTGGTGTGGATTTGCCCCAAAACAAAAGGGGCGAAATAGCGTTGACCTACATATATGGCATAGGTCGCAGTAGCGCAAACAAAATCTTGAGTCAGGCTGGAATCGACAAGGATATAAAAGTGAAGGATTGGAACGATGACCAGGCTGCCAAGATAAGGGAAATCATCGGTGCAAACTACAAGGTCGAGGGTGATCTCCGCTCAGAGGTGCAGATGAACATCAAGCGCCTTATGGATATAGGGTGCTACAGGGGAATCCGCCATCGTCTTGGTCTTCCAGTCCGTGGCCAGAGCACAAAGAACAACGCCAGGACACGCAAGGGTAAGAAGAAGACGGTCGCTAACAAGAAAAAAGCTACTAAATAATTAATTGTAGATATGGCAAAAAAAGCAGTTGCAGCAAAAAAGAGAAATGTCAGGGTTGATGCGAATGGACAATTGCACGTTCATTCTTCATTCAACAACATCATTGTTTCTCTGACTAACTCTGAAGGGCAAGTCATTTCTTGGTCTTCAGCTGGTAAGATGGGATTCAGGGGGTCAAAGAAGAACACCCCGTATGCAGCGCAAATGGCTGCGCAGGATTGTGCGAAGGTCGCATTCGATTTGGGCTTGAGAAAAGTCAAGGCATACGTGAAAGGTCCAGGAAACGGACGTGAGTCTGCAATCAGGACTGTGCATGGTGCAGGAATAGAAGTCACAGAAATCATCGACGTGACACCGCTTCCTCACAATGGTTGCCGTCCACCTAAAAGACGTAGAGTTTAATTTCAACACCTGAATTAATACGTGAGATTGTTTTGTTATGGATTACATCTCCTTCCTGTAATCGCGGCTGCAACAAAATGAGATCATAACTTAAACAATTAAAAAGAAAAGAAATGGCTAGATATACTGGACCAAAAACAAAGATAGCACGTAAGTTTGGTGAAGCTATTTACGGACCCGACAAGTATCTGTCTCGTAGAAATTTCCCTCCCGGACAGCACGGGAACAATAGGAGAAGGAAGACTTCAGAATACGGTGTACAGTTGCGTGAGAAGCAAAAAGCAAAATACACTTATGGTCTTCTCGAGAGGCAATTCCGTAACCTCTTCAACAAGGCTGAACGCTCCAAAGGTATCACTGGTGAGGTGCTTTTGCAATTGTTGGAATGCAGGTTGGACAATGTCGTTTATCGTCTCGGTCTTGCCAAGACCCGTCCTGCTGCCCGCCAGCTGGTTTCGCACAGGCACATAACGGTTGATGGAAATGTGGTTAACATTCCGTCGTATTCTGTAAAGCCTGGTCAGGTCGTGGCTGTTCGTGAGAAATCAAAGTCTTTGGAAGTTATAGCGGACTCATTGGCAGGTTTCAACCACAGCAAATATCCTTGGATGGAGTGGGATGACGCAAGCAAGACTGGCAAGTTGTTGCACATTCCTGATAGGGCAGACATCCCTGAGAACATCAAGGAGCATTTGATTGTCGAGTTGTACTCTAAATAATAATTAATTTCATGGCGATATTAGCATTTCAAAAACCTGATAAAGTCTTAATGTTGGAGGCGGACTCCAAGTTCGGTAAATTCGAATTCCGTCCTTTGGAGCCAGGCTTTGGCACGACGATAGGCAATGCATTGCGCAGGATTCTTCTCTCATCACTTGAGGGGTTTGCAATCAACACAATCCGCATTGCAGGAGTTGAGCATGAATTTGCTTCAGTTCCTGGTGTCAAGGAAGATGTCACTAACATTATTTTGAACCTGAAACAGGTGAGGTTCAAGCAGATAGTTGAAGAGTTCGAAGGTGAGAAAGTCAGCATGACCATCGAGAACGCAACTGAATTCAAAGCGGGTGACATCAATAAATACCTGACTGGATTTGAAGTGTTAAATCCTGAATTGGTTATTTGCCATTTAGATCCTAAGGCAACGATGACAATCGATTTGACTATCAACAAGGGCAGGGGGTATGTACCCTACAACGAGAATCAAGAGTTCTGTACTGACCCGAGTATGATAGCTATCGACTCAATTTACACCCCAATCCGTAATGTCAAGTACACAGTAGAGAATTTCCGTGTCGAGCAGAAGACCGACTATGAGAAGCTGGTGCTTGAAATAACTACGGACGGTTCCATTCACCCGAAGGAAGCATTGAAGGAGGCGGCCAAAATCCTTATTCATCACTTCATGTTGTTCTCAGATGAAAAGATTACTCTTGAAGTATCTGACAATGACAGCAATGAAGAGTTTGACGAGGAGGTGCTCCATATGCGCCAGTTGTTGAAGACTAAGCTTGTGGACATGGATCTTTCTGTCCGTGCACTCAATTGCCTCAAGGCAGCAGAAGTCGAGACACTTGGTGACTTGGTGCAATACAACAAAACCGACCTTTTGAAATTCCGTAACTTCGGTAAGAAATCGCTCACGGAGCTTGATGATTTGCTCGAGAGTCTGAATCTGTCGTTTGGAACTGACATATCTAAGTATAAATTAGACAAAGAATAAAAATGAGACACAATAAGAAATTCAACCACTTAAGTCGTACTGCATCTCACCGTAAAGCTATGTTGGCCAACATGGCTATCTCGTTGATAATGCACAAAAGAATCACTACGACTGTTGCAAAGGCCAAGGCTCTTAAAAAGTATGTTGAGCCCCTTTTGACCAAATCAAAGAATGACACTACCAATTCGCGCCGTGTCGTTTTCAGCTATCTCCAGAATAAATATGCTGTGACTGAGCTTTTCAAGGAGATTTCAGTCAAGATTGCTGACCGTCCGGGTGGTTACACACGAATCATCAAGACTGGTCCTCGTATGGGTGATGGTGCTGAGATGTGCTTCATCGAGTTGGTTGACTACGATGAAAACATGATGAAGGACTCTGCTAAGAAGTCAACCCGTACGCGTCGTTCAAGAAAGAAAGCAACTGGTGCTGCCGAGGAAGCGCAAGCAGCTCACGAGGCTCAACAGCCGGCACAGGAGCAAGAAGCTTCGGCTGCTGAGTGATAAAACCATATATAGTTTAGAAAGTCCCACGGCCGTTAGGTCGTGGGACTTTGTTTTGTCCTTCTCCTTATAGGAACTTACGGCTTTGCTATTGCGTATAGAATAAAAGACCGCGAAGACTGATGCTTCTGTCTTCGCGGTCCTTAGTTGTTGTGAATGAAACTCAGAGATTTCTTATCGCATCTACGAGACGGCGGAAATCGTCTGGGAATACGTCACCAATGTTCCCTATCCGGAATGTGTCGGCTTGTGATATTTTCCCGGGATAGATGACGAATTCTTTCTCTTTCAGCTTTTGATAGAAATCATTGAAATCAAAATCTTGACTGGGGTAGTAGAACGACGTGATTATCGGCGACTGCCATTCATCTGGCAGCAGCGTCTTGTAGCCGAGTGAACGCATCCCCTCCACAAGCACACGATGGTTTTCGCAGTAGCGTTTATGTCTTGCTGCTACACCTCCCTCGTCTTGCAACTCTTTCAATGCCTGCATGAACGCCCTCACGACGTGGGTAGGTGAGGTGAAGCGCCATTTGCCATGCCCCTTTTCCATTGTCTCCCATTGGTCGTATAGGTCAAGTGACAGTGACCGTGCGATGCCCTTGCATTGCTGCAACAGTGATTTGCGGGCAATGACGAACCCGAATCCAGGCACGCCTTGTATGCATTTATTGGCACTGCTGATGAGGAAGTCTATGCCGAGCTTGGCCATGTCTATTGGCACACCGCCAAAGCTGCTCATTGCATCGACAATGAGTGTTTTAGAGTGGCGTTTGACTACTGCAGCTATTTCTTCGAGCGGGTTCAGCACGCCTGTTGTCGTTTCACAATGTACGACGGAGACGTGGCTCACTTCCGGATTTGCTTTGAGGTATTCTTCTATTCTTTCTGCGTTGACTCTTTCAGTCTCTTCAAAGTTCATCACGTGGCAGTTCAATCGATAGTAGTTGGCAATCACTCCCATGCGTTTGCCGTATGCTCCGTTTGCGACCACGAGCAGGTGGTCTTCTGGGCGTATGGTGCTGCCCAGAGTAGCTTCGACGCAGAAAGTCCCGCTGCCCTGCATCAGTACGGCAGTGTATTCGTCAGGTTGGCTTGATGCCAGTTCCACGAGTTGCTTTCTGATGACTTCGACGATGCCGAGGTTGTAGTCTTTATCCCAGGTGCACCAGTCGCTCATCATGGCTTGTTTGACACTTTCGGATGTGGTCAACGGACCAGGTGTCAGTAAGAGGTAAGGTCTCATATCTTCTTGTCGTTGTTTAGAGGTTCATGTTTTCCATTCGTTTCTCAATGCATTCAATCAGGTCAGGAAGTTCCTTGAATGAGTCAATCACATAGTCTGCACCAGCTGCGTACATCCGTTTGCGCACGGCGGCCATTCTTTCTCTCAGTTCGCTGTCAGGCATATTGCGGACTTCGTCTTCGGTCAATGCCAGTTCGTTGCTGCCGAAGATTACGCCTACGCTCCACACTCCGGCATTGACACCCTCCTTGATGTCCGAGATGGTGTCCCCGATTTTGACTGCTGCACGCCTCGATTGGATGTCGAGTTGGCAGAGGTTCTGGTAGATCATGTAGGGCTTTGGTCTTCCGCCGGGCAGGTTGTCCGATGTGACGCAGCAATCCACCTTGTATCCGTGCTTGGCTGCTGCAGGAATCACGACATCCATCATTTTGCCTGTGTAGCCGGTGGTCGAGCCTATTTTAATCCCTTTCTTGCGCAATGCGCTGATTGTCTCCGCGACTCCGGGGATAGGTCTTGAATACTCTTCCAATGTGCCGAACAGTGCTGCCTGGAACTCCATGTAGCACTCCTGCACGTCCTCCTCGGTGTAGTCACGTCCGTGGTTCGCCTTGAATTCGTCTTTGACGTGCCCTATGGCAAACAGTGCGCGTATCTCTTCAATCTTGGTCAGTCCCATGTGGGCACGTGTCTCTTCGGCCGTGACGCTCGTGCCGATGGCTTTGAAACTCTTGACGAAAGCGTCTACCGGGGCGAAGCAACCGTAGTCAACGGCTGTGCCAGCCCAGTCCAAAATCAGGCATTCTATCTTTTTCATCATGCGGTATGTGTTATTATGAGATTGTTGTTGTCGATTCCGTTGCTCTCCTGCCTTGCACATTTCCCCTTGCGGCTTTTTGCACTAACTATATATATGGTCGAGCCGATGAAAGCCACGCAGCAGGCGATGCCCACATAGATGCTCATGTGGTCATAGAACGATGCCCAGTCGATGTGCGGGGCGTTGAACTCCTTGATGAGCAGCAAGGCCAGCGTACCGAGATAGCCGATGAAATCTATCGTGATGATGAAGAACCCCACGTTCCCCCTCACCTTGAAGCAGGCTATGAACCTCTCGAAAAATATCGTCTGGAAACTCAAGTAGGCTATGTCTATGCAAAACGTCTGCAAGAACAGCCACCACGTCGTCGGCATCTCGATTGCGGCAGCGGCCACATAGGCCACCGTGCCCATGCCGAGGGCAGAGAGGAAGAGTATCACGCACAGCACCCTGAGATGGTTGCCGTTCATTGCCAGCAGTGCGAATATTGCCAGCAGGATGACCGTCGCTGCCGAGTCGATGTAGGCGAATGCCCACGACGAGATGGTGCTGACATCGATGATGCAGACGATGAAGTCCTCCTTGATGTCACGTTGGACCGTCAGCAGCAGATTGGCGGCAAAAAGCATGACCAGCAGTGGCATGAACCGCATGAACAGTTCCCACCGCTGTTGCCCGTTGAGGGTGACACGCTCGGTGCGGGCGGCGATGTCGGCCGCCGTAGGCTTGGGAAACCTGGTCATCACCCACCCGAGGAAACACAGCAGCGGGAAGGCGAATGCCCCGATCAGCGCCGGCATCCAAAACTCGCTCACGTGCAGGTGGTCGAGTGCATACAGCCCCAACGACTTGGCCACACCCGAGCTGAGTGCCATGCTCACACCCATCACGCTCGCAAGGATGTCGGTGGTGCGCCTGCCCTCAAGGAAACTGAAAATCACGCCCCACATACACCCGAGCGACAAACCGTTGAAGAACAGGGCAAAGATGTTGTAGGGCACTGGCAGCACCCCGAACATCAGCAGCGAGACCTCGGACAGGGCGGCAGACCCTATGATGAACTTCAGCCTGTTGCCCGACTTCAGTTCGGAGATGAACTTTATGCCTATCAGCTTGGCACACACGTAGCCGATGAGCTGGATGATGCTCACGACTATCTTGTAGTCCATCCCCGCTACCTCCAGCCCCTCAAACTCGGCTGCGGTGAAAGGCTTGCGCAGTGCGTAGACAAGCGAGTAGGAGAGCAACGCCGTGCCTCCCGCCCATAGCACAAACAGCCAGTCGGGCATCGTGCGCCGCGCCGTTTGCTGATGTATGTCATTGGTCATTCCCATCTTTCCCATTCTGTTTAGCTGTGACGAAATTACCCCGCGCGGAGGGGCTGCGAAATGAATATCCAATGATTAATAAGCAAGTAACAATTCATTAATATTCATGTAAAGGCTTCATAACGCGGTTGAAAAACGGAGGCAACGCCGTTGTAGCACCGTTGTAACATCGCGTTTCGTGGAAAATGATTATTATTACACTCGAAATCTCCAGACAGACAAATGGAAGATTTGCAAGAGATATACGACCGTATAAAGTTCCTGCGCGGCAAGGGAGTGAAGATGAAGGAGATAGCCGAGCAGATAGGCTTCACCCCCCAGCGTCGTCTCCGCGCTCTACACGACGGTGCTGCCCGCCTATTTCCGCAACCTCGCCGCAGGCATGGACGAGGATGATGCCATCGGCAACGCCCTCTCGTGGGTCAACAACTTGTCGAAGAAGAAGCTCCTTGGCTCGATGGCCAGGGTCAAGGCGGCCCTCTATGCCATAGACGCGTCACCGCGCACGGTGGACGGCGACAGCGGCATCCCGTTCCTTGACAACATCGAGCGGCTGATGCGCGCCACGGCGGGGCAGGTCGGCAACCTTTGCGGGGCGTACATGAGCTACAGCGTCTCGTCCAACTCGTGCGCGATGAAGATTGAGCCCTACCTCGTCACCCTGGCCGGCGACGGCAGCCACGTCGAGGTGGTGCACAACAGTGCCTACGGCGCGACGCATCGCGGCTTTGCCTTGATGAACGGGGCCAGCCACCTCTACCTTATGTTCAACGAGAGCCGTCAGCCGCAGCTGTCCCTGTTCAACATCTGCCTCAAGATTCCCATGTTTGACCGCCCGCCGTTCCTGCGGGGGCTTTACACCTGCTTTGACTACAATTTCAACCCCATCGCGCGGCGCATACTGATGGTCAAGCTCTCCGATGATATGCAGCGCGACGAATTCATGACCCTCAAGGGCTGCCTCAAGCAGCAGGACGCGCTGGAGGGCAGCGAGCGTGCCTACTATGACTACACCTGCGGGCGCGACGACGTGCTGCGCATGGGCGACGTCCCCACTCCCACGATGTCTGAGGACGACCTCGCGGCTGAAAAGTCGATGCTGTCGCGCCGCTGGGACGAGTGACGCGGCCGGTCGGGGCGGGGGCAAAATCCCGTATGGTCTGACACGAAATCGCTTCTCATCAGGGGAAAACCGCCAAGTGGCTTACCCTAAAGTAAAAACAAAACTTCTGAATATTCATTCAAAAGTTTTGTTTATATAAACAGAAGTTTTGTTTTTATATTCAAAACTTCTGTTTTTACTTTTCCCTTACCCTTTTACAACTTTTCCCCTGATGGGGATAGAGTTTACATACGGCGTGGCGGGGCTTTGTACCTGACGATGCGGGGTGGGGGGATGCACGGTGCATTTTGTCGCCCGTGATGTCATCGCGGCTGACATTTTGCGAGCTGATGGCGGGCGGGCGTGGCAGTTTTGCCCGTTGTCCTGCCACATCTTTCACTATAACGGTTGCAAGATTGTGTTGTTTCCATATATTTGCTGATGGCACATCCGCCTGACTGGGCGGTGGCCGCCCGCCGGCGTGCGGGCATGAGTATTAACTAACACAATTGGGCTTATGAAAAAGTATGTTTCTGAAATGATCGGGACCATGGTGCTCGTGCTGATGGGCTGTGGTGCCGCAGTTTTTGCCGGGAGTGCTCCCGAGTCTCTTCAGACGGGTGTCGGGACGCTTGGCGTGGCGTTGGCCTTTGGTCTGGCGGTGGTGGCGATGGCCTACACGATTGGCGGAATATCGGGCTGCCACATCAACCCTGCCATCACGCTGGGTGTGTGGCTGAGCGGCAGGATGTCGGGACGGGATGCCTGGATGTATATGCTGTTCCAGGTCATCGGTGCGGTGCTGGGGTCGGCAATCCTCTTCGTGCTGTTCAAGACGGGCGGTTCTGCCGGGGTGACAGGCACTGGTGCCAACTCTTTCGGCGAGGGCGAGACGTTGCAGGCTTTCGTGGCGGAGGTCGTCTTCACGTTCATCTTCGTGCTGGTGGTGCTTGGCGCGACTGACGCGAAGAAAGGTGCGGGCAACATGGCCGGCCTTGCCATCGGCTTGACGCTCGTGCTGGTGCACATCGTCTGCATCCCCATCACTGGCACGTCGGTCAATCCGGCGCGCAGCATCGGCCCTGCATTGTTTGAGGGCGGTGTGGCGTTGTCGCAGCTGTGGCTGTTCATCGTCGCCCCGTTTGTCGGTGCTGCCATCTCCGCCTTGGTGTGGAATGCGATTGGTGGGGAAAAGAAGAAGTAGAGCCTTTTGTCATCGATGAATCAAAAGGGGGACGGCGCACGCGTCGTCCCCCTTGTCTTTGCCTGCCGGGCTGTTTCCCTCTTGCTTACTCCACAGGCTCGCAGGTGCAGCGTGGGTCGGTCATGTTGACGTAATCAACGATGTCGTGCGTCTCGATGACCTGCATGACGGCTTTGGCGTAGGCTTCTGCCCCGCAGGTGGCATCCGCCGTGCATGAGAATGTTTGTTCGGTCGCGCTTTGCGGGAAGTTGCCGCTGTGTGGGTCGCGGTCGTAGGTCCAGATGGTCATCGTCACGCGGTAGGTCCCGGTGTGCCGTTGCATGAGCTGTCTGATCTTGCTTCTGTCTTCGTTTGCGCGTGCCATCATCAGCCTGGTGCGCTCGGCTTCCGCCTTTTGGTGGCGTGCTGTCTCGCGCCGCATATACTCCTCCTGGTGTTCCTCCAATGTTTTGCCGAGGGCATCGTATATCCTTATGCGGCTCTTCCCGCAGCCGGTGGTGGCAAGGGAGTGTATTTCTTCGCCATGGTAGTCCTTCCGGCCGGCGAAGAGGTCTTCGAGCAGTTTCTCGGTGTGTGCGTTGCAGGTCAAGCCGTCAATCGAGTCGATGAATGCCTTGGCTTGGGCGGGTGTCTCGCACATGGCGATGTTGTCAAAGTAAACAAAGACTTTTTTCATTGTCTCACGTCGTGTTTTGTGTTTGTGGTGTCGTGTCCGGCGGGAATTGACAGAGGGGCATAGGGCGTTTGGCAGCCCTATGCCCCTCTGATGGTCTTGTTTCAGCCCTTTGTGTTATTGGATGTTGGGGTTGAGCTTGTTCCACTCGCTGATAGGAGGCAGCACGCCCATGCTTATCACTTCGTCACGCAGCTCGCAGAGGTGCTTGTAGCTCTTCACGAGTTCTGCGTGCTCTTCGGGAGTGCCATTCACTTCTTTGTAGTGTGCGCCATCCTTGGTGATAGATGTTTCCATCGCCATCATGATGTGCTGGAACTCGTTGTTGTTGACGTAAACGCCAGCAGGCCAACGGAAGTCCGCACCGCCCATTGCTGCTGCAATCATCTCGATGGAGACGTAGGCAGGGCTTTGGAAAGAGGAACGGCCGCGGAGGTCGATGATGTTCTTGCCGCCTTGGATTACGCGTTGCTTCAATGCCGCCCAGTCTTCAGCGGGCAGTTTGTCTGTGCCTATGAGTGATGAGAGGGGCTGGCCTGCAACGGTCGTTGTCGATGCGAATACGGCCATCTGCTCGCCGTGACCACCATAGGTGCGGCAGTTCTTCACCTCTGATGTGGGGAGGTGGAAGTATTTGCACAACTCTGACCTCAGGCGTGTGCTGTCGAGTGCTGCAAGGGTAGTCACCTGTGTCGGTTTCAGACCTGAGTAGAGCAGGGTGATGAGACCGGTGATGTCGGCAGGGTTGAAGATGATGACGACGTGCTCGACGTTGGGGCAGTACTTGCGGATGTTCTTTCCGAGTTCCTCAGCGATGCCTGCGTTGCCTTTCAGCAAATCTTCACGGGTCATCCCGGCCTTGCGTGCCGCGCCACCTGAGGAGACGACGAAGCTTGCGCCTGTCAGAGCCTCTTCGATGTCTGACGTGAACGTGATGTTCGCACCCTCGAAGCCGCAGTGGAACATCTCTTCAGCGACACCCTCCAATGCTGGAGCAAATGGGTCATAGAGGCAGACGTTGGGGGTCAGCTTCATCATCAATGCTGTTTGCGCCATGTTTGAACCGATCATTCCGGCTGCGCCGACGATGGTCAGTTTCTTGTCAGTTAGGTAATTCATGATTGTATAAATTAAATTGGTTGTTTGTATGTTCAACTCTCAAGCAAAGTTAGGAATTACTTCATAACACAGGCACGAATATGCAGTTATTTTGCAATAATTAATAAGGAATAGCCGCCGCACCACCCGTTGCCGCCCACCTCGTGCCTTGCGGTCGTTGTGGCGTTGTCGGACGGTAGTGCCAAGGCTCGCGTGGCCGTTGCGTGGACAATAATGGTTGGGATGTGCATAAATAGCCCTAAATTGTGTTTAGGTTGCTAAAAATACTGCTTATCCTGATAAAAAACTTGCAGAAGTTTTGCTGATGACGGAAACGTGGTTATATTTGCAGTGTGTTTTCATAGCATTAAAATTTTAGGTTAACAATTGAGCGAGGGCGAAGCGTCGCCCTCTTTTTTTGTCCTCATCGCAAGTCGTGCTTGTGGCATCGTTTGCCGTGCCGGCGGGGCAAAAAGAGAAGACTGGCAAACTCTGTCACAGAGGCTACCAGCCTTATAGAAACATAAATGATTTATTACGAAACAAAAATAGACGTTTTAAGTCTATAATCCACCTTACCTTTTCGGCGTATTTTACCCGTATTTTTATTGAAGTTTGCACATGATGCTGCCAGAACTGTCCATGCTTGCCTGCCTTGATGCCTCTGGGCTCGTGGGGCGGTGCGCCGGGTGGAGTGCACAGTCGTGTCTGATGCCTCTGGTCACGGCATCGTATGTTTTTGGGGATAGCATCTGATGGTATCGGCATCAGCATACGATGCTGTTGGCTCCAGCATTGTATGCTAATGGCGTTTACTTGCAATGCTTTTGCCGTCGAGGTGTGTCGTTCTGTGATGCGTTGGTAAATCGTGTCGGTTTAGCTAATAATGCTGAGGTTTTCCATTTGCTATTCATATAGTATTGATAGTAAATGTGTTAACTATAATTAACACGACAAAAGTTGTCCGAAACGGGTAACTTTCGGAATCGGATGACTATTTTTGTTACACAATTAAAGACTTGATAACAGACAAAAACTACGCAAAACTATGATACAGACAGTGGTCAAGCGCGACGGGCGCATTGTCGGATTCAACGAGGAGAAGATTGCTGCGGCCATCCGCAAGGCGATGTTGCACACGGCCAAGGGCGAGGATGCCGGGTTGATCAACCAGATCACGGATCACATTGCCTATCGCGGTGCGTCGCAAATGACGGTAGAGGCGATACAGGACATGGTTGAGATGGAATTGATGAAGAGCAGCCGCAAGGATGTCGCACAGCGGTACATCGCCTACCGCAACCAGCGGAGCATAGCCCGCAAGGCAAAGACAAGGGACATCTTCCTTGAAATCATCAACATCAAGTCAAATGACGTGACGCGTGAGAACGCCAATATGAATGCCGACACCCCTGCCGGCATGATGATGAAATTTGCCAGCGAGACTACCAAGCCTTTTGTCGATGACTACTTGCTCTCGCAGGAGGTCAGGGACGCTGTGGCGGGTAACTACATACATATCCATGACAAGGACTACTATCCCACCAAGAGCTTGACCTGCGTGCAACACCCGGTGGACAAGATACTCTCGGGCGGCTTCTCCGCAGGACATGGCGAGTCGCGTCCGGCCAAGCGCATCGAGACGGCGAGCATCCTGTGTTGCATATCCCTTGAGACGGCGCAAAACGAGATGCATGGCGGTCAGGCCATCCCTGCTTTTGACTTCTATCTCGCCCCTTACGTCCGCAAGACCTACGTCGAGGAGGTCAAGACCCTCGGGCAGTTGACGGGCAAGGATTTGACGCATCTCTGCGATGTGGAGTTTGACGACTACCTGTCACGCCCCCTTGACGGTCTTGAGGGCGAACCGCGTCTCGTGCAGCACGCCGTCAACAAGACGGTGGCAAGGGTCCATCAGGCGATGGAGGCGTTCATCCACAACATGAACACCATACATTCGCGTGGCGGCAACCAGGTGGTGTTCAGTTCGATAAACTACGGCACAGACACTTCGGCCGAGGGACGTTGCATAATTCGCGAATTGCTCAGCAGCACCTACGAGGGTGTCGGGGGCGGTGAGACCGCTATATTCCCTATTCAGATATGGAAGAAGAAGCGTGGTGTCAACTATCTTCCGACCGACCGCAACTATGACCTCTACCGTCTGGCCTGCAAGGTGACGGCGCGGAGGTTCTTCCCCAATTTCCTGAACCTCGATGCCACGTTCAACACGAGCGATGAGTGGCGTGCCGACGACCCGTGCCGTTATCGTCACGAAGTGGCGACGATGGGTTGCCGCACGAGGGTGTTTGAAAATCGATTTGGCTCCAAGACTTCCATCGGGCGTGGCAATTTGTCGTTCACTACCATCAACATCGTCCGTCTTGCCATCGAGTGCATGGGAGTGGCTGACGCGGGGCAGCGCATCGATGCCTTTTTTGCCAAGCTGGATGCTGTGCTTGAACTCGTGGCGCGGCAACTGCATGAGCGGATGGAGTTCCAAAAGACGGCCTACGCCAAGCAATTCCCGCTGCTGATGTCGTCCCTTTGGCTCGGGTGCGAGAACCTGCGCCCCGATGACACCATAGCCAGCGTCATCAACCAAGGCACGCTCGGCATCGGTTTCATCGGTCTGGCCGAATGCCTCACCGCCCTTGTCGGCAAACATCATGGCGAGTCCGACGAGGCTCAACGTTTGGGGTTGCGCATAGTGACGTATATGCGTGACGCGGCAAACCGCTTTTCGGAGACCTACCAGCACAACTACAGCGTCCTCGCCACACCTGCCGAGGGCTTGTCTGGCAAGTTTACGCGCCGTGACCGCAAGGATTTCGGGGTGATGGCCGGCATAACCGACAGGGACTACTACACGAATTCCAATCACGTCCCCGTCTACTACAAATGTTCAGCCAAGCACAAGGCCGAGGTCGAGGCACCCTATCATGATTTGACACGTGGCGGGCACATCTTTTATGTGGAGATGGACGGCGACGCGACGCACAATCCCGAGGCGATAATGCGTGTCGTTGACATGATGGATTATTACAATATGGGTTACGGGTCGGTCAACCACACGCGCAACCGTTGCCTCGATTGCGGATATGAGAATGCCGCAGCCGAGCTCAATGAATGCCCCCGTTGCGGAGGCAAGCGCATCGACCGCTTGCAACGCATCACAGGTTATCTTGTCGGCACGACCGACCGCTGGAACAAGGCGAAACTTGCCGAGTTGAACGACAGGGTGATCCACTCAGCCGAGTGAGCCATGGCGGCGAGATTGTCCATCCTCGACATCGTGGATGACACCACTGTCGATGGCCCAGGATTCCGCACGGCCATATATGCTGCCGGTTGTCCCAATGCCTGCCCCGGTTGCCACAACCCCCAGTCGTGGAACATGGCAAATGGACGCATGATGCCGGTCGATGACCTGCTCTCGCGGGTCATGGCCGACGACTTTGCCGACGTGACGTTCAGCGGAGGCGACCCCATGTTCCAGCCCGAAGGCTTTGCAGAACTGGCCGAGGCAATCAAGGCACGCACCAGCAAGACGATATGGTGCTACACAGGCTTCACCTACGAGGCATTGCTGGGTGACGAGCGCACTGTCCGCTTGCTCAGGTCAGTGGACGTGCTGGTCGATGGCCGCTATGTCGAGAGCCTGCGCGACGAGACCCTTTTGTTCCGGGGCAGTGCCAACCAGAGGGTTATTGACGTTCCAGCTTCGCTCGAGGCAGGGCGTGTGGTGCTGCTGGATTTGGATTTTTAAACACGGGGCTGGACATACTGTTCATGGCTTTCCTCCTATCCGTCGGTCGGGTGCGGCCGTGTTGGGAGGGCATCTTTGCACGTAGCTTGTTGCTATTCACTCCGTGTCCCAAGATGATTGGTAGTTTCACCACAAGTAGTGACTTTTTGGACACATATTTTGAGTGTTATGAATTGTTACTATATTTGTCGAGAGAAAACATACCAAATTATGATGCACATTGACTGCTTATGGCGATGCACTGGACCGCATGGGAATGTGGCAGACGCGCTTAGTCGCCACTGCGTCGGCAGGTGCTTCAGGATTTTGGGACAGTACAAATGTATTTTATAGTGGATGCTATGAAGAAGAAAGTAGGGAAGCGCATACAAATGCTCAGGATGGAACACAACATAACCCAGGACCACATGGCCGACTTGTTGTGTATCTCTACAAGCGCGTATTGCAAGATTGAGTACGGTGAGACCGACCTGACCTTGACCCGCATCAGGCGGTTGGCAGAGATTTTCGGTATGCCAGAGCAGGAGCTCGCCATGCGTCTCCTCTCGTCGTCAGACAGCGCGATAGACACCGACCCGGGCACGCAGCGCAACAATCTCGTGCTGCCGACATCCCTTGAGAAGATGATTTCGGAAATGATAGTCCAAAACAAGGAATACAAGGATAAAGTCATCCAGGACATCTCACGCCTGGAAGACCGCTTGGAACTCATCAGTTCCCGTCTTCAAACCTTAGAAGGATTCCACCTGAAAGATTGAAGCTCAGCCTGTGGTGCTTCGTCACGCCCCACTCGGCGATGGCAGCGCGGTGCTGCCTTGTCGGGTAGCCTTTGTTCTTCCCCCATCCGTATTGGGGGAAATCCTTGTCCAGCTTGTCCATATAGTCGTCGCGGTAGGTCTTGGCCAGCACCGACGCGGCGGCGATTGACGCATATTTCCCGTCCCCTTTCACTATCGTCCTGTGTGCTATGTCGCTGTAGGGCTTAAACCGGTTGCCGTCAACGAGCACCGATGTCGGGCGCACCTGCAGCAAATCCAGCGCGCGGTGCATGGCGAGTATCGACGCGTTGAGGATGTTGATGCGGTCGATTTCCTCGTTTGACACCGATGCCACGCCGAATGCCACCGCTTCCCTCTCCACGACCTCCCGCAGGGCGTAGCGTTGCCTTTCGGTCAGTTGTTTGGAGTCGTTGAGCAATTCATTGCGGAAGTCATGCGGCAGGATTACCGCTGCGGCGAATACCGGCCCGCACAAGCAGCCGCGTCCTGCCTCGTCGCAGCCCGCCTCAATCTCGTTTTCGTCAAGGAATGGCAACAGCATTTTGTCTTTTTGTCGTTAGTGTGCTGCAAAACTATCCAAAATAATCCGTTTTGCCCCCTCGCGCCGCCCGTTTGTCATCATAATGTGCGGCGGTTTTTGATATAAATGGATTTTTGACCTAACTTTGCACTGTTTAATGAAATACGGGTCTTCGCGCCCCTGCATCATTCCGACGGCAGTCCCGTGCCGCATGATGTGAAATTAATGTAAGACAATGGCAATCGAAATCAGAAAAGTCGCCACACGCGGCGACTTGCGCAAATTCATCCGCTTCAACTACCAACTCTACAAAGACAGCCCCTATGCCGTGCCCGAACTCTATTCCGACATGGTCGCCACGCTGTCCAAGGACAAGAACCCCGCATTCGAGTTCTGCGAAGCCGACTACTTCCTCGCCTACAAAGACGGCCGCCTCGTCGGCCGCGTGGCAGCCATCATCAACCGCCGTGCCAACGAGCGGTGGGGGAAGCGGCAAGTCCGCTTCGGCTGGATAGACTTCATCGACGACGAGCAAGTCTCGTCAGCGTTGATTGCGGCGGTCGAGCAGTGGGGCAGCCAGCGGGGCATGACCGAGGTGGTCGGACCGTTGGGCTTCACCGATTTCGACCCAGAGGGGATGCTCGTTGAGGGCTTCGACCAGCTGGGCACGATGTCGGCGACGTACAATTACGAATATTACAGCCGCCACATCGAGCGCATGGGCTTCGGGCAAGATGCCGAGTGGGTCGAGATGAAAGTCTTCGTCCCCGATGCCATCCCCGAAAAGCACCTGCGCATCGCCGAGATTGTCAAGAAGAAGTACAACCTGCAAGTCAAAAAGTACAAGTCGGGCAAGCGGATTGCCAAGGACTACGGCCAGCAAATCTTTGACCTCATGAACCTGGCCTACCGCGACCTCTACGGCTTCTCCGAGCTGTCGCCCCGCCAGGTCCAGCTCTACATCAAGACCTATCTGCCCATCCTTGACCTCGACTTCCTGACCCTCATCACCGATGCCGAGGGCAAGCTCGTGGGAGTAGGCATCACGATGCCGTCGCTGTCGGTCGCTTTGCAAAAGGCCAAGGGGCGGTACTTCCCCTTCGGTTGGTGGCACCTGCTCAAGGCACTGTTCATCAGCAAACCCAAGGTCATAGACTTCCTCCTCGTCGCCGTACACCCCGACTACCAGGGCAAGGGGGTCAACGCGCTGCTGTTCACCGACCTCATCCCCATCTACCAGCGCAAGGGCGTGCAGTATGCCGAGACCAACCCCGAACTGGCTGCCAATGCCAAGGTGCAGTCGCAGTGGCAGTACTTCGACCAACAGTTGCACAAGCGTCGGCGTTCCTACGTCAAGCCGATAGGGTGAGCGGCGGGCGGCACGCCCCCTGTGACCCTCTATATAAATATGGTGTCCCCTCCGCCCGGCGCACTGCCGCACACGCGAGGCATCAGGACATGAAAGCAGGCGAGGCGCAGCCCCGCCTGTTTTTTGTGCCTGTCGTGGATGCAAGCCCGCCGTCCCACGGGCGATGCCCCCGCCATCTGCCCGGATGCCATGAGGGGCAAAGCCGTTGATGTCAGGCATAAACCTCGACTGCCCGCCGTGCAAAGTTCCATGTCTCGGTGAGTAAAGTAAAAACAAAAGTTTTGTTTTAATATTCAGAACTTTTGTTTATATAAACAAAACTTTTGAATGACCGTTCAAAACTTTTGTTTTTACTTTGCTCGCCGAGGTATGCAAGTTTATGTCTGGCCTGATGTGGTTTTTCTCCGCACGCTTATGGTTTTTCCCCTTGCCGTGTTTGCCCCGCGGGCTTGCCTGTTGCGTCTATGTGCCGCCAGTCAAGCAGGCGTGCCGTGGTGCTGTGGGCGTGAGGCGGGACGGTGCGGGTGGAAACAAAAAAGGGAATGGCCTTGACCATCCCCTCGCATTTATCATGAATTTGGGTGTTATTGCTCTTTTGGAGTAGCGCTGTTTGTCCTTTTCTCCTTGATGCGAGCCTTTTTGCCCGTGAGTTTGCGGAGGTAGTAGAGTTTTGCGCGGCGCACTTTACCGATCTTGTTGACCGTCACTTTGTCTATGAACGGTGAATCCATCGGGAAAATCCTCTCGACGCCTACGCTGCCTGACATCTTGCGCACGGTGAAACGCTTCTTGTCGCCTTGTCCGCTGATTTTGATGACCACGCCACGGTAGGATTGGATACGCTCTTTGTTACCCTCGGTGATGCGGTAGTCTACTGTTACGGTGTCGCCTGCCTTGAATTCGGGCAGTTCTTTTGCAGTGGCGAATGCCTCTTCTGCAACTTTGATAAAGTCCATTTTCATAATTTCGTTTGTTTTATTCGTCATTAACTACGCAACGTGCCGGCTTTGCCTTTGGACTTGATTGGCAGAGGTTGCGACAAAAGTGCTGCAAAGGAAGTGATTATTTGCGAGTTGGCAAAGACTTGCCGTGTTTTTCTGCCGCTGCTCTGCCATTTTTCACGGCGAGCCGCGCCGGCGGGGAGGCGGGCGTTAATAATTTGCCAGGTATGCTGGGATTACTTAGTTTTGTGCCACTTACTGACAATGATTGACCTTATGCGCAAGTTTTCAGCTTGGCTGCTCCCTTTCATCCTGCTGTCGCTGGTGGCGGTGTCGTGCCGCACGGGCTATGCACTCGTCGGCGTGGACGGGGGGCGGGTGGCCATGGATTCGACGTTTGACCTTTTCGTCGATGACGACATGGTCGAGGAGATTGAGGATTTCAAGGAAGACCTCGTGGAGGAGATGTCGCCCGTCATAGGCTCGTCTGCCGCGACAATGCGGTGCGAGGTCGGGCGCGACTACAACGTGCTGGCCAACACGGTGGCCGACATGGTGATGGACGAGGGACGCAGGCTTGACCCTGCTGTGGCGTTTGCCGTCATCAACGTCGGCGGGTTGCGCAAGGATTTGCCCGAGGGGGAAATCACGGTGGGCACGGCGTTTGAGATATTGCCATTCGAGAACACGCTCTGCATCGTCGATATGCCGGGCACGGCGGTCGCCGAACTGTTCGGGCAGATTGCGCGGCTCGGCGGCGAAGGGGTGAGTGCCGAGGTGCGGCTGACCGTCTCGCGTGACGGCGGCTTGCTGGACGCGACGGTCGGGGGACGCGAGGTGGATGCCGATGCGACCTACCGCGTGGTGACGATTGACTATGTGGCTGAGGGCAACGACGGGATGGCGGCGTTCAAACGTGCGACCCGTGCGGTTTATCCCGACGACGAACTCTTCAGGGATGTCTTCATCCGCCACGTCACCGCTCTTGCCGCCGACGGCAAGGCGGTGCAGCCGAAGACCGACAGGCGGATATTCGTCAAGTGACCATTATATTATATGAATGTTATGCTGAACTGTTTTTCCCGCGACGTATGCAGTCGCGTCATCCTGCCGCTGGTCTTGCTTGCCATGTCACCCGCAGTGCCGTCGGTGGCGCAGGTTGTCGAGCTGACTATCCTCCACACTAACGACACGCACAGCCGCATAGAGCCATTCGATGCCACCGACCCGTCCTATCCTGACATGGGAGGGGCGGCACGCCGCAATGCTTATTTTTCCCAGGTGCGTACGGAGAAGGAGAATGTTTTGCTGTTTGACTGCGGTGACTTCTCCCAAGGCACGCCTTTCTATTCGGTGTTCAAGGGCGAGGTAGAGGTGGAGCTGATGAACGAGATGGGCTATGACGCGGCAACTTTGGGCAACCATGAGTTTGATTTCGGTCTGGACAATTTGAAGGAATTGATGGAGGAGGCCGACTTCCCTTTCGTATGCACCAACTATGACTTCTCCCGCACCAAGTTGCGCCGTCTGGTGAAACCATATCTCATTATAAAGAAAGCTGGCCTGCGCATCGGTGTCATCGGTCTCGGGGCTTGTCCCGACGGGCTGGTGCAGGCGAAGAATTATGAGGGGATGAAGTTTGTCCCGCCCTATGGCATAGCAGAGCGCACGGCGCGTTATCTGAAGGAGCGCAAGCGTTGTGACGTTGTCATCTGCCTGTCGCACCTTGGCATGGACTGTTCGGCCAACCTTCCCTATTGTGACCGTGAATTGGTCGGCAGCACTTCGAGCATCGATTTGGTGCTGGGCGGTCATTCCCACACCTATATGGCGGCACCCGAGTATGTCGAAAACGCCGAGGGACGTGCCGTGCCAGTCATGCAACTGGGCAAGAACGGGGTATATGCCGGGCGTTTCGACCTTAAATTTGAGAAAAAATAACCGGCCATGAGAGCAAAATCATTGTTTGCCTTCCTGTTGGCTTCCCTCATCTCGTTGGCGGCGGCTGTTGCTCAGGGGATAGACACCTCGCCGCAGCACTATGAGCGTGCGCTGCAATGGGCGGATTCGGTCATGGACGGGATGTCGCACCGTGAACGGATTGCCCAATTGTTTATGGTCAATGTCGCCCCGCAGCAGAACGATGCCAACCGCAAGGCCGTGCGCGATTACATCGAGCACATGAAGCTGGGTGGAATATACTTCTCCGGAGGCACGCTTGAGGAGCATCTCGCCATGAACAACATGGTAGTCCGCCTCGCCAAGACCCCTGCCATGATAGGTTTTGACGGCGAGTGGGGGCTCGGGATGAGGATTAAGTCGGTGCCATCCTTCCCGCGCAATGCCGTGCTGGGCTGCATCGCGGATAACGATTTGATAAAGGAACTCGGTCGTGAGGTCGGACGGCAATGCAAGGCTATCGGTGTGGACATAGACTTTGCGCCTGTCGCCGATGTCAACACCAACCCGGCAAACCCGGTCATCGGCACACGCTCTTTTGGCGAAGACCGCGCCAGGGTGGCGGACAAGGCGGTTGCCTTTGCCTCGGGGCTTGAGGGTGCCGGAGTCTTGTCGGTGCTCAAGCACTTCCCAGGCCATGGGGACACATCGATTGATTCGCACAAGGCTCTTCCCAAGGTCGCACACGACCGCTCCAGGCTTGACAGCATTGAGATGTACCCTTTCAGGCAAGCTGTCGCAGCCGGGCTTCATGGCGTGATGGTGGGGCATATCTCTGTGCCTGCCATCGACCCAACGCCGGGTTTGCCGTCATCGCTGTCGCGCCCGGTGTCAGATGTCTTGCGCGACGACATAGGATTCAGATGGCTCGTGTTCACCGACGCGTTGGCGATGAAAGGCGTTGCCGGATTTGAGAACGTCTGCCTCAAAGCCTTGCAGGCTGGGAACGATGTAGTGCTTTCCCCCGTCCCCGTCAAACCGCAACTTGATGCAGTCGTCCATGCGGCGCGGCATGACAAGGCTTTGGCCGCCGAGCTGGATGCGAAATGCAGGAAAGTGCTTGCCTTCAAGTTCCTGATGGGTGTGCAGGACAAAAAGGAGATCGATGCGGCTGGTCTCTACGACCGCATTGTCAACGATGCGTCCCGTCAGTTGATGCAACGCTTGCACAAGGCGGCGGTGACAGTCGTCAGCGACAACTACGGGCGGCTTCCCGTCATGCGGCAAGGGCAGGCGGTGGCGGTGGTACGCTTTGATGCAGCGGTCAAACCGTTTGCAAGTGAGATGGATGAGCTTGCCAATGTCGATGTGTATGCGTTCTCGTCGCTCGCCTCGTTCAATGCCAAAGCGGAGGCATTGCAGGCTTATCCGACTGTCATAGTACCCATATCAGCCTCCACCCCATCATGGGCGTTGCAGGCTTTGAAGCAAATCCCGAAATCATCGAAAGTCTTTGTCTTTTTCACCTCGATGAAAGAAGTGGAAAAATGGAAGCAAGCAGCACCGGCATCCTCCGCCATGGTTTTGTCCCACGTTGCCGAAGACTATGTGCAGCAGCACACCGCCCGTGTCATCTGTGGGTTGGAACGTGCTGATGGCAGGCTGTCGATGACAATCCCGGGTGTTGCCAGGGGTGGGGCAGGCCTTGACCTCCTGCCTGACCTGACCGAGCGGCAGGTGAGGGCGGAGGACGTGGGTATGTCGTCCGACGTTTTGGCCCGCATCGACTCGGTCGCCGTGTGGGGAATAACCGAGCAAGCCTATCCAGGTTGCCAAATCCTCGTCATGAGGCACGGCAAACCAGTCTATGACAAATGTTTTGGCACGCATGAATACGGTGACAGCCGCCTTGTGAGGTTTGATGACATATACGACATCGCCTCTATGACCAAGACATCAGGCACGTTGCTGGCGGTCATGAAACTCTATGACCAATGGCGGCTCAAGCTGGATGACCGTGTCGTTGACTACTTGCCATGGCTCAAAGGGTCGGACAAGGAGGACATCACCATCCGCAGCCTGCTGTTCCACGAGTCGGGGCTGATGCCGTCGTTGCCGTTCTTCGCGGCGGCGTTGGACAGTGCTTCGTTCACCGCCCCCTTTTATTCCTACCGCCGTGATGGGGCGCATGGCAGGCGGATAGGGAGGAATCTCTACGTCCCGTCAGATTTCGACTATGATGAGGCTTATCTTGGCCGCCATTACAACCGAGACTTTCGTTGGCAAGTGGCTGAGGGTATGTTCGTCAATGACGCATATCGCGCCAAGGCACTCCAGATGATAGCGGACTCTAAGTTGCGCTCAAAAAGATATTCCTACAGTTGTGTCGGCTTCATTCTTCTCAAGGAGATTGTCGAGGCGATAACCGGTGAGCCGATGGACACCTACCTCAACCGTGAATTTTTCTACCCTCTGGGGCTGCGGCGCACGTTCTTCAACCCCTTGCAGCACTATCCTGCCAGCAAGATTGTGCCGACCGTCACCGACGACTTCCTGCATCGCGGGCGGTTGCAAGGCTATGTGCACGATGATTCGGCAGCCTTTTTTGGCGGTGTGTCGGGGAATGCCGGGATGTTTTCAACGGCGGAAGAGCTGGCACGCATCTACCAGATGATTCTTGCGGGCGGCACTTTTGACGGGAGGACTTACCTGTCGTTGCCAACTTGCCGCCTGTTCACGACTGCCAAGTCGGGCATCAGCCGCCGTGGGCTCGGGTTTGACCGCTCCTACGAGGGGGACAACCGCAAAAGTCCCTGCTCGCCGCTCACGCCGGGCGGTGTCTACGGTCACACCGGGTTCACCGGCACGTGCGTGTGGGTTGACCCTGCCAATGATTTGATTTATATCTTCCTGAGCAACCGTGTCTACCCTGACGGTCTGACAAACAAACTTGCCAAGCTCGGCATCAGGAGCAAAATCCAGGACATCATTTACGAGGCGTTGGAGGATTGAGTGCGGCGTGACGTGCATCGCTTGCCGCCGCCGTCATTTCCTCCCGAAGTCTGCGGGGATTTCCCCCCATTTGTCCGTTTCCCACTTGATTATCCTGTTGGTGTATTCATTGCCGGCCAGCCACCGTTCAGCCCTGGCAATCATGTCGTGCGCCTGTGCCGTCGCCTGGGTGTGTGCCAGTTTGGTCTTGCACTTCTTGCCTTTGATCCAGAGCAGGGCGTTGCGGCTGTCGCTGTAGATTGGCAGGTCCCACCCCTTCTGCTTCATCAGCGCGAGGGCGTGGACGATGGCGAGGAATTCCCCTATGTTGTTCGTTCCTTTGATAGGCCCGAAGTGGAAAAGTTCTTGTCCTGTGGCGGTGTAGACCCCACGGTACTCCATCTTGCCCGGGTTGCCGCTGCACGCGGCATCGACTGCTATACTGTTGGCGATGATGCCTTCGGTCGTCACCACCCGTGGCTTCGGAGCACGCTTTGCCTTGCCGACATAGTCGGCATAGTTGCCGGCGATGGCTTCCTCAGCCTCCTGCCGCGTGGCAAAGCCTTTGTAGATTGCCCCTTTGTAGCCCCTCACTTGCGCAAGGCACGCCGCCCACGAGTCATAGACCCCGGGATTGTGGCCTGCCCACACGGCGTAGTAGTTGTTTTTGGACATAGTGGTCGTTTGATTGGTGCAAAGTTATGCACTTTTCCTCCATAGCCAAACATCGGCAAGCCGCACTGCGCCGCCTGCCCCCTTGCCAGTCCGCCCGTCCCGCGTGCGGCATCAAGCCTGGTCAATCGCGGCGTGAAGTCATTGGCATCGCATGAAAACTTTATTTTTAGACTGCAATTATATAGATTTAGGTTAAGTCTATATATTTTTAGGTTGAAATTATGTATTTTCAGGTTAAAAATAGACTTTTCACGTCGTGTCGTTCACTTTTTGAGCGATGGCGTGCAACTTAGGGTGCATCGCTGGCACGATAGAATGCCGTGCGACATGAAAAAACAAGGGCGGAAGCAGGCTCATTGCCTGTCCGCCCTGTTGCAGGAGTGTGGTGGTGTGCGGGTTTACAGCACTGGCTTTTCCTTGTCCCCCTCGACGTATTGGTCGAGAATCAGCTCGTTGCCGTCGAAAACGGCGTAGGAAAAGTACTTTATCCAGTCGCCAATGATGACTATCCGTGCTTCCCTGCTGAGCATGAGGTCGAGCATGATGTGCCTGTGCCCGTAGATGAAATAGTTGATGTCGGGATGTGTCTTGAGGTAGTCCTTGGTGTAGAGGACGAGAGGTTCGCGGTCTTCGCCCATGTAGTCAGGCTCTTTGCCGTCCTCCCTCTTGAGGCGGCTGCGTTTGGCCCAGTTGAGACCAAGCTCCATAGTCCACCTCGGATGGATGGCAGAGAACATCGTCTGCAAAGTCTTGGAATGGAACATCGTCCGCAGCAGTTTGAAACCGCGTGATTCATCGCCCAGTCCGTCGCCGTGGGCAAGGTAGAACTCCTTGCCGTACAGCTCGATTGTGATTGGCTCGCGGTGCATGATCATGCCGCACTCTTCGACAAAATAGTCCTTGCACCAGATGTCGTGGTTGCCGATGAAGAAATGCACCTCGACACCTCTGTCCGTCAGTTCTGAAATCTTGCCGAGCAGGCGCGTGTAGCCTTTGGGGACTACGTATTTGTATTCGTACCAGTAGTCGAAGATGTCACCGAGCAGGTAGATGGCGGCCGCCTCCTCCTTGATGGCGTCAAGGAAGTTGACGAGCCTTCGCTCGTGTGTGCGGCGGTGCTCCAATGCACGTGAGCCGAGGTGGGCATCGGAGAGGAAATAGATTTTCTTCCTGATTTTGTCCATAAAGCCGAGTGTTTGCGGTTCACATAAACCCCAGTTCGAGTTTGGCCTCGTCGCTCATCATGTCTTTGTCCCATTCTGGCTCGAAGACGAGTTGGATGTTCGCGGCCTTTACTCCCTCTATGGATTCGATTTTCTGGCGGACATCCTCGATGATGAAGTCGGCTGCCGGGCAGTTGGGTGCGGTGAGCGTCATGTCGATGTTGACCGTCCCGTCGTCGGCAACGTCAATCTTGTAGACGAGTCCTAACTCATAGATGTCCACGGGTATTTCCGGGTCGTAGACAGTCTTGAGCATCTTGACGACTTGTTCTTCTGTTTCCAAGCGTGTCATGGTTTGTTGCGGGGATATATAGTTAGTTCAAGCAAAGGTATAATAAAAACTATAAATCAACTACATTTGCACTCCCAAAGGGAAATGGGGCGAACTATCATGACGACGATGAAAGGAGTTAACAATCTGACCGAAGGCAGCATCACGGCACGTCTGGTGCGGTTGGCTCTGCCCATAATGGCGACGTCGTTCATACAGATGGCCTACAACCTGACCGATATGTTTTGGGTCGGCCGCATAGGGAGTGAGGCCAACGCGGCGGTGGGCTCGGTGGGGATGTTCACCTGGATGTCGGCTTCATTTTCGCTGATGTGCAAGGTCGGGTCGGAGGTCAGCATCGGTCAGGCGGTGGGCAAGAGCGCGTATGATGAGGCGCGGTTGTTTGCTTCGCACAACATCACGTTGGCAGTCATCGTGTCTTTGTTTTGGGCAGTCCTGTTGGCGGTATTTGCTGTGCCGCTCATAAGTGTCTATGGTCTCGCACCGTCCATAAGCGCGGATGCGGTGAGCTATATGCGGATTGTCGCCATCGGTGTCCCGTTCATCTTCCTTGCATCTGCTTTCACGGGGATTTACAACGCCTGCGGGCGGAGTTCCATACCTTTTTATATAAGCGGCACGGGTCTGGTGGCAAATATGCTGCTTGATCCATTGTTCATTTTCGGTTTCGGCATGGGGACTGACGGGGCGGCGGTCGCGACCGTCCTGGCGCAAATGCTGGTCGTCGTTTTGTTTGCCTTGCAGATGCGTCGCAGGGACAAGCTGCTTGACAATTTCAAACTCCTGGTGCGGTTGCAGCGCAAAGCGACGCTGCGTGTGGTGAAGATTGGTGCGCCGGTGGCGTTGTTCAATTCATTGTTTGCCTTCGCCAATATGTATGTCAGCCGCATCGCTTCGTTGCACGGCGGCCACATCGGGCTGATGACCTTCACAACTGGTGGGCAAATCGAGGCAATCACATGGAACACGTCGCAGGGCTTCTCGACCGCGCTTGGGACGTTCACCGCACAAAACTATGCCGCAGGGCATGGCGACAGGATTGTGAAAGCCTACAAGCGCACGCTTGCGATGACATCGGTCTTCGGGGTGTTTGGCACAGTCCTTTTCATCTTCTTCGGGCAGGAGTTGTTCTCGGTGTTCGTTCCAGAGGAAGCCGCCTATGTGTCGGGAGGGCAGTTCCTTCGCATTGATGGCTATTCCCAGATGTTCATGATGCTTGAGATAGCCACTCAGGGTGTGTTCTATGGCATCGGGCGCACAGTCCCGCCTGCCATAGTGAGCATCTGTGGCAATTACTTGAGGATTCCGTTGGCATTGGGGCTTGTGGCGTTGGGCATGGGAGTCCCGGGCATATGGTGGGCTGTCTCCATCTCAAGCATATTGAAAGGAGTGGTGCTGTTCACGTGGCTGATGTTCATCATGCGGGGGCTTGCTTCGCTCCGTCCCTCGCGTTGAGGTGCAAGGATGCGGCATCTTCATGCACTTTTTCAAGAGTTCCGGTTTAAACAATAGTCAGGCTTGGGTATATTATAGGAATATATCATTATATTTACGTCATATTATGGTTGAACCTTTAAACGATACATGACAATGGCAAACAACATCATAATCAACATAGGCCGCCAATTGGGCAGTGGCGGCAGGGAGATAGGCCGTATGCTGGCTGCGGATTTCGACTTGAAGTTCATGGACAAGGAGCTTGTCGCCCTCGCCGCCGAGAAGAGTGGCCTGTGCTCAGAGTTCTTCGAAAAGGCAGATGAAAAGGCCTCACAGGCGTTTGGGGGGCTGTTCAGTATGCGTTTCCCCTTTATCAGTGACGGATGTCTGCCGACCAACAACTGTTTGAGCAACGACTCGTTGTTCAAGGTGCAGAGCGATGTCATCAGGGACTTGGCATCCAATGAGTCGTGCGTCTTTATTGGACGGTGTGCAGACTATGTCCTGCGTGATTTTCCCCAGTGTGTGAATGTCTTTATCAGCGCACCTCTCGCCTTGCGTGCCAGCCGCATAGCCAAACAGCTTGAGATAAACGAGCAGAAAGCCAAGGAGCTTATCCACAAGACGGACAAGAAACGCGCTGAATACTATAATTACTATAGTTCCAAGACCTGGGGCGCGGCTGCCACATACCATTTGTGCATCGACTCCAGCGTGCTTGGCATGGCTGGGACGGAGCAATTCATCAAGGATTTTGTCAAGAAGAAATTGGGCTTGTGAACCATCTGCCCTGCCAGCATCCCCGACGGCATTGCCGCCGGGGATGCTTGTTTTTTGCACGGGACACGATGGCATAGTTTTTATCATTGCAAGCCGTGCGAGCCGATAAAAGTCCTATCTTTGCGCGTCAAGAATTCTAAAAGGTCTTTACATATAAAAATATAAGCGTTAGTTATGGAATTTTTCAAGGACTTGCTCTTTGGAGTCAGCGATTTGTGGGGAGGCGGAGTGGCGCACTCGGTGCTTATTCTCGCGCTCACCATATCATTTGGCGTAATGCTTGGCAAGATAAAGGTCGCGGGCATATCGTTGGGTGTCACATGGATACTTTTCGTCGGCATTTTGTTGAGCCATTTCGGGATGCGGATACAGCCCAACCTGCTCCACTTCCTCAAGGAGTTCGGTCTGATACTGTTTGTCTATTCGATAGGCTTGCAGGTCGGTCCGGGTTTCTTTTCAGCTTTTAAGAAAGGAGGTATGCAGCTCAACCTTGTGGCTACCATCCATGTCTGCCTCGGGGTGCTTGCCACTGTCATCATCTTCTATGTCTCTGACCTGCCCATAACAACGATGGTCGGCATTCTGTCGGGTGCTGTCACCAACACCCCAGGTCTTGGTGCGGCGCAGCAGGCGTTCAGCGACATGACACATGGCAACGCTCCTGACATAGCAATGGGTTATGCCGTCGCTTATCCCCTCGGTGTCATAGGCATGATAGGGACGTTGATAGCGATGCGCTATATCTTCAGGGTCAACCCGAAAGAAGAGGAGGAGAAAGCCCAGGCATCCACCAGCGACAATGAAAACTCGGCAATCTCGCTTTCGTTGCAAGTGAGGAATGAGGCGTTGGAGGGGAAGACCATCAACGAACTGGCGGAACTGCTCGGACGTAACATTGTCATCTCGCGTGTGCACCATGTCGGGATGGAACAGGAGATTGTCAACGCATCGACAATCTTGCATCTGAATGACGAACTCCTGGTGGTGACGACGGTTAAGGACGCATCGAGCGTAATCGCCTTCATAGGCAAGACGGTCGATGCCCAGTGGGATTCGAAAACATCGAAGCTCATCTCGCGCCGAATCCTTATAACGAAGCCGGAACTCAATGGCAAGAAGTTGGGCGAACTGGAGTTGCGCAATTCATTTGGCATAAGCATAACGCGTGTCAACCGTGCCGGTGTCGACCTCGTGGCCACCCCGTCGCTGACGTTGCAGATGGGCGACCGCGTGACGATTGTCGGTGACGAGAAAGGCATCAAGCACACTGAGAAGCTCCTGGGCAACTCATTGAAGCGTCTGGATCACCCCAACCTTATACCTATATTTATAGGCATCGCGCTTGGTGTCATGCTTGGCAGCATCCCATTCGCATTCCCGGGCATACCGCAACCGGTGAAACTCGGCTTGGCCGGCGGCCCGCTGATCGTGTCAATCCTGATAAGCCGCTTCGGGCCTAAATATAAGCTTGTGACCTACACCACCATGAGCGCGAACCTCATGTTGCGCGAGATAGGCATTGCAATCTTCCTCGCTTGTGTGGGGCTTGAGGCTGGTGAAGGGTTCGTCAAGACCATTGTCGAGCAGCAAGGCTACATCTGGGTGGGCTACGGCGCATTGATAACGATAGTGCCATTGCTCATCGCGGGATTCATCGGCCGCTATGTTTTCAAGCTCAACTACTACACGCTGATAGGTGTCTTGTCGGGCGCGACGACCAACCCCCCGGCATTGGCATTCTCCAACGACTCGACCAGCTGCGATGCCCCATCGGTGGGATATGCGACGGTCTATCCGTTGTCAATGTTCCTGCGCGTGTTGACGGCGCAACTTCTGATATTGACGCTCCTTTGACACTATCCCGGGATTAGGATTTCCATAAGACAAACCGCCTTGCCAATGAGATGGCAAGGCGGTTTGTCTTTTTTACATGAGATGGTTGTTATGACAGCACCGTATGTTTTCGACAAAAACATACGGTGCTGCGGGTGAAATCATGCAATGCTATTGGCTGTAGCATACGATGCCGTTGCCCCTTGCGTGCGGTGCTGTGCTTCTCGTCAGAGCGGGAGCCTGGAAGCGGCTTTCCACCTCTCAAATTCCTTCACTGCCTTTGCGAAGTCGGCGGGGTGGGCGGCAAAATGCCTGCCTCTGGTCGTTGCCATTCGTGCAGGGTCGGGTGTTATGCCTACCCTGCCGAGGTCGAGCCTGTCGGCATCGAAGCAGATGTCGATTGAGGGGTTGCCAGTGCTTGCCGTGACCGTGTGTTCGCGGCAAGCGGTCACAAGGTCGGCGAATTCGGCATCACTCAATCCTTTGAGCAGAGTGCCGCGCAGCGATGGCAGCATCTCGGCGGCACGGCGGCCGTGCCCCATGTCCGCGAGGTTGTCGTGGCGGCATTTGTCGTGCAAGTAGGCGAACAGCCGCACGACGGCAGGTGAGGCATCGCGTGTGAGCAGCAGCATGGCGTTGCGCTCCACACGTTGCCAGTGGGGCATCCCGTGCGTGTCGTCGAGTTGCCATCCGTTGATTGCGAATGCGCGGACAGAGGCGAAATCCACCCTCATGTCATCGATGTAGTCTTTGTATTCTTCCATAAAGTAAATCGTTGCGGTGCTGTCGGCAAACGGTTGCAAAAATATCAATTCCGTCATTCAACTCGGCAGCCCGTATTACAAAATGCAACGGGATAGAAATGCGTTGGTAAACGGATGTAGGAAACTTTTAAAAAATGAGGAAAAATAATGTGAAAGACTTGCGCAAGTCTTGAAATGTCACTTTATTTGCAATACCTATGTTTTTGGGTGAGGCTGTGCCTGCGTTGCGCTGGGCAGCCGTGAAGCGGATGGCCGCTTGCCGTCGCCGCAGTGCGGCGGGTGCGGAAGATGCCTGCTGAAGCCCTTGGCTGATGGGGCGTATGTTTTTGTTAGGGCATAGCATTTATGCGGCTATGCGATGGTAAGAGAAGATTAATTAATTTATAAACACAACAAACAAACAAAACAATTATGGAAACTAACAAAAAGCAAAGAAAAGGTTTTAAAGGTATCGAAGCCGCAGGCTTGGTAATCATCGTCTGCTTCATCATTGCAGTTTGCATCTACAAGTTCGTGTTCGGTGATCCCGGAAACTTCATGGACAACAACCCGGACAACCACCCACTCCCAGGCAACTTCCTTGGCACTATTTATAAAGGTGGTATCGTCGTGCCTGTCATCCAGACTTTGCTGTTGACTGTCATCGCGTTGAGCATCGAGCGTTACTTCACGATCCGTTCAGCTTTCGGCCGTGGCAAGCTCGCTAAGTTTGTTGCCAACATCAAGGACGCTCTTGCAAAGAACGACATGGCAACTGCAAAAGCTCTTTGCGACAAGCAGCGCGGTTCTGTAGCTAACGTTGTCGGCGCAACTTTGCGCAAGTATGACGAGATGGAGAAGAACACCGAGCTCACCAAGGAGCAGAAGGTCATCGCTATCCAAAAGGAACTTGAAGAAGCTACGGCTCTTGAATTGCCTATGATGCAGCAGAACTTGCCTATCATCGCAACTATCACCACGCTCGGTACGTTGATGGGATTGCTTGGTACGGTCGTAGGTATGATCCGTTCGTTCGCAGCCCTCGGTGCTGGTGGTGGTACTGACTCAGTCGCATTGTCAACTGGTATCTCAGAGGCACTTATCAACACTGCATTCGGTATCTTGACTGGTGCATTGGCAGTTATCTCCTACAACTACTTTACTAACAAGATCGACAAATTGACATTCAGCCTCGACGAGGTAGGTTTCTCTATCGTAGAGACTTTCAACGCTACTCACTAATCTGATGCGTTCATTTAATAATCTAATTTAAAGAACAAATCATTATGGGTAGACCTAAGATAGCAAAAAAGAGCACGTTCATAGACATGACGGCGATGAGTGACGTGACAGTCCTCTTGCTGACATTCTTCATGCTCACATCTACTTTCGTCAAGAAAGAGCCTGTACAGGTCGTTACGCCCGCCTCTGTCTCGGAAATCAAGATACCAGAGACCAACATCCTGCAAATCCTGGTAGACCCGTCGGGGAAGATTTTCCTGAGCTTGGACAAACAACAAGACATGATACAGACTTTGACCAAGGTCGGTGAAGCCTATGGGGTTACATTCAACGATGCTGAGCTCAATGAGTTCAAGAAAGCCCAGACGTTTGGTGTGCCTATCAAGAGCATGAAGCAATTCCTTGCCCTTCCCGGCGAGGAGCGTGACAAAATCTTGAAAGACTATGGCATCCCGTGTGACAGCACGGACAACCAATTCAAGGTGTGGATTAGCAGTGCACGCGCTACCAACCGTGACCTGCGCATAGCCATAAAGGCTGACCAAAGCACTCCTTACTCAGTTATTAAAAATGTGATGAACTCGCTTCAGGACTTGAAAGAGAACCGTTACAACCTCATAACGTCTCTCAAAAGCGTTTCTGACGAATAATAGAAAGGATTAGATATGGCTGAAGTACAAGAAGGAAGCAGCAGCAGGAAAGGTAAAGGCAGCAAACAGAAAAAGATGACCGTCCGTGTCGACTTTACACCGATGGTCGATATGAATATGCTGCTCATCACTTTCTTCATGCTCTGTACATCTCTGAGCAAACCTCAGACGATGGAGATTAGTATGCCTTCCAACGACAAGAATATCACAGAGGAACAGCAAAACAAGGTCAAGGCATCTCAGGCCATCACCTTGCTGCTTGACGCTGATGACAAGTTGTACTATTACGAGGGCGAGCCTAATTACGAGGATTACACTTCTTTGAAGGAGACCAACTACACGGCAAAGGGAATCCGCTCGGTGCTGCTCAGGAAAAACTATGACGCAGTCAAGAAAGTGGAGGAACTGAAGAAGAAGAAAGATAATCTCGAATTGGACGAAGAAGAGTACAAGAAGCAAGTGGCTGAAGTCAAGGGTGCGAAAGACACTCCGACTGTCATCATTAAGGCGACTGACGAGGCCACATATGCGAATCTTATTGATGCCTTGGACGAGATGCAAATCTGCAGCATTGGTAAATATGTGATTGTTGACATAACCGAGGGTGATCAGTTCCTGATTGACAATTATGTCCAAAAGGGAGCTCTGTCAGCCCAGGCTGCACAGTTTGAAGGTTAATGGGTCTCACCAGATAAAAAGGAAAGAATTATGGCAAAAGTCGATTTAGTTTCAAGAGAATGGTGTGAGCTCATTTTCCAAAATCGTAATAAGAGCTATGGCGCATACAAGATGCGCAGTGACTTGGGTAGAAGGCAAACAGCCGCTTTGATAATTGTGGCAGTCGTAGCCGTAGTAGGCTTCTCGGCTCCAAAACTTATCAAGATGGCAATGCCTGAGAAGAAAGAGGTGATGACGGAAGTCACGCAACTCTCTGCCCTTGAAGAACCAGAGGTAAAGCAGCAGGAAGAGATTGTAAAACCAATAGAGCCCGTTGCTCCTCCACCGAAGTTGAAGAGTACCATCAAGTTTACGCCTCCTGTCATTAAAAAGGACGAGGAAGTGCCCGATGATGAACAATTGAGATCGCAGGATGAGTTGGCTGAGACCAAACTCCAGATTTCTATCGCTGACGTCAAAGGTAACGATGAACTTAATGGTGCGGACATCGCCGACCTGCAGGAGACCATTACTCAAGCTCCTGTTGAAGAGGAGAAGCCTTATGTCCATGTGGAGCAGATGCCTGAATTCCCTGGGGGACAGCAAGCGTTGCTTCAGTATATCGCCAAAGAATTGAAGTATCCTGTAATTGCTCAGGAGAATGGTATCGAAGGCATGGTTGTCGTGCAGTTCGTCGTCAAGGCTGACGGTCACGTAGGCGACATCAAGGTTGTCCGCTCTTTGGATCCCTATTGCGACAAGGAAGCCATCAGGGTTGTGCAGACATTGCCTCAGTGGACTCCTGGTATGCAAAATGGACGTGCTGTCCCGGTTTACTACACTTTGCCAATTAGGTTCAAGTTGCAGTAATTCTAGGATTTAATCTGATATGTTTTTGATGAAAAGAAAAAGCATATACCTATGTTCCTTGCTGGCCTGTACGCTTATTGCGTGCGGGCCAAAGGACAAAGGTGACGGACAGACTCTTTATTCTGGTGAGATTACAATTGCAGTTGACGAGACACTCAAACCGATAGTGGAAGAGGAACTGCAAGTCTACCAAGCTCTCACGCCTGAGGCTACCGTCACTCCCATTTATTGCAGCGAGGTCGAAGCTATCAATCTTCTGATTAAGGACAGCGTGAGGCTGGTCATTGCCAATCGCAGTTTGACAGACAAGGAAGTGGCTTCTTTCAACGCCCGCAAATTTTTCCCAGAATCAATCCGCTTTGCCGTAGGAGGCATTGCGCTTATCACAAACAAACAAAATAAGGATACCTTGATATCTGTACATCAGTTCAAGGATATTCTTACTGGTAAAATTACAAAGTGGAGCGAGCTTGACAAGAGTTCCACTTTTGGTGAGATGCAGGTAGTCTTTGACAACCCTAACTCTGGTACTATTCGCTACGCTATAGATTCAATCTGCCAGGGTGGACAATTGTCGCAAGGGCTAAAGGCTCTCAACCGAAACGAGGATGTCATTGATTTTGTCTCCAAGAATCCCGATGCTTTAGGGGTGATAGGAGTCAATTGGATTGGGAATGCAGCCGATTCGACAAGGCTCACATTCAACGAGTCGGTCAACGTGATGTCGGTCAGCTATTCTGTACGACCTGATGAAGAAAACAGTAGGAAGCCTTATCAGGCATATTTGGCTCTGAAGGAATATCCGTTGACACATGACATTTTCATTCTGATTAATGACCCGAGGATGGCATTGCCAACAGGCTTTATGACATTCTTGACGAGTGACAAGGGACAGCGCATAGTCCTTAAATCCGGTTTAGTCCCCGCCACCCAGCCTGTCCGCTTGGTCACAGTGAAAGATGAATAGGATAAAAACAATATAACTTATGATGAATTACAAGAAAATAGTTGTCGCTTGTTGCGCATTATTCATGGCAACAACACTTTCAGCTCAGAAGGCACTCGATCCTGAATTACAGAAGCAGGTGGATCAGATTGCTACAACAATCAAAAGCGACCCATCTGGTGCAGCCAAGGCTTATGAGGAATTGTTGAAGGGTAAAAACAAAAAGAACGTTTCTCTCATTGCGGCAATCGGTACTGCGTATCTGGAAAACGACAATATGCAGATGGCCATATTTTATAGAGATAAGGGAGATGAGGTGAATAGCAGGTCTGCTGAACTTTATATGCTTAAAGGCGATATTGACTTGAAGAATAAGAAAGTCGGCTCGGCAGGAGCTTCTTATCAACAGGCCATGAATGCCGACAAGGATTGCTTTGAGGCTTACTCCAAGTTTGCACGCATCTATGTCGGAGTCAATCCGCAGCTTTCTGTTGAGAAGCTTGAGGAGTACAAAGCCCGTCACCCCCAGGATGTGAGAGTTGACAGGGAATTGGGTAATGCTTACTATCAGATGGGCAAGTATGGCAATGCCAAGACCGCTTATGACACCTTCATGAAGTCAGGTCAGCCTAATGAGCAAGACTATGCCCGTTATTCCAATCTGCTTTTCCTCAGCAAGGACTATGCGGAGTCGTTGGACATGGCTAAGCAGGGCTTGACACTCAACCCGGATGATCATTTGATGAAACGTATGTTGGTCTACAACAACTACGAGTTGAAGAACTATGCTGAGGGCGTCACTGCTGCCGAGAATTTCTTTGCGAACCCTGATACGACCTATTTCTCCTACCTTGACCATCTGTACTATGGCAGGTTGCTTTTCAAGCAAAATAGCAGTGCAAAAGCTATTGCGGAGTTTGAAAAAGCTCTCAGCATGGATGAGACGAAGGCAGCAGAGATACTGAAAGAGTTGTCTTCGGTTTATGAGTCACTTCAGGACTACCCGAATGCAATCGTTTGCTACAATAAGTATCTTGAGGCGGCAGAGAGTGACGATGTCCAGGATTTATTTATGCTTGGTCGTCTCAACTATATGGCAGCCTCTTTGCCCGAGACTGCTGAGCAGTTGACTGACACCACGGCAACTGGCATCAGTGTCGTGAAGGCAGGTTATATTGCAGAAGCCGACACGATTTTCGCAGAGGTAGCTCAGCGAGTTCCTGACAGCTATCTCGGAACATTCTGGAGGGCTCGTGTAAATGCTTTGGCTGACCCTGAGACTACGCTCGGTCTTGCCAAGCCATATTATGAGGCAGCTCTCGCAATACTGCAAGCCAACGAAAAATCAGCTCCAGCCAACATCATTGAGTGCTTGAGGTATCTCGGTTACTACTACGTGCAGCAGGGAGAACTTGAGTTGTCAGAGCCATATTGGCAGAAGATCCTTGAGATTGACCCCAACGAAGCTACTGCCAAGCAGGCAATGGAGTGGATCAGTCAATCTAAATAATTAGGCTAACACTGAGGCGGACTTTTCATTTTTTAGAATGGGAAGCCCGCCTTTTTTCTGTCCAATCGAATAAACATTCTGAAATCGAATCAGCAAAGCTAAGCGGAACAGCCTGACACCGACACTGCCATGGATTTTCTACTCGACTTTGTCTTCAACATCGACCGACATCTGGTCGAAATCATCAGCGATTATCACAAGTGGACTTACCTCATCCTGTTTCTCATCATTTTTTGTGAGACGGGCCTCGTGGTGACTCCTTTCTTGCCAGGCGACTCCCTCCTGTTTGTCGCAGGCGCACTGACGGCTTTGCCCGGCGTGCCTCTGGAGGTCAATGCCTTGGCTTTGTTGCTTTTTGCTGCGGCGGCCTTGGGCGATTTGTGCAACTACATGATAGGCTACTCGTTAGGCAAACGGCTGTTCAGCAACCCCAAATCCAAGATATTCAAGCAGAGCTATCTCGACAAGACGCATGACTTCTACCGCAAGTACGGCAACAAGACCATCGTCATTGCCCGATTCGTCCCTATTGCCCGCACCTTTGCCCCATTTGTGGCGGGGATGGGCAGGATGAACTACTTCCATTTCATGCTTTACAACCTTGTCGGCGGAGCGTTGTGGGTTGCCGCTTTTGTCTATTGCGGATATTTCTTCGGCGACTTGCCTTTCGTGCAGGACAACCTCAAGCTGCTCATCGTGGCGATAATCTTCATTTCGCTCCTGCCGGCGATAGTCGAAGTCATCAGAGCTAAACTCAAAAACCACTAATTATTAATAAACGTATGAAGAATTCTTTATTGAGCCGTTTTGCACCCCGCGAGACGAAGTTTTTCCCTATGTTCAAGCAGTTGGCGCAGTTCTCCGCATCGGCAGCAGGTTTGCTTGTCGAGAGCTTGCAGCATGACACCGAGGAGGCATGGTCCGACTACTACAAGCGCATAAAGGACATCGAGCGTCAAGGTGACAAGATGGCCAATGACATCATTCATGAGTTGAGCAAGACATTCCTCACCCCGTTTGACCGCGAGGACATCCACAGCCTCACGTCTTCGCTTGATGATGTGACCGACCGTATCAACAGCAGCTCCAAGCGCATAGCAATCTATGCTCCCAAGGCCGTCTCTGACAGCGGCCGCGAACTGGCTGCGCTCATCAAGCAGGCGGCCGACTGCATCTGCCAGGCCATGGATGAGCTTGAGGAATTCGGCAACCGCCACAAGCAGCTGCTCGACATCTGCACCACGCTGCACGACATCGAGAACAAGGCGGACGATGTCTACGAAATGTTCATCCACCAGCTTTTCAAGGAGGAAACAGACTGCATCGAGCTGGTCAAGATAAAGGAAATCATGCATGAGCTTGAGCGTGCCACCGATGCCGCAGAGCACGTCGGCAAGGTCGTGCGCAGCCTGATTGTCAAATACGCCTAACAGCCCGCGCCGTTTATGGAATTACTCATAACAATCATAGTCCTGGCCCTCATATTTGACTACATCAACGGTTTCCACGATGCGGCCAACTCGATTGCGACGATTGTCTCGACCAAAGTCCTCACGCCGTTCCAGGCAGTGTTGTGGGCAGCCGGTTTCAATTTCGTTGCCTTCTTTATTGCGAAGTACATCATCGGCGGCTTCGGCATAGCCAACACGGTGTCAAAGACGGTCTACGAGGACTACATCACCCTGCCAATCATCCTTGCCGGGGTGATAGCGGCCATCATCTGGAATCTTTTCACGTGGTGGAAAGGCATCCCCTCGTCATCGTCGCACACCCTCATCGGAGGTTTTGCAGGTGCCGCGATAATGGCAAACGGTTTCGGAGCCATCCAGAGCGAAGTGATATTGAAGATAATCGCCTTCATCTTCCTTGCCCCCCTCATCGGTGCGGTGATTTCATTCTTCTTCACGCTCATAGTGCTCAATGTCTGCCGCAATGCGAAGCCACACGTGGCCGAGAAGTGGTTCAAGAAGCTCCAGCTCGTCTCATCCGCCCTCTTCAGCATCGGGCACGGCCTCAATGACTCCCAGAAGGTCATGGGCATCATCGCCGCAGCCATGATAGCGGCGCACTCCCAAGGGCTTGCCATGGGCGTGAGCAGCATCGACGACCTGCCGGGATGGGTGGCGTTGGCCTGCTTCACAGCCATCGCGCTCGGCACGATGTCTGGCGGATGGAAGATTGTCAAGACCATGGGGACGAAAATCACCCGCGTGACACCTCTCGAGGGAGTCGTGGCAGAGACTGCCGGCGCGTTCACCCTCTACCTCACCGAGATACTCCACATACCCGTGAGCACCACGCACACCATCTCGGGAGCAATCATCGGCACGGGCGTGACCAAACGTCTGTCCGCCGTGCGCTGGGGCATCGCACGCAGCCTGCTCGTGGCATGGGTGTTGACGATTCCCGTCAGCGCGTTGCTGGCGGCTGGGATATACTTGGTTGTCTCGTTGTTTTGATCTACTATGAGTGGCATTGATTACGCGACTGCCGAGCGCATTGCCTTTTCCGAAAGCAAGGAGCTTGATTCTGGATCCAAGGTTGTTTATCTTGGAGGAAATTACTTTTTTGCGTGTCGAGGTGGGGATACTGCCACGGCACGTAATTTCATCTTTGTAGACAACGAGGGAGTTAGCCATATCATTAGGCACTCCTGTGCTGATGGTACGACTCATGACAATTACTTGAATGTAGGCAAGGCACTCTCTTTGGCTGCGGAAGCCCATGCTGGACAGGTGGATAAGGCTGGTGCTCCCTACCTGCTCCATCCAGTTCGGGTGGCATTGCATTGCAATGGCCCACGGGAGCAAATTGTCGCACTGCTGCATGATGTCATAGAGGACACTGCAATTGCCCTCTCTGATCTTTGGGAAATGTTTGACATCGATGTGATTGTCGCGTTGCAAAGCATCACGAGACAGCAAGGTGAGGACTATATGGACTTCATCAAGCGCGTGGGGCAAAACAGCCTTGCCACAGCTGTCAAAATCCGTGACCTCGAGGACAACATGGATGTGTCGCGTCTTGGCGGCCGTATGCATTGGAAGCTGGATACCTACCGTGAGGCACTGGACTATCTGAAAAGCATTTCGTTAAGACCATGACTGGTGCATAGTCAAAGCGCAATGGACTAAAAAAGGCAGGTCGTCAGACCTGCCTTTTTTCATCACTTCTTGTCGGGATGACTGGATTCGAACCAGCGACCACACGCCCCCCAGACGCGTACTCTAACCGGGCTGAGCTACATCCCGAAGTGCGGATGCAAAGGTATGCCTAATTTCGGAATTGGCAAACAAAACGCTGCTTTTTATTTCACGCATTGCTTACTGTTGCGCGTGATTGCCATCTTCTTGGTATTTGCTACCTTAGCGGGTGAAACATTGTTCGGATATTATGCGGCAGGACAACTTGAATATTGACGGATTTTCAACGATATGGTTTGACGATATGGAATATCCCGTTCGGGAAGTACTCTTTGACGGGGCTTATTGCCTGTTGTCCACCATATCTCTTGAACGAGCCTTGCTGCCTGATGGTTGCAGCTATGTCTCGGATGAGGCACGAAAGATTGACGAGGGCATCATTTTCTTTGTAGATGACGAAGACATAGTCTTGTCGGACGAGCAGCTTGTAGCAATTTTGACTGGACATATAAATTAATCCGATGATACGATTTCAGTTCTTCCCCCGCTCCATGGGCATTACGCCTGCGATGGATGCTGTGATTAGGTGTTTCAAAGCTATCGAATGTGATATTGATTCTGCCACCCATGAGTTGAAGTCCAACCAAGTGCTTGCCTTGGCGCAACCGTTATTGGAGGAGGAGGGCTATCGCGTTGAGACGGGCAAGGGGCGTGATGACAAGATTGATGTCCCCGTGCTGTTCGGCGTGAACAACTCTGTGGACAAATCCTTTTACGCCGATGCAATCAGTGCCGACGGGCGGACGGTCATTGAGGTCGAAGCTGGGCGCGCGACTGAGAGCAACCAATTCCTTAAGGACATCTTTCAAGCCTGCATGATGTTTGGCGTGGACTACCTTGTCTTAGCTGTACGCAACACATATCGCTCGCACGATGATTACGACAAAGTCTACGTTTTTCTTGAGACATTGTATATTTCGGGTCGTTTGCGCCTGCCGCTTAAGGGTATCCTGCTCATAGGCTATTGAATGTCCTCGTTGTTTATCCCGTCCAATTGTTTTGGTTGGTGGGGAGTCTCTTCAGATGACTTACGGCGTGGAGGAGGGCATATCATGCGTCCCCACTGCCACACTCCGGCATTCCCGCTAATGCGTCAGGGAGCAAAACCGATGACGATAGGCGCAAACTTCCATCACCCGCCGGGAAAAGTTCTATGTCTCGGTGAGTAAAGTATATTCAGAAGTTTTGTTTTAATATT